>CAZCFM010000046.1:0-26578 GCA_964497855.1 uncultured Verrucomicrobiota bacterium | reverse complement strand
CGGCTATGGCGAGCAGGAGGATGGCGGGCAGGAGCGGGTCGCGGGGGAAGGGCTGTGTTTTTGCGCGCAGGGCGAGTTCGCAGGCGATGGGGAGGGCGAGGGCGGCGAGCAGGAGCTGGTAGGGAGGGGAAGCGGGAAGGATCCGGCTCCAAAGGGTTCCGAGGATGGCTTGTAGAGAGACGAAAAGCAGGGAAGCGATCCAGAGGCGTTCGGCGGAGAGAGCGCGGCGGAGGAGGAGATAGAGGCTGGGGAGGCCTGTGTAGAGACCGAGGAAGAGGGCGAGAACGCCGAGGAAATCGAGAATGTCTGTCATGGAGCCAAGTCCTATCACGCGGTGGGCTCCGGATCGAGCAGTCGCGGGGAGCGGAGGCGTCGGAGGGACATGAGCAGGGATCGGAGCACGCGCCAGGGCCAGGCGGGAGCGAGCGCGATGGCCCAGGCGGCCAGGCGGAAGGGGGCGCTGGGCTTGTCGGGTTTGACGAGGCTGGCGTACATCTGACAGTCGTAGACCTTGTCGGCCCGGAGGTAGGCGAGGAATTTGAGGGTGCCCATGCCGTGGGCGCGGCGGAAGGCGGCGAGGGAGGCGCGTCCGGCGTCTTCGCTGTAGATGTGGTTGAGGGCTTGGGTCATGCGGCCCCAGCCGGTGAGGACGACGGCGGCTTCGGAGGACCAGGTGAAGGCGTCGGGGGTGCCGCAGCGGTTGAGAATGAGGGGCTCGGCGATCATGTGGACTTCAGAGCCGCGGATGGCCTCCATGATGCGTCCGACGTGGGCAAAAAAGCTGTCGAGGTAGGGCTCGGGACGTACCGGGAGCCATGCGTCGCGGCGGATGACGCAGGCCCCGATGAAGCCCATGGACCAGGCGTAGCTGCGGTAGAAGTCTTCGGCGGGAACGCTTTGGTCTTGTTGCAGCGGGAGAGAGCGCTCCTTGATGAGGAAGGAGATCGCGTCGTCGGTGGCGCTATAGTTGACGTAGACGAAGGGCGGGCGTGTGTGGGCGAGGACCTCCAGCACGCGGGTCACGCCTTCGGGCTTCATTCGGTCATCTTCGCCGAGCAGCCAGACGTATTCGCAGTCGCAGACATCGACGGATTTGAGGATATTGCGGTCGATGCCGAGGTTTTTCTCGTTGCGGACGACGACGATGTGGGGATAGGCGGACTGGAGTTCGGCGAAAACGGGGAGGTTGCTGTCGTCGCCGGAGTCATCGAGCAGCCAGATGGAAACGTCATGGGGACGGGCGGAGGCGATGACGGAGTGGACGCAGCGACGGAGCTGGTCGGGGCGTTTGTAGGTGGGGATGGCGACGCCGAGAAGGGGGTTGGGGCTGTTCATGTTTTTCCGCGGAGGCGGCGGGTGTGGTGAGCGAGAAGGGCGGGGATTCCGTGGCGGAGGAAGGCGGGAATGCCGAAGCTGCGCAGAAGCAGAAAGGGATAGTCGCGCACGAAGGCGTCGTCGTAGCCGGTGGTGCTGCGTCCGCCGAGGTTGTTGTAGAGGCTGACGGTCAGGGGGAGGTGTTGGAAAGAGATTTCAGGGTCTTTCCAGCAGGCCATGTTGAGGGCCCAGTCGGCGAGCAGACGGTAGCGGAGGTCGAAACGGTGGCGCTGGAAAATGGGACGGGGGTAGAAGATGGCCTGCTGGCAGATGTTGGTGCGTGCGAGTTTTTTGGCGTCGAAGGTCCCGTTTTCCAGTTTTCCGGAATGGGTGAAACGGGCGTTGGCGTAATAGAGCGTGTCGAGGGATCGGAGTTGGGCTGCCGCAGTGGACCAGTCGGGCAGAAGGCGGTCGTCGGCGCCGAGGATGTAGATGAAGTCCGTTTGTGCGCGGTCGATGGCTTTGTGGAGGGCGTCGTAGATGCCGGCGTCGGGTTCACTGACGACCTGCGGGGCGCAGGGATGGGCGGCGAGGAGGGCGAGGGTGTTGTCGGTGGAGCCGCCGTCCTGTACGAGGACCGTCACGCCGGGAGCATGGGCCGCGATGCTGTCGAGGCAGTCTGGAAGATGCTGGGCGGCGTTGTAGACGGCGAGGAGGATGCTGACGGTCATGAGGGCTTCAGGATGCGTTGGTAGAGGTCGCGGTGGCGCTGGGCAATGGATTCGAGTTCGCTGAAACCGAGAATGTGTTCGCGGGCGGCGAGGCCGTGGGTCTGACGGAGGCTGGGGTTTTGCAGGTACTGGACGATGCCGTCGGCGAGGGAAGCGGGGTCGTAGGGTTCGGCGAGGAAACCGCTGTGGTTGTGCAGGACCATGTCGGCATTGCCTCCGGCGCGGAAGGCGATGCAGGGGAGGGCGCAGGCGGAGGCCTCCATGATGGCGTTGGAGAGATTTTCGATGTAGGACGGGACGATCTGGAGGTCGGCGGCCTGGTAAAGGCGGACCATATCGGCCTCCTCGGTGAGGACGCCCATGCGGTGGATGGGCCAGGCGGCGCGGGGCTTGTCGGGGCCGTCGGATTCGCCAGCGATGAGCAATTCGGCGGCGTCGGGACCGAGTTTTTCGGCGGCGAGGCGGATGGCGTCGAGGGCGAGGTGTCCGCCTTTGTTTTTGTCGGAGGCCGCATTCATGGCGACGACGAGCAGGAGAGGTTTTTCGGGGGGGAGGCCGAGGGCGGCGCGGGCGGCGGCGCGGTTGCCGGGGGCGTAGAGTTGGGTGTCGATGCCGTTGGGGAGGTTGTGGCAGGGGAAGGGCGAGAAAAGGGCGCTGGCGGCGGCGTTGTCGGTGAGGTAGCGGCTGGGGCCAACGATGTGGAGGTCGAGGTTTTTCCAGAGGCGCTGTTTGCGTCGGAGAGTGAAGCGGCTGAGGTCGGTGTCGCGGGTGGAGCCGAGGGCGGGGCAGGAACCGCAGGCCTCGTGGTAGCGGGTGCAGCCGACGGGTGGGTGGTGGCAGCCGCCGGTGAAGGGCCAGGAATCGTGCAGGGTCCAGGCGATGGGTTTTTTCCAGCGGCGGAGATCGGCGAGGGAGAAGAAGCCGCGATTGATCCAGTGGAGGTGGACGAGGTCGGGGTTTATGTCGCGGACGGCGCGGGCGATGGAGGTGGGGAACCAGGCGTTGGCCCAGTGGGAGACGTCGCGGCGGGGATAGAACCCGAGGGGGAGGGCGTCGAGCAGGGGGAGATGCGGGCGCAGGGTGTTGTGCAGGGCGGTGTCGATGACCTCGGTGTGCGGGTCGTCGCCGGTTTTGTGCATCACGAGCATGTGGGAGTCGACACCGATGCGGCGGAGGCCGAGATGGAGGCGCCGGGCAGAGCGTGCGGCGCCTCCGTCGCGGTCAAAGGTGTTGACGATGAGGATTTTCATTCAAGACCTTATGCCGATTCAGGCAGGAAAGGTCAATGCGGGACTGCGTCAATGGGTGGGGCGTCGCTTCACCAGTCCAGCGTGAGCGCGGCGGAGATGCGGCGTCCGGTGACCGTGTCCTGTCCGGGGTAGATGCGGTAATCGTCGTCGAAGAGGTTGTGGGCCATGAGGCTGATTTGTGCATGTGCGGCGACGCGGACATGCAGGGCCAAAAGGGCAAAGGATTGTTCGTCCCCGCCGTCATCGCGCAGGGCGTTCTCCACCTGATCGCGCCAGAGATGGGAGGCCTCCACGCGCAGCCAGGGGAGCGGGGTCCAGTCCACGTTGGCCTGGGTGTAGTGACGGGCGTAGTCCAGGGCATAGCGGCTGGAGTAAGGGGCGTCGTGAGCGTCTTTGTCGAGCCAGAGCCAGGAGGCCCCCACGCGGAGGGTGGGGGAGAGCTGCTGGGAAAGACTCAGCTCGCTTCCCAGCGTGTCCACGGTGCCGATGTTTTCCGCAAGCCAGCGCGGGGCGGCGGCGTCGGGACGAACCCAGTCCACCGTGTTACCGGTCTGATGGCGGAACAGCGTTGCATCCACCTGCGTTCCGGCGGCGGGATTCCAGCGAAAGCCCAGCTCGTAGGCGTCCTGATCCTGTAGTTTAAGTCCGCTGTTTCCCAAGCTGCCGGGGGACTCATAGTTCAGTTCGGTGTAACTCGGACGGCGCAGGGACTGACTGAACTCCGCATGAAACAGTATCGTGTCGGAGGCTTGATATTCGCTGCGAAGAAGAGGCAGGAGTCGGTCGTCGTCGCCTTCCAGCACTTCCCCACGGGCACCCGCCATCAGTTTCAAGCGCGGCGTTGCGGACCACAGGGGCAGTAGCGTGGCCGCAAGACGCGAACGTTCAAAATCCCCAAGGGAATTGCTGTCGATGTCCTCGTGATCGGCGGCGAAACGATAGCGCAGACCCAGGGTTTCCGCGACGGGCGCTGTTCCGCCGAACTGCCCTGCGAGGGTGCGTGTCGTGTGTTCGTTGCGGAAAAGGCCGGAAGGAAGGAACAGTTTGTAGTCGTCATCGAATTCACGGTACGCGAAGGAGGCATCGAGCGGAGCGCTGGGGTCGGTGTTTTTCCAGGCGGCGAGGGCGAGGGTGTCGCGGGTGCGTTCTTCGGCATCAAAGGCGGGGTTCACGCCGTAGTAGCCACGCGCGCCGAAGGTTTTGTCCTGGTGTCCCACCCAGAAGTCGGTCTGACCGTGATCATCCAGTCGTTGCAGTTGCAGGCCCCCGCGTTTGGAATCGATGTCATTGTCCGGCAAATCCACGCCGGGAATATTCAGCAGCCCGGCAAAGGCCCCGACACCGGTTTGAGCGCCGGATTTGTTCGCGATCACTTGCTGACCCGAAGCGTTTGCCCAAGCCCCGTCTTTGTTGTCGGCACCGGCCGTGCTGCGGGTTCCGGGACGAATCGGAAGCAGAGTTAGACCCACGGTTCCGGTCAAATGACCTTCTGTGGTTGCGGCCTGCCGCACACCGGTCAGAACTTCAGGAGACCCCAGCCAGGTGCCGGGAAAGGGGAGTTCGGCGTGAAAATGTTCGGTTTGGGCGTTGCGCAGGGCCAGACCGGCAATGCTGATGCCCGCTCCGGAAAAGGTGGATCCGCGAATCGACAAGTCGGATTGGCCGCCCGGAAGGCCCTGTGGCAACACCGTGACGCCCGGCAAGGATTGAAGATTGGTTGCCAGACTCACATCCGCGCCCACCTGCTGGATGGAGGCCAGGGGTTTTTCGCGAATGGTCAGTTCCGGGGCATCCATGGGCTTTTCCTGCGCGCTTGTTGTCGTTGCAAGGGCAGTCAGCAGGGAAAACAAAACAAATTGTTTCATGGGGGATCTCTCAGTGGGAGGGTGGAGGCGAAGGCGTTTCTTTAGGACATCATTGCTTAATGTAAACCTTAAAACGCAAATATGGTTTACAAACAACAAATACCGCCATGGAAAAGGCCTGACAAGCGCCAGGGGACCTGACATAAGAAGCGTCCCCAACTAACCCTTTTCTTTTGGAGACGTACACAGATGGAAAATCAACTTCGCAAGCTTGGTGTGGTACCGGTTGTAGCCATTGAAAACGCAGCCCACGCGCTGCCTTTGGCGGACGCACTGATCCGCGGGGGGCTTCCGGTCGCTGAGATTACGTTTCGCACGGCCGCCGGGGCGGAAGTGATGCAGCGGATTGCGGCTGAACGCCCCCAGGTGCTGGTGGGTGCCGGAACGGTGCTCACGGTGCAACAGGTCAAACTCGCAAAATCCAGCGGGGCCCGGTTTGCGGTGGCTCCTGGATTCAATCCCGATGTCGTCAAGGCGGCTCAGGACCTGGAACTTCCCTTTTTTCCAGGAATCATGACACCCTCCGACATTGAAGGGGCGCTGAGTCTTGGCTGCCGCATGCTCAAGTTTTTCCCGGCGGGACCGGCGGGCGGGGCCAAAATGCTTCAGGCCATCTCGGCACCCTATGCGCACCTTGGCGTGAGGTTCATGCCCACGGGCGGGGTCACTCTCGACAATCTGGGCGATTACCTCGCGATGAGTTCTGTTCCTGCCGCCGGGGGCACGTGGATCGCCACGACCGATGCCATCCGCAACGAAGACTGGAAAGGCATCGAGGCGAAAGCCGCCGCCGCCAGCGCCAAGGTCAAAGAGCTTCGCGCCAGTGCAAGTGAATGAAGTATTTTTTCAGGGGTGCGATGCTCTTGTCTACGGGATGCGGACTTGTCACGCGCGTAGGCGATGAAAGTGACCAGGCTCATGACGGCATACACGCCCAACAGATACATTCAGCATCCCAACTCCGCCTGTACTTTTTCAAGTTCCTCTCCCGCCTCGATCCACTCGCGCGTCGCACGGTGAATGAGCCCCGCCACTTCGTTGAGCCGTTTCTGGTGGCTTGCAAAATCGCTCACGTTCCCCGTCTGTAATGCGGTGACTCCGGCTGTCTGTTCTTTTTCCAGGCGTCCGATCTCCGCCTCCAGTTTTTCGACGTTGCTCTCCAATTTGCGCAGCAGTTTCTGCATTTCGCGGCGTTGTTTGCCGTCGGGCGCCGGAGCGCCACGCGTGGAGGCCTTGGGTGCGGAGCCCGCCGCCCCGCCGCCGCTGCGTTCCAGATAGTCGTCGTAGCCGCCCACCCAGCGCCGCACGCCCTCCGCGCCAATGGAAATGATTCCGGTGGCGGTGTTGCGCACGAAACTCACGTCGTGGCTGACCAGGCACACCGTTCCCTGATACACCTGCAAGGCCTTTTCCAGCGCCTCACAGCCGGCAATATCCAGGTGCGTCGTCGGCTCGTCCAGCAGCAGTAAATTGGGCGGATTGATGAAAATGCGCGCAAAGGCGAGGCGGATTTTTTCACCGCCACTGAGGACTCCCGCCGGCTTGTCGCAGGCCTCGCCGCGAAACCCAAAACTGCCCAGCATGGTGCGGATTTCCGTGTCGCTGCGCCCGCCCGGTGCCGCATCGCGGAGAATGCGGAACACCGACGTGCCACTCGGCAGCGTTTCGGCAAAATCCTGCGACTGATAGCCCACGACCACCTGGTGTCCGGGCACTCGCCGCCCTTCGGAAGGCGACATCACACCGGCCAGGATTTTGAGCAGGGTGGTTTTGCCCATGCCGTTGTATCCGACGAGCGCAACCCGCTCTCCTTTTTCCACCCGCAGATCCAGATTGCGGAACAGCCATGGGTCCTCGCCGTAGCGGTGGCCCACACCTTCCAGGCGCATCATTTCGTGGCCGGAATGTGGCGGTGGGGGAAGTCGCAGAAATGCGGCCGGATCGTTGGGGTCCAGCTCCGGAAGCGGCTCCATTTTTTCGAGCATTTTGATGCGGCTCTGCACCAGCGAGGCCTTGGTCGCCTGGGCGCGGAACCTGCGGATGAAGGTTTCCATTTCCTCCCGCTGTTTGTGCAGCGTTTTCCAGCGGGCCTCCTGTTGCTCCATGCGGGCAACGCGCTCTTTTTGGTAGGCATCGAAGCCCCCGGAATAGCGGGTGACTTTGGCGTGGCGCACGTCGAAAATATCGCGGGCGAGACTGCGCAGCAGATGGCGGTCGTGGGATATCAACATCAGCGTTCCCGGGAAGGCGGCGAGAAACCGTTGCAGCCATTCCACGGCGGGAAGGTCGAGGTAGTTGGAGGGTTCGTCGAGCAGCAGAATGTCGGGCATGGCCAACAGCACCCGGGCCAGTTGCGCGCGCATTTGCCAGCCGCCGCTGAAATCGCCCAGCGGGCTTTGAAAACGCGAGGTGGCGAACCCCAGACCGCTGAGCGCTGCTTCGGCGCGGGCGGTGAACTGGTAGCCGTCCCGATGCTCGAAATCATGTTGCAAGTCGCCAATCCGATGAAGCAGGGCCGGGTCCGAATCGCTGCCGACCTGCTCGTGCAGATCGTGCAGTTCCTGTTCGATGGCGAGAAGTTCCGGGTGGCCCTCCCGCACAAACTGCAGCAGCGAGGTGTCGAGGCCACGCTCCGGCAACTGCTGCCGCAAATGGCCGATGCGCAGATCCGAGGGCACAATCACATCGCCCGCTTCAAAGTCCTCCTCCTTGAGAATCAGACGGAAAATCGTGCTTTTGCCCGCACCGTTGGGACCCACCACGCCAATGCGTTCGCCGGGTTTGACAGAAAAGGAGGTGTCGCGCAGGATTTCCTGCGGGCCATATTGTTTGCGGACGTTGTCGAAAATGATCATGAGGGGAGGGGGCTGTTTGCGGAAGGGCGCTTCCCTTTGTCAAAACATCGGCCCCAGAGCAAGAGATTCCCAAAGGTGAGTGCGAGGGGAGTGCTTTCAACTTGCGAATTGCGCCGTCTCGTGCAGAGAGAGCACTGTTCGGATTATGCACAACTCCCCCCACACTTTTTTACCACGATCTTCCCGTTTTTGGACGGGAGTGAGAAGCGTTGGCACTTTCTGCCTCGGGGCTCTCCTTTGGAAAGTCTGCACCGGATACGACCCGGACAGCTGGATTCTGGGTCTGCCGGCCTCTCTTCTCTTCACCTGGTTTGTCATCATGGGCAGGGAAGAAGGCTCGCCCTCTCCACGACTTCATTTGAGGGCGGTCCCCACATTCCTGCTCTATTTTCTCCTCCAATCCTTCCGCACGGGCGTGGATGTGGCCCGCCGCGCACTGTTTGAAGGACATCAGGTCAATCCGGGATTCACCACGTATCGAGCCCGACTTCCCGATGGCGCTCCGCGCGCGGTCTTTGCGAACATGATCAGCCTCCTTCCCGGAACCCTGAGCTGGTCCTTGAACGACGGAATTCACAAGGTGCATATCCTCTCGGGACACGCCATGATTTTTGAAGAGTTGGCCGATCTGGAACGCCGGGTCGGCAAACTCTATGGCATCGAACTGGAGGACCTTCTCTGATGACCTCCCCCGATCTTTTCCGCTGGGTGGCCCTGGGGGTTTTTCTCACCCTCCTGCTCGCGTTTGTGCGCGTGTTTCGCGGACCCTCCGCCGAGGACCGGCTGCTGGGCATCCAATCCTTCGGCACGGTCGGCACCGCCGTCATGGTTCTGCTGGCCCAATCCGAACAGCTGAAGGGCCTGATTGACGTCGCCCTTGTTTTGTCCATGCTCGCGGCGGTCACCGTCATCACCTTCACCCGCGTATTGCCCGGTGCGGGCGAAAGCGACCCGAAGGACGAAACATGATTCTGCTCTCCATCCTGTCCACCCTTTTTCTTTTCCTGGGCCTGTTTTTCTTCCTGGCCTCGGCCATTGGTCTGCTGCGTTTTCCGGACACCCTGTGTCGCATGCACGCCCTCGCCAAAGCCGATAATCTGGCGCTGGGTTGCGTCCTGATTGGGACCATGCTGCATCAAAGCGACCCCTTGGCCGTGGGCAAACTGGCGCTCATCTGGGTCGTCACACTGCTGTCCTCCGCCACGGCCGGATTTCTTTTGGCCCAGCGCATTCGACGCAAACACATCCACGAGGAGGGACGCTGATGGATGCAGGACTTGTGTTCGATGTCATCCTTGCGTTTTCCCTCGTGGTGCTCTGCCTGTTCACGCTCGGGCAGGACACCCCCGGGGAAGCGGTGGTGCAGTTGATGATTTTCGGGCTGCTTGTCGCACTCGCCTGGGTGCGGCTGCACGCCCCCGATCTCGCTCTCACCGAAGCCGCCATCGGCTCCGGCGTCACGGGCGCTCTCTTGCTTGCCGCCTTGCGTAAACTCGGTGCGGATCGGGTGTATCCCTGCACGGTTCCTGCTGTATATCGCATTTCCGCAACTCTGGGCTGCTCTGCGCTTGGGTTCTGGCTAAGCTGGGTGCTGATTCAGGCCTGGCCCCATCCCGCCGGACTCGGCGAACAGGTCCGTGCTCGGCTCCCGGAAAGCGGGACCGAAAACCCGGTCACCGCCGTCATTCTCAATTTCCGCGGCTATGACACCCTGCTGGAAATCGGCGTTCTCTGGGTCGCGGCGCTGAGTGTGTACACGCTGTCCGGTCCCGCCAAAGGCTCGCCTCTGCGTCCACCCGGTCCCATCTTCCGTTTCTATTTGCGCTGGATGACGCCCGTTTTCTGGTTGGTCGTGCCCTACATGGTCTGGATTGGCGGACGCGCACCCGGAGGCGCTTTCCAGGCCGGAGCCCTTCTTTCGGGCCTGGGCGCACTTACGCTCATGGGACCTTCTCCCTGGCCGCTTCGACTTCGCCGCCGCGTCGTGCGCTGGGGACTTAGCCTTGGTTTCGGAATCTTCCTCATCGCCGCCGCCTGGATGTGGCAGGAAGGCAATCTGCTTCACTATCCACCGGGACAGGCCAAAGGCTGGATCTTGCTGATCGAAGTGGCCTGCACCCTCAGCATTGGAATTTGCCTCACCGTGGTTTTTGCCGGATGCGCTGGATGGCTTCGCGAGGAAAAAGAGGAGGGGAACCCATGACGCCCTCTCTGCTGTACGCGCTCGCCGGGGTCTGGATCACCGTGCTCGGGTTGCGCGGAGTGATCGCGGAAAACCAACCCTTCCGCAAAATTGTCGGAGCGAATCTGATGGGCAGTGGCGTTTTTCTTGTGCTGGTGTCTCTGGCAAAACGCAATCCCTCGGACATCCCGGACCCTGTCCCGCATGGCATGATTCTCACCGGGATTGTCGTCGCGGTCAGTGCCACCGCTCTGCTGCTGGCCCTGCTGGGTTCCCTGCAAAAAGAAGAGAAGGACGAGGAGCCATGACCCCCTCCGCCTGGCTCCTCACCCTTCCTGTGATTTTCCCCCTGTGGATGGCCGTTTTGTCGCTGCTTCTCCCGCCCAACCTGCTCCGCACCCTCGGACGCAGCGGCGCCGTCGGCACCGCCGTCACCACATTCCCCTGCCTGCTCTGGGTCTGGCAGGCCGGCCCCCTCTATCAACCCCTCGGCGGCTGGGGCGCGCCCCTCGGCATTGATTTTTACCTCGACGGACTCGCATGTCTCCTGCTTCTCTTCACCGCCTTCACCGGAACCTGCATCAGTTACTACGCCGCCGCCTACTTTCCGACTCCGTGCGACGGCCAGCGCTCGCGCAGTGACCTCTTCTGGCCCCTCTGGTTTGTGGTCTGGGGGGGCATGAATTCTCTTTTTCTCACCCTGGACCTTTTCAACATCTACGTCACGCTCGAACTGATCAGCGTCGCGGGCACCGGCCTCATTCTCATCGCCGGAACACCCGGCTCCACCCGCGCCGCGTTCCAATACCAATTGCAGGCCCTGCTTGCCGGCATGTTGTATCTGCTCGGACTCGGTCTGCTCTACAACGAACTCGGCGTCGTCGATTTGCAGTTGATTGCGCCCCTGCTCCGGCCCAGCCCCATGATCACCACCGGCATGGCCCTGATGATCGCCGGACTCCTCATCAAGGCCGCGCTCTTCCCCATGCACTTCTGGTTGCCCCGCGCCCATGCCGACGCCCCGGCACCCGTCAGCGCCGTCCTCTCCGGACTCGTCGTTACCGCCGCCTTTGTTGTTGTTTTCCGCCTCTGGTTTGCCGGACTCCATCGCATCGTTCCGATCCTCTTCCCGCGTTTTCTGGGCCTTCTCGGTGCCGCCGGCATCCTCTGGGGCGGACTTCTCGCCCTCCGTCAGGATCGCCTCAAACGCCTCCTCGCCTTCTCCACCGTCAGCCAGGTCGGCTACCTCTTTCTCGTGTTTTCCCTCACCTTCCGCGACGCCCCCGGACAGGGCCTCGTCTGGGCCGCCACCGTCTACATGGCCATTGCCCACGGTCTCGCCAAAGCGGCGGCTTTTATGGCCGCCGGTGCTCTCCAAAAACAGCACGGCAGCGACAAACTCAGCCATCTCAGCGGTGCCGCGAAACGACAGCCCCTCGCGGTGATGGTTCTGGCCGTCGCCTCCATCAACCTGATCGCGCTGCCACCCTCCACGGGGTTTATCGGAAAATGGATGATGCTCAAAGCCGCGTTTGTGACCGGTCAGTGGGGCATTGTCGCCGTCTTGCTCGCCGGCGGATTTCTGGCCGCGGCGTATCTTTTCCGCATGTTTGAATGTTTCCTTGCCAAGGATTCACAACCCAACGCCGCGGTCGTCCCTGAAAACCGGGCCCTTCTTTTTCCGGCGATGCTGCTGGCCCTTGCGACCCTTGTTCCTGTCCTGTTTATCCGCGCCCCCGAGGAACTGCTTCGCATCGGCGCGCCTGTGGTTTTCCGCGAATTCATCAGCCCTGGAATCCGCCCATGAACCCCGCGTGGCTGCTCCCATTCTCCGCCGCATTCCCCCTCATTCTGATCGGACTGCTCGCCTTTTCCCTTTTTGGCAAACACGCCCTCCGCCTTCTGCCCCTCGCCCCGCTCCCCGCGCTCGCAGCCGCCGTCCTCCTTCCCGAGGGCGCACACCTGCTCCTGCCCAACACCCTTCTCCAAGCCTCCTGGACCCTCGATTCCACCGGACGCACTTTTCTGTTCTTCAGCTCCCTCGGATGGCTCAGCGCCGGACTTTTTTCCCTCGTCTATTTCCGCAAAGGTCCCCATCCCGGGTCCTTCGCCATCCCTTTTCTGTTGGCCCTGTCCGGAAATCTCGCCCTCATCGGCGCCGCCGATGCGGTCACGTTCTACAGCGGGTTTGCCGTGATGAGTTTTGCCTCCTGGGGGCTCGTCGTTCACGAGGGGACTACCGCCGCCCGACGTGCCGGACGCATCTACCTCGCCCTCGTCGTCCTTGGCGAACTGATGATCCTGCCAGGCATCATTTCCGGTGCCCTGCGCAGCGGGGATGTGGCATTCGACGCCCTGCGTGCGCAGTGGAAACCCTCCGACGCACACGCACTCCCTCTCTATCTTCTCTTTTTCGGATTTGCCATCAAAGCGGGTTTGTTTCCCTTTCACTTCTGGCTGCCCACTGCCCACCCGGCCGCCCCAACACCCGCCAGCGCCGTCCTCTCCGGCTGCATGATCAACGCCGGCCTTTTGGGGATTGTCCGTTTTCTCCCCATCGGACGTTTTCCGATGCCCCAGCTCGCAGACATCCTCCACGTCCTCAGTGGCATTGGCATCGTTGGCGCCCCGCTGATCGGTCTTCTTCAATCGAATCCAAAAGCGATGCTCGCTTATTCCAGCGTGGCAAAAATGAGCAGCATTCTCCTGTTGCTCGTCCCCGCACTCCGCGACCCAACCCTCGCCGTCCCCGCCATCGCGATTCTTTGTCAGTACGCGGCCTTTCACGGACTCCACAAAACAGCCCTGTTCCTCGGTGTCGCCGTCACGCCCGGCCTTCCCCGCCTGGGCTGGGCGGTTCTCCTGCTCCTCAGCGCCTCGTTTGTGGGTTTCCCCGGACTCCAGGGGGCTGAAATCAAATCCGGCATCAAAATCCTTCTCGCCGTCGGAGATGCGTCGAAACTTCTACCCCTCCTCAACCTCGGAGCGTTCCTGGGATCGGTTCTCCTCCTGCGTTTCCTCTGGCGAACCCGCCCCGGGTCGTCGTGCGAAACCTCCCCGCCCTCCCTCGTGCTCGTTTGGCTGCTCGCCATCGGACTGGCACTGCTCTACCCCGTTTCCCTGACCCGTGCATCCCGCAGCTTCGATCCCCTGTTGCTCGCTCTTGTCCCTGTCGCGGCCCTCGCGTGGTTTTGTCGGCGCCGCGCCCTGCCGACCCTCCATCCTGGCGATTGGATGACCCTTCTTCCGCCCGTTCCCCATTTCCGTCTCTATCGGATATCCCGTTTGTTTGCCCGTGCCGAACAGCGACTCTCCGCCGCCCAGGGGGGGCTTTTTCAACTTGTGCTTCTTCTCCTGCTGATCGCCATCCTCTCCGGATATTTCTAACGCAGGTCAGCTCCGACGGGGGCCGTCGCCCCACGGAAGAGGGGCTACCCCATTTCCCAGGCCACGATGTTGCGTTTGGCGCGGCTGAACTCGATGCCGATGTTGTGGACCTCGAGTCCGGCGGCGCGGTGGGGCTGGTCGTAGCCCTTGGCGAGAATCTGCGCGAGGGCCTTGCCTTCGGGCGCGTCGTCCACGAGTTTGAATTCGAAGATATAGGCGCGGTTTTCAAACAATACCGCCATGTCGAGGCGTCCGGCGTTGCTGGATTCCTCGACGCGGATATCGAGGCCGAGCGAGGCGAAGAAGGCGTAGAAGACGCTGGCGTAATAGCCTTCGTACTCCGCGATGGGGTTGTTCGTGTACCACTGATGCGGAATGGAGGCGTAGAAGCCCGTCATCAGCTCGCGAATGCCGTCGAGGTTATTGCCTTCGAGGAGACGGTACAGGCGGGGGGTGAGTTGGGAAACACGGGCCTCGTGGGGGGTCCAGTCCCGCATGAGCGTGCTGAGCAGGCTGGTTTCGACTTCCAGATTGGGGTATCCAAGAAAGTAGTTTTTCTGGGCTCCCAGAGTCTCCGTACCGCGAATGGTAATGTACCCCGTCTGGAAAAACAGTGCCTCGGTGGCGATGTTGCCAACCTCGAACTGGGACAGGAGTTCGTAGCTGGCCATGGAACGCTTGAAATCCGGAAGGAAGCTGGGGCGCTGACGCAGGACCTTGAGAAGGAACGATGGATTTCCGGTTTCGTACCAGAAGGCTCGATATTCGCGCAGGTCGAAGAAGAGCAGGGCATCGAAGGGGTTGTACACCGCTTCGCCCGTCCAGTTGTAGCCGTTGTACCATTTTCGGAATTTATGGCGGTCCACGCCCTCCAGCTCCGGGCCGAAAACGCTGTCGATATCCGCCTCGGTATAGCCGCAAATGGCGGAGGTGCGCGGGTCAAGGGTGATGTCTTTGAGATTGTTCAGTTTGGAGAAGAGGTTCACTTTGGAGAATTTGCTGACACCCGTGAGCAAAACGAATTCAAGGTGGGGGTCGAGTTCCTTGATGGCGGAGTAAAAGGTGCTGAGGGTGTCGCGCATCTGCGAGGCCAGGACCGTGTCCTCGATATAGTCGAGGATGGGCTTGTCGTATTCGTCCACGAGGATGACCACCCGCTGGCCGTATTTATCCTGCGCGGCGCGGACGAGGTTGTCCAGACGCTGTGCGTGATCCGGGATGGGCGCGAGAGGGACGCCCAAATCCCGGGCATTGGCATCCAACTGTTCTGCGATGCGTGCGTTCAGCGCATTCGCATCTCCGGTCACGGTTTTGCCAAAACTAATCCGGATCACGGGACGCTTCACCGACCAGTCCCAGCATTTCTCCGCGTGCAAGCCCTTGAAGAGCGCCTGGTTTCCCTCGAACAGCTCTTTGAGCATGTCCACGAAAAGGCTTTTACCGAAGCGTCGGGGGCGGGAGAGGAAGTAATATTTGCCTTGGTCGAACAAACGGCAGGCAAAGGGGGTTTTATCAACATAGTAATAGCCGCCTTCGATGATTTCACGAAGGTTCTGAATGCCGATGGGAAGTTTTTTGCGGGGAAGAGACTTTGCCATGCCCGAACCCTACCAGATTTTTCGTCGGATGCAATACGGACGCGCTGTGGTTGGACCGGATGAAACGGAAGTCCACCATCGGCCAGCCTTTGGCTTACTTCAATTACGCTTGCGGGGTGTGACTCGGGGGTGCTAAGAGATAGCGTGTGATTGCACATCTCGTTTTTATCCTGCTTTCCCTGCTGCTGCTTTTTGTGGGCGCAGAGGGATTGGTCCGGGGCAGTGCCTCGGTCGCGCTTCGTGCCGGTCTCAGTCCGCTCATGGTGGGCTTGACCATTGTTGCCTTCGGCACCAGCTCTCCCGAGTTGGTGGTCAGTCTTAAAGCCGGGCTCGCTGGACAAGGCGATATCGCGCTGGGCAATGTCCTGGGTTCCAATTCCTTCAACATCGGCATTATCCTCGGAGTGACCGCACTCATCTGTCCAATTCCGGTGCATCGACAGATCATCCGCATGGATGCGCCGATTGCGCTCGGGGTGGCGTTCCTGCCCTTGCTGTTTCTCGCGAATGGACGCCTGGATCGGATCGAAGCCGCGTTCCTCTTCGCCGGAATTGTTGCGTATACGCTCTTCAGTTATCGCATGGCCCGCAATGAAACGGCGGATGCCGGGGAGGTTCCGCCTCCCTCTGGCAAGCTTTGGAAAGATATTCTCTACATAGGCGGTGGATTGCTGATTCTGGTCTTGGGCTCCCGATTGCTGGTGGATCATTCCATCGCCCTGGCGCGCGGCTTGGGTGTGTCGGAGGCCGTCATCGGATTGACCATCATCGCCGCCGGGACAAGCATGCCCGAACTCGCCACTTCGCTGGTGGCAGCCATCCGCAAACAGCCGGACATCGCCGTGGGCAACGTCATCGGCTCCAATATTTTCAACATCCTCGGTATTCTGGGCATCAGCGGACTGGTGTCGCCCCTGGCCTCTGGCGGTATCCGCATCACGGACCATCTGTGCATGATCCTCTTTTCGCTCCTGCTGCTGCCTCTCCTCTATACCGGGCGGAAACTGATTCGCATCGAAGGGGCTTTTCTGCTGGTTCTCTACTGCGGATACCTGTGGCATCTCTGGCCGAAATCGGTTTAAAAAATCAGCTTCAAACCTTCACACGCAGGAAGCGCAGCGTAAGTGCTGGCTTGACACTTCAGGTGTGGGGGAGGAAAAGAAATCCATGATTTCGTTCAAGAGTCTTTCCGCTCTCGGCTTGGATTTGTTGTTTCCGCGGCACTGTTGTTCCTGCGGGACAGGTCTATCGGCGATGGAGGAAAACGGGCTGTGTTGGGATTGTCGCGCGGCCTCGTTACCGGTGGTGCCGCCCTGGTGCGCCTGTTGCGGGGCGGTGGTGGCGGGTCGGGTGGATCATGAGTTTTTCTGCATGCGCTGTGCAGAAGATCAACCCGGCTATGATCAGGCCCGATCCCTGTTCCGCTACGAGGGCGGCGTGCGTGACGCCATTCACGCCCTGAAGTACCGCCGCAATTTTTCCGTCGTGCCGGATCTGGCCCGTTTGATTGCGGCGGGTCTGCTGACGTATTATCCGGAACTGCCGGAGGATGCCGTTTTTTCCGCCGTTCCGCTGCATCCCCGCAAAGAACGCCATCGCGGCTTTAATCAGGGCCGCGAGCTGTTGCGGGGGCTGCGGGGAATTCGTCCCGGCACCCGCATCTGGGAAGGGCTTCGACGCACACGCGACACGGAAACGCAGACCCATCTCAGCGCCACCGCCCGCCGCGACAATGTGCGCGGAGCGTTTGCGATCCATACGACAAAAATACTGCCGTCAACGGTCCTGTTGGTGGACGACGTCATGACCACTGGCGCGACTCTGGATGCCTGCGCACGGGTGTTGCGGAAGGGCGGAGTATCCCACATCTACGCGTTGACTCTGGCGCGGGGCTGAAACCCTGACCTCACTGCAATGATCAGAAACACGTCCTGAAGAAACTGGGAGTGGAAAACCGCACCGCCGCCGCATCCGAATGGCGACAGCGGCGACGTCCGGCTGATCCAGAGAATGTACACGTGGGAGAGGGGATTTGACCCTGAGAGGATGATTGTTCTGTTTACTTTTTGCTGCAAAGCTTTTGAACGAAACGGAGGGTCGGGGGTCTGAAGGGAGATGTGTTTCAAGCGACAACTGGAGTCTGTATGTTTGTGAAATTCATTTTGCCATCCCTGGTGGAGGCCGGAAACCCGGAATTTCGTCCGGTGAAATATTCCCTGTTCCCTCCACTGGGACTGGCCACGCTGGCGGCGTTCCTGCCGGAGGGAGACGAGGTGGAGATCGTCGATCAGCATGTGCAGCGGCTGGAGCTGGACGACAGTCCTGACCTGGTTGCCATCGAGGTGTACATTACGAATGCCTACCGCGCCTACGCGATTGCGGACCACTACCGCAGCAAGGGGGTGCGCGTGTTGCTTGGAGGGCTGCATGTGACGTCGCTTCCGGATGAAGCTTCCGCCCATGCCGACCACCTGTTTCTCGGACCGGCGGAGGAATCGTTTCCGCGTTTCCTGAAGGACCTTGCCGCAGGCTGCCCGCGAACGCGCTACGTGTCCGAATCGCGGAGTCTCGCCGGACTGCCGCCTCCGCGGCGGGAGTTGATCGACCGTCGTTTGTACCTGGTGCCGAATTCACTGGTGGTGACGCGCGGCTGTCCGCACCACTGTGACTTCTGCTACAAGGATTCCTTTTACCAGGGAGGGCTCTCGTCCTACACGCAGCCGGTGGAGGAGGCTCTGGCGGAAATCGAGCGCCTGCCGGGGCGTCACTTGTATTTCCTGGACGACCATCTGCTGGGCCACCGGCGTTTTGCGTCCGCGCTGTTCCGGGGGATGCGGGGAATGGGACGCGTATTCCAAGCGGCGGCCACCGTGCGCTCGGTTCTAGAGGGGCCGATGATTGAAGAGGCGGCACAAGCCGGCCTTCGCAGCCTGTTTGTGGGTTTTGAAACTCTCAACACGGCGAGCCTGGGTTCGGCAAAGAAAAGCCACAATCAGGGGGCCGATTACGAGGCCGCCATCCAGCGCCTGCAATCACTGGGCATCATGATCAATGGCAGCTTCGTGTTTGGACTGGACGGCGATGGACCCGACGTGTTTTCCCGCACGGTGGACTGGGCACTCGATCAGGGACTGACCACCGCCACCTTCCACATCGCCACCCCGTATCCAGGCACCGGCTATCACCAGAGGCTGTTGGACGAGGGACGCATCCGCAGCCGCAACTGGAATGACTACAACACGCGGCGGGTGGTCTTCGAACCCAGAGGCATGGACGCAAACACATTGCAGGAGGGCTACGACAGCGCCTACAGGGAGTTTTACCGCTGGAGTTCCTTGTTCCGGGCGGCGTCGGCGCAGGCGGAACCGCTGCGGAAGCTGCAGCATTTCGCCTACGCGGCCGCCTGGAAAAAGTTTGAACCCCTGTGGAACCTGGCAATTCGCCTCAAGAAACTGAACGGCATGACGCCGTGTCTGGAATGGGTGCTGGACCGCCGTCCGACGGAAAAACCGCTCGCTGTGCCGGTGCGCGGGGCTCAGGTCCTGCCAGAAGAAACCTGAACTTCGCAGAGGCCTGCGGGCCCACCGTGGGTTTCGAGGATTTCGATGCGCAGACGGCGGGTTGACACGGCTTCCGTCAGGCGGTGTATGCGGCGCGGCGACACATTGTCGACGACATCCACAAGGCAGGTGTCCCCGGCATAAATGCGATACCGTTTGGCGGTGCTGGGGGAGGCGTAGAACGGGTTTTCCCAGTGGACTTCGTGGACGAGCTGGCGTGGGAAGGTCAGCGTCACGGTGTCCATCGTCTGGTCCTTGTCCCAGTCCAGCCAGAGGTTCTGCGGAAGGGGACCCTCGGCAAACCAGGCATTGGACCGCGTATGGGGGCGGGTCACACCAGTGAGAACTTGTCCCGGTTCGTACACGGCCTGGGGCGGGTCCACCTGGAAGGCGTGGGCCGCTCCGGTGCGGTTCCAGTGGAGGCGTCCGGAACCCACGACGTGTGCCCCGTGTACGCCCCAGGGTGTTGCCGCCGAGAGTCTCCAGGAGACCGAGGCTTCGCCTTCGAGTTCCAGGCGATAACAGCCTGCCTCCCATTTGTCGGCCTGCACATCCAGCTGCAGCAATCCATCGTGTCCTGCCGGCACATGGAACGAGCCTTCCCACACAAGACCTCCGGGATCGCGATCATAGGTCCAGATGTGTGGAACTTTTCGGAGACGGGCGCGTCCGCTGCCGCCGCTTTCGGAGAGAAGATGCACGGAAAAACGGCGTAAACCCGATCCGTCCAGAATGAGAAAATTGGTCGGAACGCGGTCGAGGGCCACGGACGACCCGCGGCCGCGGGCGCGAACCCAATCACGAAGATTTGCATCGGGTTCAACTTCCCATGCGCCCATTCCGTGCAGGCGCGCGGAGGATGTGGCGTGAACGCGGGCGGAACCCGCCGGGGCGCTCAGGACGTGGTTGGGCAGGAAACCGCCGGCGCGAAGAAGGCGTTGTTGCAGGTCGCCCCAGCAGTCCGGGGGGAGGGCTGTGACATCGACCTGTCGTTCGCGGCTGATCGCCGCCGCGATTCCCGCCGCCTCGCCCATCAGGCCGCAGGTCGCCATGACACGCACCGTTCCGAGAGCGGCGTGGGTCACGGAGATGTTGCGCCCCGCCATCAGGAGGTTGGGAACGTCTTTGCTCAACAGCGAGCGCAGCGGAATGCCGTAGGGGCCGATCAGCTTGAGGGCGATGTCGCGGCGGTTCGAATCGTATCCGGCCGCGCTGGCGGGTTCGCTGTGTTCGGCGAGCAGACCGCCGGGCGTGTGCAGGTCAATAAACCATCCGCCGTATGCGATTTCATCGGGGAAAACCTCGCGGCCTTGCAATTCGTTTTCGTTGAGGAGGTGTTGGCCCATGATGCGGCGGCTTTCGCGTTTGCCGGGGACCTGTCCGATGAAGTCGAGGGCGTAGGTGCGGCAGCGTTCGCGCATGACCGGGTCGCGGTTTTTCATCCAGTCCCAGACGCCCAGGGCGTGGCGGGTGAGTTCGTGCCGGATGCTTTCATTGTCGTGAATGGTGTTCCATGGAACGCCGATTTCGAGCCACCAGTAACCGCCATTGGGATCGTGGGGTTTGCGGCCCTGTTTGTAGAAAAAATCTGCGTTGTCGTAGTGCATGGCCCAGGCGGGGGCGTGATACGGCGCGGGACGCCCGGTGTCGACGCAGCGAAAATGAATGCTGTTGCCCATGGTGTCGGTAGAGGCCTGGTCGGGAGCGTGCAGTTCGCCGGTGTCCGCACTGGACTCGCTGCCCATGCGCCAGTCGCAGCCGGCGAGATGCGCGAGGAGGGCGTCACCGCTGCAATCGATAAAACAGTCGCCCTCGACATGAAGATCAATCTCCGCATTCAGCACCCGAGCTTTGATGGCCCGGATGGCTTTTCCCGAGACGCAGGCGGGTCGATGGTGGTAGCCTTTTTCGGTGGTGGAGGGGGGCCAGTGCGAGAGTGCGGACAAACCACAGGAATCGTCGACGTTGATCACATCGTAGAGGTCGGTGTTGAGGTGCAGGGTGAGGAGGGGTTCCCGTTGGGCGATATCGTACAGCGTCATGTCGAACACGCTGTTGGTCCAGCCGTTTTCATTGGGAACGGCATGATTTACAGAGCGTTCCGCGCTGAGAATTTCGCCCACAATTCCCGTCTCGCGGGCGTAGGGATGATGGCAGGCGGCCCCGTGTACCGTCACCCGCATTTCGCTGGAGGCGTTTCCGCCAAGGACGGGACGATTATGGATCAGACAGGTGCGACGCCCCTGCCGGGCGGCGGCGATGGCGGCACAGAAGCCGGACAGACCTCCGCCCACCACTACGATTTCAAAGGATTCATTTTGAATGCTCATTTTCGTTTCTCCGGGTGGCCACGGACAACGCAGCCGAATGTAAACGTTGAATCAACTGGGGCTCCTGTTCCGGTCGAAAAGAGCCGGAAATGGCCAATCCCGCAAAGGCCGGCGATCCCACCGCAACCCCAAGGCTCGTCTCTGTTGCGCTCCTCACGATGCGGGCATAGCCATCCCGACGCAGGGCGCAGAGCTGTTTGCGCAAGCGCGGGAAATCGTCGGGGTATTCTTGTTTCACCTGCGTTTCGGGCACATCCGCGAGCAACACCAAACCGATCACCGAATTCTGCGCCGGAAATTTGTCCTCGTGGCCCAAGGCCATAAACTCCGGTTTTCCGGGATGGCTAAAGTAGAGATAACTCACGGTTTTGCGCCACACGACGCCCAAAGCGACCTTCGCTCCGAGATCGTTCAGGGAGGGCAGGATCTCCATCGCGCGGGAGGCCAACCCGGAGGCGCGGAGGCTCATGGCTGAAAGGGTGTGGATGCCCGGCCCCACGCTGTAGCGGCGGTCCGAGCCTTGTGCGGCCAGACCCAAATGCGCGAGTGTGGCGACGTAACGTTGCAGCCGTGTTGGCGTCATGTCCAGTTCCCGGGCCAATTCCCGCACGCCCACCGATTCGCCGCGCTGCACCAGGGCCAGCAACACCTCGATGCCTTCCTGGAGGCTCTGGTTGGGCTGTGCGGGCGGGGCGTTCATTTGTCGCTATATTAGTGACAGTCTGCCGCACGTCAAGTCGCAAGCAGATGAAAAATGAGAAATGAAGCGGATTATCGGTTTCATGCGTTGCGATTATTCCTGTGTCCAGGAGGGGAAAGGGTCGGGGAAGGCGGCGGTCCAGCGTTTGAGACCGAGGCGCAGTTCGGAGGGGGTCAGCAGGCAGCGCTCCAGTTCGGCCAGCATGGAGTCCTTCTCCAGATTTTGGCCGATGAAGACGAGTTCCTGTCGGCGGTCGCCAAAAGGCTCGGACCATTTGCTTCGAATCCAGTTCTGGCTGTCCTCGTCCTCGGGCCAGCGGTCCTCCGGAACAGAGGCCCACCAGTAGCCCACGGGACGATATTCGGCCATGCCGCCGGCCTGCGACCAGAGTCCCACGATCATGGGACGGCTCGCGAGCCAGAAGTAGCCCTTGGAGCGCAGCAGGCCGGGTGGATTGCTGTGAATAAAATCCCAAAACCGTTTCGGGTGCAGAGGCAGCCGCGAGCGGAAGACAAAACTGGCGATGCCGTACTCCTCGGTCTCCGGCGTGTGCACGCCCTGCAGTTCCTTGATCCAGCCGGCGGAGGCGGAGGCTTTGTCCATGTCAAACCGCTTGGTGTCGAGAATGCGGTCGAGGGGCACGTTGCCGCGAACCGTCGGAATCACGTCCGCCTCCGGATTCAGCGCGCGGATGACGCCTTCGACCTCCCGCAGTTTCTCCGGTGTCACGCAGTCGGCCTTGTTGATGAGGATGACGTTGGCGAACTCGACCTGGTCCACGAAGAGGTCTGCCAGGCCGCGTTCGTCGTCTTCATTGATGGCCATGCCCATGTCCAGGAGAGTCGTTTCGCCTTTGTACTGATCCAGAAAATGTACGGCATCGACGACGGTGACCATGGTGTCGAGGCGGGTGAGATCCAGCAGACTGCGCCCTTCATCATCGGTGAAGGAAAAGGTCTGCGCCACGGGCAGCGGTTCCGAAATCCCGGAACATTCGATCAATAGATAATCAAAACGGTTTTCCGCCGCCAGTTTGGCGACTTCCTTCAACAGATCGTCCCGAAGGGTGCAGCAAATGCAGCCGTTGGAGAGTTCGACCAGTTTTTCCTCCGCCCGGCGGAGTTCGATTCCACTGTCGCGCACCAGCATGGCGTCCACGTTCACTTCGCTCATGTCGTTGACGATGAGGGCGACGCGTTTGCCTTCGCGGTTGCGGAGGATGTGGTGAAGAAGGGTGGTTTTTCCGGCACCCAGAAAACCGGAGAGCACCGTGACAGGAAGGGGAGATGGCATCAAGACCTCAAAGGTTGGAGTGGAAAGTGGAGGTCTGCTATCTAAATGAAAATGCAATATCAATAAAAAAGTGCAAGGGGTTTTTGGGTGATGTCGTTTGGGGCTTCCCGGAAACGATTGTCGTAGGATTTTAGTGGACCGTTCCGGGGCGCTGGGTTTAGAGTGGGGACATGCCCAACCAAGACCTCACCAATTCCGATGTGCCTGTTGTTCTCACGATTGCCAGCTCCGACAGTGGCGCGGGAACGGGGATTCAGGCGGACCTGAAAACCTTTTCCGTGCTGAATGTGTTCGGGACCTGCGCCATTACGGCGGTTACCGCGCAAACGCCCCGCGAGCTGCGTCATCTGCACCCGGTTCCGGCCTCGGTACTGTTGGAACAGATTCAGGCGGTGAGCGACGATTTTCCGATTTCCGCCGCGAAAACGGGCATGTTGCCCACCCGCGAACTGGTGGAAGCGGTTTGCCGTGCGGATGAGATGTGTGGTTTTCCGATTCTGGTGGTGGACCCGCGCATGGTGACCTCGTCGGGAGCGCGCATTATGGATGACGATGCGCTGGATGCGCTGCGGGATCAGCTTTTGCCGAAGGCCCGGGTCGTTACACCCAACGTGTATGAGGCGCAAATCCTGGCCGGGTTCCCGATTGTGACCCGCGAAGACCTGCGTCGTGCCGCGCTGGCCATTGCCAACCGCTATGATATCGCCTGTGTGGCCAAAGGCGGCGATTTGCTGGGTCCGGACGTGGTGGATATTTTGTGTGATGAAGGTGAAGTGATTGAATTTTCCCATCCCCGCGTGGATATTCCCCGAAATCACGGCGCAGGCTGCACCTTGAGTGCGGCATTGACGGCCCATCTTGCGCAGGGTCTGCTGATCAGCGAAGCGTTGGACCGCGCGCGTCAGTTGGTGGCGCGTGCTTTGTCGCGCGCCTGGAAAATCGGTCCACATCATCCCCTGCATCTTTCGGTTGATTGATCCGTGAAGGGGGGCCTGTGGAGTATTGCGGGCTGCGTCGTGATCGGGGCGCTTTTGTCCCGCTGGCTTCCGTTTCATCCGCTGCTTCTGCTGGGCCCTGTGCCGGGATTGTTGTTCTTCAAACGGGTTCCGGCCTGGGTCTGGATGCTGCCGCTCTGCGTGCTGTTCTGCTGTGCCCGCATGGTGCCCGGGCCTCGTGATCTTCAGCGGTTGCTCCCGGAAACGGCTCTGACGCTGGAACTGGAATTCGTGGTGGCGGGTGACCCGGTCCGCATGACCACCACCCGGGGATCGACGGAAATCCGGGCGCCGGTCTGGGCCCGCAGGATGCGCTTGCACCCGGAATTCGAACCCGTCAGCGGACGTGTGCAGGTCCGCATCGAAGACGACGCACCCGCCGCGTTTCTGCCCGGATCGCGTTGGCTGGGGCAGGGGCGATTTGCCCCGGAGTCCGCCCCGCACACGGGGTTGCGCGGTGCCACTGGCGTGTACAAGGTGCGTGCTGCGGATCTAAAACGGTTGCCCTCCAGTGGAGGCGATTCTCTCTGGAATCAGTTCTTTGCGATGCGCGAACGCCTGGCCGCAGCTCTGCGCAAGGCCTGCGAACAGGATGTGGAGGCCGGGGAAGTCCTGCTGACGCTTTTGTTGGGGCAGCGCGGGGATTTGGACGAAATGTGGATGCGCCGATTCGCCAAAACAGGACTTATACATTTGTTTGCAATATCGGGTCTTCATTTAGGTTTGTTGACGAGCCTGCTGTTGCTGGTTTTTCGTCGTTCCGGCCTTGGGCACCGCTGGCGATGGGCACTCGTTTTGCCGGCCTTGTTTCTGTTTACTGCCTGCACAGGGTTCCGGGCCAGTGCCATACGGGCGTTGATCATGGCGGGTTGTGTGCTGCTGGCCCCGATGTTCAATCGGCGTGAACATCTCCCCAGCGCCTTCGCCGCCGCCGCATCCCTGATTCTTCTGTATGCGCCCGAACAACTGGTCGAGATTGGATTTCAATTTTCCTTTTTGCTTGTGGCGGGACTCATGCTGATGGGGCGTCTTTTTGATTCGGCGATTGGAGAACTCGTGCGTGGCGATCCCTGGGCACCTACAGAGGTTCAACGCGCCTGGTGGAAACGACGGCTTCTGCATCCCTTGCTGAGTGGAATGGCCGTCTCCGCGATATGTTTTGTGGTGTCTTCGCCGCTGACCGCCCACAGATTCAATCTGTTTTCCCCGATCTCCCTGCTGGGCAACCTGCTTGCGGTTCCTCTGGCCTTTCTGCTGCTGGCTTCCGGATTTCTCGCCCTGCCCTTTTTGATGTTGCCGGGTGGGGTGGGGGCCTGGGTCCTCTTGCCGGCGCGCTGGAGTGCCCGAGGGCTGCTGAGTTGGGTGGAACTGCTGGAGCAGGTGCCCCATGGGGTGCAATGGGTGCGCGCACCTCCCTTGTGGATGTTGCTGATCGTCTACACCCTTCCCGTGATCGCGGTCCTCTATCCGCGTTTTCGCAAGCCCTGCCTGGCCGGGATGCTCACGCTGGCCGGGTTTGCGGTGACGGAATCGTTTCTTCATCATCGCCGCGTGGAGGCCGTGGTGATTGACGCGGACCGGGGTCAGGCCGCCTGGTTCCGCAATGCCCGCGGGGAAGTCCTGCTGGTGGATGCCGGATCGGACTGGAGCGGCTGGCATGTGCGGGAGGCCTTGCAACGGGAAGGGATTGACCGCATTGCCGCCTGTATTTTCACGCACGCGGACCGGCGGCATGTGGAGGGCATCCACCAGGTGCTGCAAGAATACAAGCCCAACGCCATCTATGTCCCCGTCACCGATGTGGGGCATCCGCTTTTTGAAAACCTGACCCCCATCCCCGTGGGCATGGGGGACCTGCTGAAGGTGGCTGGTTGGGAAGTGGATGTGTTGTGGCCGCCTGAGGGGCTGCGGTCGCGTTCGGCGGACGAGCGCAGTCTGGTGTTGCGGATCCGCGATGGATTTGCGTCGGCACTGGTCATGGGGGGAGCGGATGAACGTGTGGAAGCGGCCCTGTTGGAGCAGGGAGGGTGGCGGCCGGCGCGTGTGATGCTGGCGGCACACAGTCAGGGAAAACCCGGGGCGTCAGTGGGATTTCTACAGGCGGTCAACGCAGAATCGGTGGTGTTTTCCGGTGCGGCGTTTGGAGAGGACAATGAACTTCGCAAAGAGAGCGAGGCCCGCGTGGCGGCGCAGGGAATTCCCGTGTGGCGGGTGCCGAGCGGGGGGCTGCTGCGTATCGAGCTGCGCAGGGGCCGGGTGCATCAGGACTGACAAAACGGATGTCTGTGGACAGGAGCGCCAATCTCCGCATCGGCGGGGCGGAAGAGGGCTGTCGGATTGTGGCTGGGACACCGGGAAGGCTCGGGGTTCGGAAATCATTGTACTTACAATCATCTATCATTCATCGATTTAAGTAATCACTAAAAATCGCGGGCTTCTCTGACCCTTTTCCCTTTGTCTGGCGGCATATGTTATTTCTGACTTTGAACTTTTTTCAGGCTATCAAGTTCAATTATCG
>CAZCFM010000045.1:0-26735 GCA_964497855.1 uncultured Verrucomicrobiota bacterium | reverse complement strand
GTTCCTCCGCCGCCTTCACCTTGATCGAAATGCTGGTGGTCATCGCAATTATCGGCCTGTTAATAGCCATCGTGGTCCCGGTGCTCAGCCGGGGACTCGAGGCCGGGCGCGTGACGGCCGGCCTGAGCAACATGCGGCAGATTGGACTCGCTGGCCAGCTCTATGCCCTGGAGAACAAGGGCAAGTGGCCCCGCGCCCGCGGCTATCAGAACAGCAGCGGCCCTTCGCAATTCTTTTACACGGAACTGTCCAACACCCTCATCAGCAGCGGGGGAACCACCTTCAATCGGAAAGTGGAGATATTCAAGGATCCCAACGCGGCCATCAAGCGCGGCGAGAACCACTTCACCATGAACCGCAACCTCGGCACGGGCACCTGGGCCACAGACCAGTTTCCGAATCCCTCGCAGAGCGTCAGCGTCTTTGACGGGGCCCAGGTCTTCAATGGAGATGTCGAAGTGGAGGGGTGGGGGGTGGATGGTGGAAAACTGAACGGTGTGAGCTACGAAAGCGCCAGTCCGGAGGCCCGCACCCGCATCGTTCAAAAAGGTGCCAACACGGACACCAACGCCACCAAAGGGAATATCCGCTGGCGCAACCGCAAAAACCGCGAAGCCAAGTTCCTGTTTCTCGACGGTCGCGTCGCCTCAATTCCCCCCGATCAGGTGCAGTGCTCCTGGTTCATGGCCCCATAATCCCCAAATTTATTTGTATAAATCACACGCCTCTTCCTCTCAACATCCTTTCCCTGTACTCTTGCCTCTGTATCGAACCCCCAAACCCATGGTGTAACACATGAATAAACTCCTCGTCCTCTCCACCCTTGCGATCAGCATCGCCGCCTCCACGGCCTCCGCCGACATCATCTACCGCGAAACCTTCTCCAACATAGTCAATAACACCAACCTCAACGCATGGGCTGGCGGGTGGTCTCTGCACCGCAATGCACCCAGCGTAGGAGGAGTTGTCAGTAACACCTCTGCCACGAACTCCGTCCTGTCCGATGCGGATGGACGTCCCACCAACGTTGCCCCGATCAACGCCGGCACCTACACCCAAGATGTCAAGGGTCTGGCCTTTGCGGCCTCGGGAGACATGTTGGAGGCTTTGTTCTTCACCTCGGAATACACCTGGGATGCAGCAAACCTGACCGACATCAAATGGTATATGGGCAATGGCGCCACCTCAGTCCAACAACGCGCCGCCCTCCAAGTCGGCACCCAGTGGTATGTGAGTGCCGTAAAGAGCGGATCGAGCATCGGGGGTGCGAGCAACTTCGCCGGTCAGGCCACCCAGCAAACCGTGCTGAAAGCCGACAACTGGTTCGCGCTCAGCTACGTAGTTGGTGATGTAGCCCAACCCTTCAGCATCAGCGGCACGGCCACCGCGCTGCCCACGGGCACGGTCACCGCCATGGGCATCTTCACCAACACCTATAACGCTGGCAACTCCCGCTTCGACACCTTCGAAGTGAACGCCATCCCCGAGCCCTCCACACTTGTGTTGGTGGGAATCTCGCTGCTGGGTGTTGTATTCCTCCGCCGCCGCCGCTAAGTCCTTGTTGATCCCAACCCGCATCCGGATACTCCATGCCCCGTTCCGTTTCCTTCGCTCTGTTTCTGCTGTGGATCGTCTGCCTCGCCCCACGCGGAATCGCGGCGGAACGGGTGCTGCTCTCCGAAGCGCCAGAGGTCTGGAGCTGGGCCAAACGGGAGTGGGAACAGCCCAAGACCTTCCAGGCCCGCTGGCGGGAGGAGGCGGGCGTCCCGCATCTTCTGGTGCGGGCGACGGCTCCGGCCTGGGACACCACCGTCAACCGCACCCTCACCCTCGCCGCCCCTGCGGCGAAGGTGTTTTTCGCGGGTGACATCCGCACCGAAGATGTCCGTCCCGGTGCCGAATCCTTCATGGCCGCCCGCGCCCAGCTCCGTTTTCTCGATACCGACGGCAAGATGCTGGGAGGCTGGCCCAAGGGCGAAATCCTCCAGGGCTCCCACGACTGGAGTTCCTTCTCCCAGGAGCACCAAGCTCCGGAGGGAACCGTCGCCATCTCCATCACCCTCGGCCTCGTCAACGCCACCGGTCTGGTGGAATACAAACATCTCACCCTGCGCGTTCTCGATGCCGAAGGACGGGACATGGAACTCCGCATCCCCGAGACGGAGGTGGTCACCGACACCAAAGGCTGGTGGACCTTCACCCCGCCCACCGAAACTGAAAATGCCTCGCGCGTGGATCTGGGCCTGCTGCTCGGCAATCGCCCCATCGCTCCCGGAGACTTCGTCCGCACGGAGGGGGAGGGGATCTACATCGGCGAAACCCCCGTCCGCTTCTGGGGAACCAATCTGAGTCCGCCACACACCTGGCCGGACTACAACGAGGGCCGGCGCATGGCCCGCCGCCTGGCCCGCGAGGGCATCAATCTTGTCCGCTTCCACCACATGGACCGCGGCTGGAATCCGGACAACCTCTTTCTGGCGGGCGTTCCCCATACCCAGGCCTTCGACAGCGCCAAGCTCGACCGCATGGACCACTTCATCGCCGAACTGCGGCAACAGGGCATTTACGTCTCCATGGACCTGCTCGTCACCCGCCGTTTTCGCGAAGGCGACGGCGTGGCCGAGCCGGAGCAGCTTGAATTCGGCGCCAAAATCGCCGCCCACTTCAATCCCCGCATTATCGAACTGCAAAAAGACTACGCCCGCCGCCTCCTGGGGCATCGCAATCCCTACACCGGCCTCCGCTACGCCGACGATCCCGCCCTCGCCTTCGTCTCCATCATCAACGAAAGCAACCTCTTCCTCAGCGGGGCCATCAGTTCCTACAACCGGCTTCCCCAAAGCTACCTCGCCGAGTTGACAGAACTCTTCCAGGCCGACCGCCTCGCGCGGGGTCTCGAAAAGGCCGAAGGGGAGCTCCTGAACTGGTTCAAGGATCGGCACCCCGATTTGGGTGACTTTCTCCACCGCACACAGGACGCTTATTTTTCGGAGATGGCCGCCTTCCTGCGCGATGAGCTTGGCGTCCGCGCACTCCTCGGCGGCAGCAATTTCATCGAGAACATGGCCGATCTTCGCTCCAATGCCACCCTCGATGTTGTCGATGTCCACAGCTACTGGGACCATCCCACGGGAGGCTGGAGCGTCACCGACGGCATCCGCAACGAACGGATGAGCGCCTCCCTGCTTCGCGGCGACAATCCTGTCCTGCACATCGCCCACCGCCGCGCCCAGGGCCGTCCCCTGGCCATCAGCGAATGGCAGGCCTGCTGGCCTAACGATTTTATCATCGAGTTCCCCTTGCTCATGGGCATCGTCGGCACCCAGCAGGGCTGGAACGCCCCCATGTGGTTCGGCGTGGCCGGCGAAGCGTTTGGCGACAAAATGTCCGGTGTTTTCAGCACGGACAACAAACCCCACGCCCGCGTCGCGGGCAGCGTGGCCGCCCTGATGTTCCGCCGTGGGGACTTCCAGCCCCTTCCTCCGCTGCTTCAGAATTTCAGCGATCGCGGCACCTGGGACAGCCTGAAAAACACCCTCGATCCAAGCCAGCTTTTCCGTCACAGACTCTCCTGGTCCGACGCGCCCGCCGACACGGTTTCGCCCCCTCTTGCGCAGCAGGAAGTGACCTTGCACGAACCCGGATTCCTCCTCCTCAACGCCCCGCGTGTGCGCGGCGCCCTCGGCAATCTCTCCGCCCTGCCCGCCGCGATCGACGGCTTCGGTCTCGAAACAAAAATGCCCTTTGCCGCCGTGCTCGCCGTGTCGCTGGACGCCGAGCCCCTGGAGAACTCAAAGCGGATTCTCGTCTATGCCGCCGCCCGCGCCGAAAACAGCGGACAACGTTTCCGTCCCTTCCGGGGCGGCCTTACCGCCATCGGCGAAGCCCCCATTCTCGTGGAGCCGGTCAGCGGAATCCTCCGTCTTCCTCTTTCTTCGACAAGCGCCTGGCAGCTGCAGCCCCTCGATGCCAACGGAGTGCCACAGGGCGAAGCTCTCCCGCTGCCCGAAGTGCAAAATGGCAGTCTCAGCATTCCCTTGAACGCCGCGCCCGCCCTCTGGTTCGAACTCACTCCCCGGATGGATTGATGTGCCATTTGAACAAGCCCCTCGCACTCTCTCCAAATGCATCCTATTCCCTCTCTTGGTACTCCCTCAACGAGACTCCCGGCGATCTCGCCATGGAACACTTCAGCATCGAGCGCGACCGCGAAACCCTTCTGCCCTTCATTCGCGCCGCCCTGCGGCACGATCCGCGCCTGACCCTCTTCGCCTCTCCCTGGAGTCCGCCCACCTGGATGAAACATCCCTGCGCCTACAACTACGGCAGTCTCAGGGGCGAACCGAACATCCACCGGGCCTACGCGCTCTATTTTCACCGTTTCGTCGAGGCGATGCGCGCCGAAGGAATTCCCGTCGAAGCCGTCCACGTGCAAAACGAACCGGATTCCGACCAGAAGTTTCCCTCCTGCCGCTGGAGCGGCGAAAAACTGCGGAACTTCATCCGCGACCACCTGGGGCCGCTGTTTGCCGACACTCCGCCCGGCGGCAGGCCCTGTGACGTCTGGCTGGGCACCATCGAGCGGGGCTGTTACCGCACATGGATCGCGCCCGCCCTGAACGATCCGGAGGCCCGCAAATTTATCGCCGGGGTCCGCTTTCAGTGGGCCGGTTCGGGAGCCATCCAGCGCACCCATCTCGCCTGGCCCGACCTTCCCCTCGCGCAAACCGAAAACGAGTGCGGCGACGGAGAGAACACCTGGAAACACGCCGAACATGTCTTCAACCTCTTCCAGCATTATCTGCACAACGGCGCCTCCGCCTACTGCTACTGGAACCTCGCGCTGCCCCATCCCAAGGGACTCAGCACCTGGGGCTGGCCGCAGAACTGCATGATCACCGTGGACCCCGCCCAGCAGACCTATGCCCTCAACCCGGAATTCCACCTCATGCGACTGCTCGGACACTGCGCCAGACCCGGCGCGGACATCGTCCCTCTCTCCGGACACTTCGCCGCCCACGCCGTCGCTTTCCGCGATGCCGACACCCTCCGCGTCGCCCTGCACAACCCCTTTCCCCACGCGCAAAGCGTCACCCTCACCCATGACGCGCGCTCCTGGAACCTCCATCTTCCGCCCCGTGAAATCCACGTGTACTCCTTTCCGCGACCCTAACCCAACCCCTCCCACCTCACCACTGGAGTCCCCATGAAAACCCTCACATATCTGTTGTTGACGCCCTTCTTGTTCACGACCCTTTTCGCCGAAGATGCCCCGATTCTGCGCAACGGGGATTTTAAACAGGAAAGCACCCACTGGCGTTTGGAAACGCACCAAGACGCCCAGGGAACCCTTTCCATCAGTGAAAACGGACCCAACAAACAATCCGCCCTTCGCATCACTCTGGATCAAGCCGGCAGCGACCACTGGCAGATGAGCCTGGTTCAGGACAAAGTCCCCGTGGAGCCCGGCAAAACCTACCTCCTGCGTTTTTCCGCCCGCGCCAGCGAATACCGCGTCTTCGGTGTCGCCCTCGGCGAGGGCAGCGGTGAATACAAAGTGCTCAGCGGAAAGTGGGACGTGCAAACGGATGTTGAATGGAAGGCCATCGAAGTCACCCTCACATCGGAACAAGCGAAAGGCTCCGTGCGGCTGATCTTCGGCAACCTCGGAAAAAATCCGGGCTGGCTGGAGTTGTCGGGTGTTGAATTGACCCTTCAACCCTGAAGCACCAAAGGTGCGACAGCATCCCAGCCCAGCGCAAGGCGCTGGGTTGGGGTGTAAACCCAGGAGACGCGGTCTGTAGGACCGCCGCAATTGGGAGCGTATGGCGACGTGCGGTGGCGACGCCCATTGCGGCGGTCCTACAGACCGCTACACGATTCCTCTATTCACGATTCCCAGCGCGTTGCGCTGGGCTTTTATGCATCGCACCGTTGGTGCTGGCACTCACATCCGGAACCTGAATGTATGCAAAATCAACTCATGGGTTTCTCTTCACAAAAAGCATCGATATCCGGACCTTTGAAAAGGCGTTTCCAGATGTTGCTGCACCTCCTCCTGGCCTTCGCCGTCTCCGCAGCGTTTCTCTGGTTCTTTCGGTCCTCACCCGTCACACAGGATACCATGCAATCCATCAGCCCCGACGTTTCCGCCGTCCCCGAACCCTTCCGTCACGGCGAGGTCTGGTTGGACACCGAAGGTCAACCCATTCTCGCCCACGGCGGCTGCGTGTTCTGGGATGCGTCCAGCGGCAAGTGGTTCTGGTATGGCGAACAACGCCACGGCGAAACCTTCGAGGGCATTCTCCATCCGGAGTGGAACATGACCTTCGCCCACGCCGAAACCCTCGGGGTCGGCTGCTACAGCTCAAAGGATTTGATTCAGTGGACCTTCGAGGGCATCGCGCTGCGCTCGTCCGACGATGTCTCCCATCCCCTCCACAAACGGGGCGTGATAAACCGTCCGAAAGTTCTGCGCAGCCCGACCACGGGAAAATACGTGATGTGGTTTCACAATGACCTCTCGAACTACGCCCTGGCCCTCGCGGCGGTGGCCGTGGCCGATCATCCCCAGGGACCCTTCACCTTTCTGGACAACCAGCGGGCCAAGCCACACGAATCGCGCGATTTCACCCTGTTCCAGGACGAAGACGGCAGAGCCTACCACGTCTTCAACTCCGACAACAACCGCACCCTGCGCATTGCCCGACTCAGCCCCGATTACCTCCATCACGACGGGACCTACGGCGAGGCCCATGCCGGAGAAAGCCGCGAAGCGCCCGTGATGTTCAAACACGGGGGCACATACTACCTGATCACCTCCGGATGCACCGGATGGGACCCCAATGCCGCCACCTACGCCGTGGCCGAGCATCCACTCGGCCCCTGGACCTCCATGCACGAAAACCCCTGCGTCGGCGAGGGTGCCGAAACAACGTTCCGCTCGCAGGGGGCCCACGTGATTCCCATGCCCGGCACACCCGGTGCCTTCATCTTCATCGCCAACCGCTGGAATCCGAAAAACATCATCGACTCCCGCCACGTCTGGCTGCCCCTCACCCTCCGTGACGGCAAACCCCGCATCGAATGGAAAGAGGCCTGGACCCTCGGTGATACGGCGCGGTGACCCTTCCCGATTTCCCACATACCTCTCCACCTGACCCCTGCCCATGCCTCTTTTCTCCCCCGAAAGCTTTTGGAATCAGCCGCTGCCAACAAACGCTATCGCGCACCCGCGCTCGACAGAATTCCTTGCGTTGACTCAGGAAGGCACGTCATCCCCCGGCCTCCACATCAACCTCCACGAATGGACCGTGCCGATTTATCAGGCCGCGCCCGGCACGCCGGTTCAGACAGTGGCCCGCCGTATGCGCGAGGACTGGCAGGGAAAAACCTTCGCGGCCAATTCCGATCACAATCCGGCCGCCCTCGCGCGCATGGGACACCACCTGGACTTCGCCAAGGGACTCCCCATTCCATCCCATGCCACTGCCGATGCCCAGGAGGACGCGCATCTGGCCATCCTCGATCCCGCCTCGCGCACAGGATGGGACATGTGGGGCGCCCAGAAACGCGCCGACGGCAGCTGGGCCTCCTGCACCGGCATGCGCTACGCGCTCGACGGCAGCGGCGTTTTTGATCCGGCGGATTTTTCCGCCCAGAACGGCGAGAGCATCCACCCCCACGGCCCCAGCCGCGCCACCGGCGTGCCCGCCATTGCCGGTTTGATTTTGCATGAGGAAATCCTCGCCGGACGCATCGCCCACAAGCTGCTCTTCGCCTGTCGCTCCAGTGGACTGCTGGCGCATTATTTTCCACCGACGATTTGGACAGACGGCGGCACGCCCGGGGGTCCCCCGGCGGGAAGTGTGCTGCGGCTCGACCCGTACTTGGATGTCGAAACCACTCCCTTGAGCCCGGCGGCAAAAACCGTTGCAAAGGCCTTGCAGGAATACGGCGCGGTGCTGGTGGATTTCGCCGGCGGCTTCACCCTCGGAGGGGAGGGGCTCTGGAACGATCCCGCCGGGCGCAGCTGGAAAGGTCTGCTGGAAGAGGATGATCTCTTCGCGCTGGGCTTCGGACATTTTGAATTTCTCGCCCCCGAGCCCCTCGGTCAGACCCTTGTGGAAAAAGGCATGGTGCCCCTGCCGCACAAAGGCATCACCGCCCAATACCTGAAAACCACCGGCATCGACGAGCTGCTGTAACAGGGCTGTTGCGCCGTAGTCGCCTCTATCCCCGGAGGCGAACCCGAAACGCTCCATCGCCAAGAGGACACTATAGGGCGGCGGGGGCGCCACCTCTCCATTGTCAGAGGTCACAATGGACCCGCGGCGCCCCCGCCGCCACGACGTCCCAAGCCCATCCTTCCCCCCAGTGAGAAAAAAAGAACCGATGGGGATGCCATCGGTTCTTTGTTTTCGCAGGGCAAAGGCCAAGGGCCTTCCTGCCTTGTGTTGAGGTTATTTGCGGCGGCGGAAGAGCAGCAGCGAACCCAGCGCCACACCCACCAACACCAGCGTGCCCGGCTCGGGGATGGCGGTGATCGTGAAGTTGTCTACAGAAATTCCCGAAGCTACCGCAGGGGAGGCGTCTCCATTTAAAAACAAGCCAGCATATACAGGTGTAGAGAAATAACCAGCCGTTACGGTGACCGTTCGAGAAAGTTCGGCAATAATTGCAGAGGATTTTGCCGCATTCCACAAAGTCGTGTCCATTTGCAGTGATGTGTCACTGAGGCGGGTGAATACCGTCTCCAAAACAAAGGTCTGCGCACTGTTGGGCAGGTTTACCGTGGAAGCCGATTGCACCAAATTCGTGCCGTCATAGTTCCCCACAGTATGGTTGCGGTTTCCCGAGGCTCTTCCTTGAAGGACGCCACTGAAATCGGGCAACGCATCAGCGGTACCGGAATCGATACCTAAACGGATGACATTCGCATTATTCGCCGTTAGGTTTGTCCCATTCCATGAGGTGTAGGAAACCTCAAGGGTGAGGGAATGACCATTCGCGGCCAATGAAAGGCCTGAGTTGTAATACGTGCCATTGATGCTGGTGAGGTTAGTGTCTTTTGCCGCAGTTAAAACCCCGCTGGCAACAGACCAATTTGCGGGTGCCGCATTGGCGAAAAGATTCAGGTCGGTAGGGGAATCAAAATCAACGACAATTGGAGCAGCACTGGCAATGCCGCAGAAGAATGATGCACAAATGATGTAGGTCTGGATTGTTTGTCTCATGGCGAATTCCTTTCGGGTTGTGGGTTTTTAAAGACCTTCACATCATGCCACAATCTCGACAAATAAACAACCCGTATATGCGCGTATTATTTTGTTTTATGCGACAAATGAACATTTTTTCACCATCAGCAACGTTGAGAGGCGAGGGGGTGGAGGGTGGGATGGACGTTTCGCACAATGGGGCGGCGGGGGCGCCGTCTCTCCATTGTCAGAGCAGAGGACACTGAGGGGCGGCGGGGGCGCCACGTCTCCATTGTCAGAGCAGAGGTCACAATGGACCCGCGGCGCCCCCGCCGCCACGACGTCTTGATGACCGTAGTCGCGCGTAGTCGCCTCTGTCCCCAGAAGCGAACCCGAAACTCACCATCGCCAAGAGGTCACTGTGGGGCGGCGGGGGCGCCACGTCTCCATTGTCAGAGTAGAGGACACTGAGGGGCGGCGGGGGCGCCACCTCTCCATTGTCAGATCAGAGGTCACAATGGACCCGCGGCGCCCCCGCCGCTTCGACGTCCTTGATCACCACAGTGCGCTGTACTCGCCTCTGTCCCCAGAGGCGGACGGTTGTCCTGAGGACCGCAGTCGCACCTGGGGACAGGCTCGACATATCTGCAATATGGAATTCATTTTACTTTCGCTTGTCGTCCTTTTATCAGAACCTCCATGCACATCTTAAAAACGATTGTACTTCTGTGTGGACTGTTTTCCATCGTGTGGGGTGATGTCAGGGTCTCCACGACGGATGGGCGGGTGGAGGAGGGGACTTCCCTCACGCTGGATGCGGAAACGCTGACCCTTACCCGGGACGGGGCGGAGGATGTGCAGATTCCCCGCGCCGCGCTGCGTTCCCTCCGCTGGTCCGATCCAAAGGCGCTGGTGGGTTCCCTCGGCACGCTGAAGGACTGGACCTTGCCGGAGGAACCCGTACCCAAGGAGCAGCTCCCCCTGGACAAGGATGGAAAAATTTTCTTTCCGGGATCGCCGAATCTCGAGCTGAGTCGATCCCTCCCGGAACTGCCCGCAACCTTCGTCGTGGAACTGAAACTGGAATTTCCCCGCAAAATCGCCCAATATGAAGTGCGACTCTTCTCCCGGAAACGCCTGGACACTCCCAGTTTCAGCTTCAACCATTTTGACGGGCGCTTCAATTACATGGAGTCGTTCCGCCACAATGAAATGGGTCAGAACTGGAACCGGGCCATGGTGGCTCCGGTGTCGAAGGTGCATGATCTCCGATTCTATGTCGACCTCAACGAGAAAAAAGTCACCCTCCTGCTGAACGGCGTGTTGGAGCAGAGCTGGCCTGTCACGTTTCTCGACCCGAAGTCCCTGAATGTGGCGGAAGGCATTCAGCTTTGTTTCTCCGACTACGAGCCGATTTGGCTGAGTGATTTTCGGGTGAGTCCCTGGAACGGGGAAGGTCCACATCCCTTTGCCCCGGCGGAAAATGATGTTTTGATTCTCCAGAATTTCGAAACCCTTTCCGGAACATTGCGATCCATTCAGGAGGGCACGGCCACGTTCCAACCCCTGGAGTGGCCCGAAATGCCCCTTCCGCTCGCCCGCATCCGCGAGTTGTTTCTGGTCCCCCGGAAACCCGACAAAGAGGCCCCTTAAACCTGCCGCGTTTGTTATTTTCCTAAATCTTCTTGCGGCTTCGCGCGGTTCCTGACAAAGGAAGTGCCTCTATGAATCCACAGAAACGTCTCGACCGCAAATTGGCCGCCATCCACGCCGATCCGCATGGCTGCAAGGAATTCATCATCGCCGACGCCAAGGACGCCGACATGGCCTTTGGCATCACCGCCCCCGGACCGGAACGCAAGGCCTGCCGCCACGGCTTCAACGAGTCCGAAGGCTGCTACAAGACCCTCGCCGATTACCGCAGCCAGATCCGCGACGTGATCCGCCAGGACATCGTCGACATCGTCCTCGTCTCCGCCTCCAACCTCGAAATCCTCGCGATGGAGGAGAAACTCTTCGTCAACAGCGAGATCACTCCGGCGGCCCGCGCCAATGACACCTCCGACATCTGGGTCGTCCGCGGCGGCAAGTATCCCACCGACTATCCCTCGCGCAGTTTCCGCAGCGCCACGCTCGATCACATCAAGTACGGACGTCTCGTCTCCGATTCTTCCCTTCCCTTCGTCGGTGCCGACCTCGGCCTCTACTCCATCACCTTCACCAACAATCTCGACTACGACCACCAGGCCCTGTGCGCGTTTCAGGATTTCCGCATCGAGGCCGAAAAGAAACAGTTCCGCTACTTCCTCGAAATCTTCAATCCCAACGTCGATCCGGGGATTCCCGATAAAAAAGTGGGAGCCTTCCTCAACGACCATGTGGTGCGCACCCTGGCGGGCGTGACCCGCGCGGGTCGCCCCGTCTTCCTCAAGATTCCCTACAACGGTCCCGGCGCTCTGGAGGAACTTGTGTCCTACGATCCCCAGCTCATCGTCGGCATTCTCGGCGGCAGCAGCGGCACCACGCTCGACGCGTTCCAGCTCATCCACGACGCCAAGAAATACGGTGCGCGTGTGGCGCTGTTCGGACGCAAAATCAACCTCTCCGAACACCCGCTCGCCTTCATCGAGCTGCTGCGACGCATTGTGGATGGCGAGGTCGCGCCGCTTGAAGCCGTCAAGGCCTACCACGGTGTGCTGCAACAGCTCGGTATCGCGCCAATCCGCAGCCTGCAGCAGGATATGCTGCTCACCAAAACCACCCAAAGCTACAAATAAGCCCGCATGAAACGCTCTGAAATCAACCGTGTCATCCGCGACGCCTCCGCCTGTTTTGCCGCCCACGGATGGACCCTTCCGCCCAAGCCCCGCTGGGATGTGACCGACTTTGGCCTCGGCGATTTTGCGCGCTCCGGGCTGACCCTCATCAATCTCTGCGAAGAGCCGGAATACTGCGAAAAACTGATGTACGCCCGCAAAAACCAGGAAACGCCCGCCCACACCCACGCCAAAAAGAAAGAAGACATCATTTGCCGCTGGGGCGAGTTGACCCTTCGTCTCTGGGCGGGAAAACCGGCGGATTCCGCGGGCAAACCCTGTGACGTGCGCGTCTGCGGCGAAACCCGAACGCTGCTCTCGGGCGACCTGCTGGTGCTCGGCGCCGGCGAACGTGTGACCCTCTGCCCCGGCACCTACCACGCCTTCTGGGTGTCGAGTTCCGAAGGCATCATCGGCGAGGTCAGCACGGCCAACGATGATTCCAACGACAACTTTTTCATCAATCCGGACATTGGGCGTTTTCCCGACGTTGAGGAAGACGAAGCCCCGATCCTGAAACTGCTCAGTGACGCCTAAGGGGGCCATTTCCAGGACGTTGTTCCGTCTGCTGCTCGCCGGCGTGCTCATTGCCCTTCTTGTGCGGCTGGGACCGAAAGACCGCTGGGTGGCGACAGGGCTTGTCTATTACGCCACGCCCTGGGTATTGATCGGCGCGGCCTTCGCCGGGCTCGCTCTTCTCGGACGTCGCCGCTGGCTGTGGCTGACCGCGCTGCTCTGCGTGGGGCTCTGGCTGGCGCAAACCCTCGGCCCTGGCGGCGACCCGATTCAGCCCGGTGATCTTCGGGTCCGCATCTGGAATGCATGGAACCCCAAAACCCACTTGGAGCGTGTGACCCGGCAGATTCTTGTCGATGACCCGGATTTGCTGTTTTTGACCGAAGCCACGGCCCTAGGACGCTGGCTGACCCGCGCGGAGGCCGAAGCCCTTCCCGAACGCAAGGTCCTCTATGCCGGCGGTGGTTTTACCCTCATCGCCAGCACGGATTTCGAAATCCTGCGTCATGAACTCCGTTGGTTTTCCGGGCGAAACCGCTATGTGATTTTTGATCTGCGACATCAAGGGGGCGAGCCGTTTTCCGTCATTCTCCTGGACCTGGATTCCAATCCCTTTCGTCCCAAGGCACCGCTGCTGCGACACATTGCCGACGCGGCGGCGGCCCATCCGCTGCCCGTGCGGCTGGTGCTCGGCGACTTCAATCTCCCGTCGGATTCGCGGTGGTTTGAAGAGCTGCAGCCCTATCGTTCCGCCTTCCGCGAAAAAGGGCGGGGGCTCGAAGTCGCCTGGCCCGCGCCGATTCCGATCCTGGCCCTTGATCAGGTTTGGGGTGATCCGCAGGTGGAGTTCCGACATGCGGAATACGGTCCGGCAAACGGTTCCGACCATCGGAAACTCGACGTGCTCCTGCGTCTCCCCTGAACATCAGTCCGCTGACTGGACCTGCAGCAGGGGAGCGAGTTCCGCGATGCGGTCTGGACGTCCGCGCTCGTTCAGTCCCACTCCGAGCACGCGCCCGGACAGCATCAGCGTGTTGTCGGGCTGACGCCGGATTTCCTGCACGAAGGCCCAGCGGATACGTCCGACAGGCTCCAGTTTCACGCTGACCGTGAAGCTGTCGCCGGGACGCAGGGACTGGTGGTAGTCGAGTTCCACGCGCAGCACTACGAGATGGATTTTGCGCGCGGTGAGCAGGGCGAAATCCACGCCCATGGCGTTGAGGAATTCGTGGCGGGCGTGTTCGAGGTAGTTTTGGTACACCGAATTGTTGACAATGCCCTGCAGGTCGCATTCGTAGTCGCGAACCTTCAGCGTGATCGAAAAGTCGGAAACGTTCATGGATATGTCCTAGCGCGTTGTCTTGAGATTGCAATCCCACTATCTCGTTCCCGCAGGGCCACCAGCAACGTTTAATATTGCAGCTGTTGCATAGTTTAGCTTACCAGCAACGTTTAATATTGCAGCTGTTGCATAGTTGAGCTTATGGACAGCGTCTAGGGGCGGCGCAGCTCAGGTGCCACAGAAACTTCGGAAGGCGGGGGTGCCGGGCGGGGGAGGCTGACAGAGGTCCACGGGACTGTGGTTTCGCTCGAAAGGGGTTTGCAGGGCCGCGAGCAGTCGCAGCAGGGGCTTGAGATCCTGGTCATGTGCCGCGCGGAGCACGGCTTCAACCTGATGATTGCGGGCAATGACGATGGGATTGTGGGCCTGCATGTGGGCGCGAACGGTTTCGAGGGACTGGGGCTGTCGGGTGAGGCGCTCGCGCCAGGCGTGGTGAAAGGGGCTTTGTTCCTGCGTCTGCGGATCGAGTTCGGCAAAGGCGAGGGTGAAATCGGAGCGGGACTGTTTGAGCTGCTCCAGAAAAACGTGGGCGAGTTTCGGGTCGCCGTTTTCTTCTGTGAAGAGTCCAAGTTTAGCGCGCATGCCCTGAAGCCAATGGTGCTGGTAGCGGGAGGGGAAGCGCTCGAGAGAGGCCTGAGCTTTTTCCATGGCGCAGGTTTCGTCGGGGTCGAGGAGGGGCAGAAGGGTTTCGGCAAAACGGGCAAGGTTCCACTGAAGCACGCGGGGCTGGTTGCCGTAGGTGTAACGGCCCTTCTGGTCGATGGAGCTGAAGACGGTGGCGGGGTCGTAGCGGTCCAAGAAGGCACAGGGGCCGTAGTCGATGGTTTCACCGGAAAGAGCGGTGTTGTCCGTGTTCATGACACCGTGAACGAAGCCGATGTTCATCCAGCGGGCGACGAGGGAGGCCTGGGATTCGACGACGGCGTCGAGAAGGGCCAGAGCCGGGTTGTCCGCTTCGCCGGCATCGGGGAAGTGGCGGTGGAGGGTGTGTCGGGTGAGGAGGGAAAGAGTTTCGAGGTCGCTGGTGTGGAAGGCGTATTCAAAGGTGCCGATGCGGATGTGGCTGGCGGCGACACGGGTGAGTACGGCCCCCGGGAGCGGGCTTTCGCGGATGACGCTTTCGCCGGTGGCCACGACGGCGAGGCTGCGGGTCGTGGGTATGCCCAGGGCGTGCAGGGCTTCGCTGACGATGTATTCGCGGAGCATGGGACCGAGGGCGGCGCGTCCGTCGCCACCACGGGAATAGACGGTGGGTCCTGAGCCTTTGTGTTGGATGTCGAAGCGTTTTTGGTTGGGGGCGATGTGTTCTCCGAGGAGGAGGGCTCGTCCGTCGCCCAGCAGGGTGAAGTGTCCGAACTGGTGTCCGGCGTAGGCTTGGGCGATGGGCTGTGCGCCGGGCGGGAGGCGATTGCCGGAAAGGAGCGGGGCGTCGAGTTCGGGGAGGGCGAGGTCGCGGGCCAGGGCCTCGTTTACGAGCACGATGGAGGGGGCCCGGACGGGACGGGGAAGTGACGCCCGGTACAGAACACTGGGCAGGCGGGTGTAGGTGTTGTCGAAATTCCAGGAGGGCTCGGGCATGGGCCAACGTAAACGCATTTCGCGGCTTGGCAACGGGAAGAGTACGTCAACCTTCGCGGAGGAAAGCGACGGCGGCCTGGATCTTCTGCGCCAGAGGATGGCGTTCGTCGCCGCTGAGAGTTTTGGCGGCCCAGTGGAAGACGGGAATGCGGACTTTGGCGTTGAGATCGAAGAGGCAGGATTCAAAATAGGGGAAATCGCCCAGCCAGCGCAGGGAGGGCCAGGCCTGCTGCAGGAGTTCGCCAATGAGGGCACCGCTTTCGCAGCAGAGCAGCAGCCAGGAGTTGTCCGGATTTTCCGGGTTGGAGCTGCGCAAGACCGCGCGGAGGCGCTCTGGCGATGCCCAGGTCTCCAGGGCGTTGAGCCACTCGATAGTGGGTTCGCCTCTGACACCGAGCAGTCCGGGCAAATCGGCCCGGGCGGCGGCGATCATGCCCTGGATCTGGCGTTCGACCCTGGCGCGGCCTTCCTCCGTCAGCGTTGTGAGGTTGCGGATATGGACGCCGGGATCGAGTTCGATTTGTTCGAGGTCGGGACGCAGCAAGCGTTCGCGGGGATCATCGGGTGGAATCCAGGGAGCGAAAAAGTGGGCGTAGAGGGTTTCGGCGTCGGGGAGGTCGCTCATGGCAGCAGCAGATCGTCGTTGTTGTGGAGTTCGCGGAGGGATCGGCAGCCCAGCAGGAAGAGGGCGGTGCGGAAGGCGAGACGCAGGGATTCGATGCGCGCCACCACGGCGTCGGCGGATTGCAGGGCGGGTTCGAGAAAGGGTTTGGCCATGCCGACGAGGGAAGCGCCGAGGAGCAGGGCTTTGACCATGTCGAGGGCATTGCGGATGCCGCCGGAGGCCAGGAGCACGGCGCCGCGGGCGCGCAGTGGAGCCAATTCCTGCAACGCGAGGGGCGTGGGAATGCCCCAGTCCTGGAAGAGCAGACCGAGGTCGTCGGGGAGGACTTCCTGGCGCCGGTGGTGTTCGATGCGGCTCCAACTGGTGCCACCGCTGCCGGCGACATCGAGAAAACGAATGCCGCGGGCGAAGAGCAGTTCGGCGTCGGGAAGCCCGAGACCGCAGCCGATTTCCTTGACCATGACAGGGACGGGCAGGTCGCGGGCCACGTCGCCGATGCGGTCGGCGAGGCCGCGGAAACAGGTGTCGCCCTCGGGTTGAACGGCTTCCTGGAGGGGATTGAGGTGGAGATAGAGGGCGTCGGCGTGAAGCAGGTCCACGGCGGCGTTGCATTCGGGGATGCCGAAGCCCTTGTTGAGCTGGACGGCCCCGAGGTTGGCGAAGAGGAGGGCGTTGCGGGCGACGGGGCGGAGGTCGAAGGAGGCGCGGGCCTCGGGACGGGTGAACAGGACGCGCTGGGAGCCAACGCCCATGGCGACGCCGCAGCGTTCGGCGGCTTCGGCGAGGTTGCGGTTCACGTGACGGAGGAGGTCGTGATCGCCGCCGGTCATGGAGGAAATCAGGAGGGGAAAGGACAGTTTTTTGCCAAGAAAGGAGACCGAGCTGTCCACCTCATCGAGATTGATTTCAGGAAGGGCGCGGTGACGGAGCCGTAGGGCATCGAAGGCGGCGGCGGCGCGGTCGGTCTCCGGGTCGCGGCGCAGGATGTCGATGTGTTCAATTTTGCGATGATTGGTGGGGTCGGACATGGGAGGGCAACATGATGGCAGAGAGGCCCGGCGTCAAGTCGGGAAGCAAAAGACGGTGATGGGGTTGACAATATCGGTGGGAATGGGAAACTGGGAGCCTATGAGTCCAACCGTGAACCTCCACCCCAGCCATGCCCCGCACGAAGGCCGTTTGCCAGATGTGCGGGTTGAACAACCCCAAACGCTCGTGATTTTCGGAGGCACAGGCGATTTGACGCGTCGCAAACTGTTGCCTGCGCTCTATGCCCTGGCCGAGGAACGGCGCATGCCCGCCGCGTACCGCATTGTTGCGTGCGGACGCCGCGAGTACACGGTGGAGGCCTTCCGGACTGAAATGCTGGAGGAAATCCGGCGCTTCCGGCGCATGAGCGGTCGGGAAGAGGAGTTGCAGGCCTTCATGGAGCATGTGGATTATTTCAAGGGCGAGCTGGAGGACGCGGAGGCCTTTGCCCGGCTGAACACGCTCCTGTCAGACAGCAGTCTTTATCCCGCCAACCGGGTTTTTTATCTCAGCACCCTGCCGGAGTTTTTTGGTCCGGTCATTGGGCATCTCAAAGCCGCTGGATTGATGTACCTGCCCGGCGACGAAAACTGGAGCCGGGTGGTGATCGAAAAACCTTTCGGTCACGATTTGCAGAGCGCTCTGGCCCTCAACCACGACATCCTGCGTCTTTTGGATGAATCGCAGGTCTACCGCATCGACCATTATCTTGGCAAAGAGACGGTGCAGAATATTCTGTCCTTCCGCTTCGCCAACACGATTTTTGAGCCGGTGTTCAACAACCGCTTTGTGGACCATATCGAAGTCACCGCCAGCGAAACCGTGGGCATGGAATCCGGGCGTGGGGCCTATTTCGACAAGGCGGGTTCGCTCCGCGACATGATGCAGAACCACCTGACGCAGCTTCTGACGCTGGTGACGATGGAGCCCCCGAGTGGATTTTCGTCCGACGCGGTTCGCAACGAAAAAGTGAAGGTGCTGCAGAGTCTGCGCATTCCGAAACTGGACGATGTGCGCACGCACATGGTGCGCGCTCAGTACGCGGCGGGTCAGTTCAATGGGAAAAACGTACCCGCCTACGTCAACGAAGAGCGCGTGCCCGGAAATTCGCGGACCGAGACCTTTGTCGCGGCCAAGCTCTATCTCGACAACTGGCGCTGGGCCGGCGTCCCGGTGTATCTGCGCACGGGCAAACGCATGGCCCGCAAACAAACCAGCATCACCGTGAAGTTCAAAAAGCCGCCCATGCAGCTCTTCCGTACCGTGCAATGTGCCGGCGACATCTGCGACCTGACCGACACGCAGCCGAACCTCCTGACCTTCCGCATCCAGCCCGACGAGGGGATTTCGCTGCATTTCGCCACCAAGCGTCCCTCCATGCACATGGTCGTGGAGGACTCCGTGCTCGACTTCGATTATGCGGAGAACTACGACGGGACCCTGCCCGAGGCCTACGAGCGCCTGCTCATGGACGTGATGCGCGGCGACGCCACGCTCTTCACCCGTTCCGACGAAGTGGAGGCTGCCTGGCGCGTGATGGACCCGATTTTGCAGGCCTGGCGCGAGCGCGATGCCCGCATTCCGCTGCATTTTTATTCCCCCGGCAGTTGGGGCCCGATCGCGTCGGATGAGTTGTTTGAAAACGAAATCGACGGATGGCGGAACGTGTAAGCGTGTAGCGGTTCAGGTTCCGAGTCCATCGGAAGATTTGGGAACCCTTCGGGCCGAAAGGGCGCGGAGTCTCTGGCGACGTTTTTCGCGGCGCAGGCGTTTTTCCTCAATGACGGCTGCGTAATGTCCCTGGAGCTGCTGCACAATTTCCACGATGCCGTTGGCGTTGGCGAAGGCGAGGGCTTTCTGTCCGCAGTGGCTGCGGAGGGCGGGGTCTTCCAACAGGCGCAACATGGCGGCGGCCATGGCTGCATCGTCTTCGGGAGGGAAAAGGAGTCCGGTTTCTTCATGCCGGATCATTTCCGGAATGCCTTTGGCGTCCGGGCCGATCACGGGCAATCCCAGAGCCATGGCTTCCAGCAGGCTGACGGGCTGGTTTTCGGTTTTGCTCGCGGTCACGAAGATTTGGCCGACCCGGTGGAGGTTGCGTTTCATCAGTTCGGCGTGGGGAACACTTCCGGTGAAACGGACGGAAGCGGCGATGCCCAATTCCTGGGCAAACGCCATCAAATTCTCGCGGATGATGCCGTGTCCGACCACCACCAGCTCCGCATCGTTGCGGTGACGATACACACGGGCGAAGGCTTTCAACAGCACGGGCAGTGATTTTTCTTCGGAGAGGCGACCGACGTAGATGAAGGTGGGGCCTTTCAGATCGAGGGCCTGGCGTTCGGCGGCGATGTCGGCGTCCGGGCGCAGGGCGTAGGCTGGAATGCCATTGGAGAGCAGGTGAGGCACGCGCAGGGCGCCGCGGGCGACGAGTTGTTCGGCCACGCTGCGGGAGGGGGAGAGAATGCGGTCGCAGTGGTTGTAGAAAAACACGGAATAGCGCCACATCATTTTCTGGGTGAGGCGGTGGTTGGGCAGGTGGAACTGACGCAGGTATTCCGGCTCGGCGAAAAAGGTGTGAAAGGTGCCCACCAGCGGTTTGCGCAGCATTTTGGCGAGCATGACGCCCTCCCAGCCGCAGCCCCATTCCGTGTGTACGTGGATGACGTCGGGGTTGAAGCGCTTGAGCGTGGGCAGGCTGAGGGCGACGGTGGGGATGGCGATGCGGAGGCCGGGCTGCCGCAGGCTGGGCACGCTGATCGCGGTGTTGCGGATTTTGGCGGAGAGTTCTCCGGAGTTTTCGAGGCGTTTTTTGCCGGCGGCGCCGAAGGCCTTGGGACGGAAAATCATCACGGAATGGCCCTGTTTGGACAATTCGTTGGCCTGATTGATCACAGCGGTGCATACGCCCGAGACGTGGGGGAGGAAGCTGTCGGTAAAAAGGGCGATATTCATTGTCGGGACCTTACGGAGCCGCCGCCGGACTGGCAAGCGGATTGCTGCGCGGTTTATTCGCTGTATTGCAACAGACGCAATATTAAAAATAGACCACGTCAGTCATCCGTATGACAACAATGCAACAGCTGCAATATTAAATTTACGTCGATCCCGTTTGTCTAATCTGTGTCGGTCAAAGGAATATCAGCGGCCAATCGGCAGGATTTCGCCGATCCGGGTGGTGTAGCGGGGGCTGAGGCGTTCCTGGCGGAGTTTCCATTCCGCGCGGCGGAAGCCGGCGGCGGCCGTGCGGAGGGTGGCCTTTCCGTAGCGGCGGTTCAGGCGGTCCATCACCTCCATGGTCTTGGAGTGGCCGGGCTGGGGATCGGCGTCGAAGAGATGCTGCTGCACGGCCCCGGGTCGGCTGAAATCGCCCAGCCACACCCCCACCTTCTTGTAAAGATAGCCGGGGCGGTAGATGCGCTCGAAGGCGAAACGGGCGTAGCGGGTGAGGCAGGGCGTGTTGTCGGTGGGCACGGGCAGGCGGATCTGGGTCTGGTTGCGGTACTGCGGGTCCTGTTCACGGAAGGGGTTGGTCTCCAGGAAGAGCGTCATGCAGCCGGCGAGGGCCTGCTGGTGGCGCAGTTTCTCGGCGACCTCGGCCACGTACCAGGCGAGGGCCTCCAGGATGAGGTCCTTGTCGCCGAGGGTATGGCCGAAACTCTTGGCGGTGCCGATCATCTGTTTCGGCGGCGGATCCACGGCCAGGTCGAGCTGCGGCGTGCCTTCGAGTTCTCGCTTGAGGCGGAGGCCGACGACACTCAGCTCGCGGCGCACCCACTCGTCGCTGAGCTGCGTGAAGTCCCAGGCCGTGTGGACGCCGATGGCGTGCAGGCGGGCGGCGATGCGTTTGCCGATGCCCCAGACATCCTCCACGGGAAACTCCCGCAGAATCGAGCGGCGGAGGGGGTCGGAATCGATGACAAATACGTTCCGGCTTCGCTCGCGCTCGCGCTTGGCGCTGCGGTTGGCGACCTTTGCGAGGGCCTTGGTGGGGGCGATGCCCACCCCGACGGGAAGGCCGGTCCACTGCTGCACGCGGCAGCGCAGGGCGTGGCCGTAAGCGCTCAGGTCGTGTTCGGATTCGGGCACGTGGAGGAAGGCCTCGTCGATGCTGTACACTTCCATGGACGGCGTGAGGGTGGCGAGGGTTTCCATCACCCGGGCACTCATGTCGCCGTAGAGGGCGTAATTGGAGGAGAATACCGTGACGCCGTGTTTGTCGAGCAGGGGCAGGACCTCGAACGCGGGTTTCCACATCGGGACGCCCAGGGCCTTGGCCTCGCGGTTGGCGGCGATGATGCAGCCGTCGTTGTTGCTCAGCACCACGACCGGTTTTCCCCAGAGGTCCGGGCGGAACACCTGCTCGCAACTGGCATAGAAGCTGTTGACATCGACGAGGGCGTACATGGCGTCTCAGACGTTGCAGGTCTTGATGATGTGGCTGACCACGCCCCAGACCTGGCTGCCGTCGTCCTCGTGCAGTTCGATGTCAGGATACGCGGGGTTGGCCGCCTGCAGCAGGGGTTTTCCGTCGCGGAGCTGCAGGCGTTTGACGGTGAAGCCTCCATCCACCCAGGCGAGCACGAGGCTTCCGGAGCGGGGGCACCGGGAGCGGTCGACGAGGATGAGGTCGCCGGGTCCGAGGCCGGCGTCGCGCATGGACTCGCCGCGCACGCGGGCGAGGAAGGTGGCGCTGGGATTGCGGACCAGCTCGCGGGTGAGATCGATGCGTTCTTCGAGGTAATCGGTGGCGGGCGAGGGGAATCCGGCGGCGACGGGGGTTTCGCTCACGCAGAGAAAGGTGGGCGGGCGGGCGTCGTCGAGCAGGGCAAGGGAGAGGGCAGGGGAGTTCATGGGATCAAGTGTATAGTTGCGTGAAGGGAAGGCAAGCGGAAACAAGCATTTCGAGCGTTTTAATCCGGTGGTGGGGCTTGCATTTGCCTCTGCCTGTGGCAGAGCCCTGCGCCATGCCTCGTCCCCGAAAATCGTTTCATCCGCTGGAATGGTCCTATATCAGTCAAAGTCCCTTCCGCACGCTGTGGCGCTGGGCCGATTGTTCGCCGTGGAAAACGCTGGGCATGTTGCTGATGTTTGTCATCAAGCAGTCGCCGGCCTGGGCGGTGCCGCTGGTCACGGCGAGGTTGATCGATGCGGTGACGGTAAATCCCCAAGGGTGGCGCTCGGAGGGTCCGGCGATTGGCGTGCTGCTGGTCCTGCTCGCTGGAAATGTGCCGATTCACACGGCCTTCATCCGCATGTTGAGCGGGTTGACGCGGCGTCTGGAGGGTCGGTTGCGGCAGGCGTTGGTGACGCGGCTGCAGCAGCTGTCGATTCCCTACCACGATGAAAACGAGTCGGGGCGGCTTCAGGCAAAGGTGCTGCGCGATGTGGAGCAGGTGCAGGGCATCGCCACGCAGGTGGGCGAACATGGGGTCATGGCCGTGACCTCGCTGGTGGCCATGGTGGCGATCACGCTGAACCGACAGCCGCTGGTGCTGCTGATCTACGTCGTGCTGGTGCCGTTGTTGTTGGGGATTGGACGGCAATTTCGGGAGCGCATGCGGAAGGAGAACAGCGATTTCCGGCGCTACCTGGAGACGATGAATGCGGAAGTGAGCCAGATGATTGAGATGATACCGGTCAGTCGCGCGCACGGTGTGGAGGAGGCCGCGACACAGCGCGTGGAGGAGCAGATTGAACAAGTGGGGCGCACCGGACGGCGGCTGGATGTGGTCAACGCGCTCTTTCAGTCGAGCAACTGGGTGACGTTTCAGTTGGTGAGCCTGGCGATGCTGCTGGCCTTGCTGTATTTTTGCGGACAGGGGAAAATCAGCGTGGGCGAGGTGGTGTTGTTTCAGTCGCTGTTCCAAAACATCTACATGAACTTCAACCAGCTGCTCAACATGTACCCGCAACTGGCGAAGGGCTTGGAATCGGTTCGATCCATCGGCGAAGTTCTGGAATGTCCCGACCTGGAGAAAAACCAGGGCAAGCCCGCCGTGGATCAGGTGCGGGGAGAGATCGTCTACGACAACGTATCCTACCAGTATCCCGGCACGAGCGAAACCGCCGTCTCGGGGGTGAACCTTGCGGTCATGGCGGGCGAGTGTGTGGCGGTGGTGGGACCGAGCGGAGGGGGTAAATCAACCCTGTTGCGCCTGACCATCGGTTTCCGGCGGCCGAGCGGGGGGCGCATTTTGCTGGACGGCCAGGACATGGAGGAAATTGACATGCGGAGCTGGCGGCGCTTTATTTCGGTGGTTCCGCAGGAGAGCGTGTTTTTTGAGGGAAGCATCCGCGAGAATATCCTCTTTGGCCTGGAGGAAATGGTGGATGAAAAACGCTTCCGCGAGATCCTGGACGCCGCCAATGTGTCGGAGTTTGTGGATCGAATGCCGCTGGGCCTGGACACGCGGGTGGGCGAGGGCGGGAGCCGTTTGTCCGGGGGGCAGCGCCAGCGCCTGGCCATTGCCCGCGCCCTCATCCGCGATCCCCAGGTGATTGTGCTGGATGAACCGACCTCCGCGCTCGACGTGATGTCGGAAAAACTGGTGCAGGACGCCATTGAGAAACTGGTCAAGGGGCGGACCACGCTGATCGTGGCGCACCGCCTGTCCACGGTCCGCAATGCCGACCGGGTGGTGGTGATGGAGCGTGGGCGCATCGTCGAGAGCGGACGCTACGCGGAATTGGTGGCGAAAGAAAACGGGGCCTTCAAGCGCATGAAAGATCTGCAAGGCTGAGTGACTTTCGGGGAAGGGCTGCCTCCGAAGAGGACAAACACCGCAAAACCGTGTCCAGCACGACCGCGAGGTGGAGGCTGAGATCCTCCGCGAGAAAACGGAGCACCAGGTAGCCGTGTTGTTGCAGCAGCAGGTCTTTTTCCCTGTCCCTCCGATACACATTCGCATCCTGAAAGTGCCGGACCCCGTCCAGTTCGATGACGATGTTGGCGGACGCGTCCAGAAAATCGACCTCCATGCAGGCCTTGCCGCGAAAGGCGATTTCCAGACGGGCGTTTAGCACAAATCGGCCTTTGGTTTCGGTCAGGCTATCCAAGCGGCGGAAGAAAAAGGCTTCGCTGGCGCTGCGTGCCCGTTGTGCACCTTCGGTCTGCTCGGGAATCGATTGAACCGTGGCGTCCACAAACAGCCGGGCCAGGGGAACATCCACACCGTCACGGACAAGGCGTCGGACGCTGCCCGCATAATTTTGTTTCCAGTCAGGATCCACGGGGAGAGGCACCTGCTCCGGCCATCCGGGCAATGCGCTGGCCGGAATCAACACACTGTAGCCCAGGCCTTCGTAGGCCTTGCAGCGCCGGTTGAACATCCGTCCAAGCCCATCCACGTGAATGTCGGCGTAGTCGTACACGCGCACCCGTTGTTTTCCATTCGACTGACGATGCAGTCGACCAACGTACTGTGCCACGAGGCCTTTCCAGGACACGGGAAGGGTTAGGAACAGGCTGTCCAATGCCGTGTCGTCGAAACCCTCCCCGGCGAAACGGCCTGTGGCGACGATCACCATGGAGTGGGGCGTATCGGGGTTGGCACGTGCGGAAAGCGCTGTCTTCAAGTCGCGTTTCCGCATTCCGCCCTGCAAGCATTGGACATGGAGACCGCGTTTCGTCAGCTCGGTCTGAAGGAGTTCCACGTGCTCGACCCGTTCGGTCAGGACGAGAGGATGTCCTCCGGCCTCGGCACAGGCCTGCACGTCCTCCGCAATCATCCGATTCCGGGCCTCATCCCGAATTAGTTCATCTATCCAGTGGCGAAACGTATGGCGGAAATCATCCGAGGGAGGCTGACAGGGGCGATAACCTGTCGGGCGGACAATGACCTCCTTTTGCAAGTCGCGCGTTCCGGCGTGTGCGTTGGCTTGCACCTGATGTCGCAGGGGGCCGCACTGCATGAACACAATGGGATGATGTCCGTCTTTTCGCGTCACGGTGGCCGAGAGGCCCAGAACAAAGCGGGCCTTTGCACGGCGCAAGGCCATCTCGAAATTCCGCGCGGAAACGTGGTGGCACTCGTCCACGATGATGTGGCCGTAGTTTCCGATGCGGTCATCCACGACGGCGTTTCGGACCATGCTTTGCAGGAGGGCAATGTCCAGGCGGCCCCGAAGTTTGCGACGACCGCCGCCCAGTCGTCCAATCTCGGTGGGTTCGATGTTGAGGAATTCGCTGAGACGGGCGACCCATTGTTCCATGAGCTGTTGCCGATGGACCAGGACAAGGGTGTTCACCCCACGGGCGGCGATCATGGATGCCGCGAGCACGGTTTTGCCGAAAGCCGTGGTCGCGGCAAGTACGCCGATGTCGTGTTTCAGCAGAACCTGCTGGGCTTTCTGCTGATCTTCGCGCAGGTTCCCCTGAAAGATGAAGTTTTCCGCGATGCCAGGATTGCGTTGATCGTGAAGGTGAGCCTGTATTCCGGATCGACGCAGCAGGTCTTGAATCTCTTCCAGGCAACCGCGCGGCAGGGCGAGGTGGGCTTCGCAATCCTCGGCACACGCGACGATGCGGGGCTTGTCGTATGTGGGTAGGCGCATGGCTTGAGCTTTATAGAATTCAGGATTCTGGAAAGCCGCCAGTCGTAGTAGTCGATTCCGTAAAGGAGGGGTCAGATCGGTTTTGGCAATGTAAATTTGGTCGGAAACGGTCAAGGTCAGAGCTACAGGGAGAGGACCGGGGATTGAGGGAGCGGGAACCCGGGAAGGGGTTAGCCGCCATGGGGCGTTGAGCTCTTCCTCTTCCGGAACGCTGCGCACACCCAGAATGAGGTCTCGGGTTGCGGCTTTTTCAACGGTGGAGCGCACTTCCAAAACCGTCAATGGGTGCACGGCAGATAGCGCAAGCCAGGGGTCCGCATGGGGAATGAGATCTTCGTTTACAAAAATTGTGTTTCCTTGCGCACGGGCATCGCCTTGCAGCGGAAGGGCGATCAAATTGCCAAAGCCTCCTGCGGGCAGCGTATCCTGATGCGGAAACATGCGGTCATAGGAGTCCAAACCCAGTTCCGGGCGTGATTCCATGGTCTCGGTCAACAACCAGGCCCCCAGTTGCCTAGCCAAACGGGAGGGAATGGGTTCCTCGAAAAAAATCCACAGATGAGCACCGTTTCCGGAGCGAGAGCGCTCAAGGAGAGAGGGAATTTTGAAACGTTTACAACAGTGCGCCAACGCTTTTGCATCGGCCATCCACTCTTTTTTATCAAGGTCCAGTGCCAAAAACCAACAGGTTTCGTTCTGCAAAAGTGGATACACTCCCATCACGAAGGGTTGATTGGTTACACCTTTCCCCGTCAGATGAGCGCGAATCGATTCATCCGTTACCGGAAGAAACTGCCGATGAGGACATGCCGCGCATTTAATGCGGGGTTTTTGACAAATTCCAGGGCTCCATTCCAATTCGCACGCCGGTGAATATCCCGACTTCCCGCTTTGTCGGCTTTCAAACCGCTTCGCATACACATCCTCGCGCCCACGAAACCGAGACCGAAAAAGAGAAATCTTCACCGCTGGCGGCGACCATTTCGTTACTGATAGTTGCATTTTCAGTCCTTATGATTACATTACTTGTGAGTGACGAGTTTGGTCAGGCGGCCAAGCGCCAGCCCTTAGCGGTA
>CAZCFM010000044.1:0-26804 GCA_964497855.1 uncultured Verrucomicrobiota bacterium | reverse complement strand
CCGACTTCGATCTCCAGCGCATCTTCGCCAAAGAGGGCGTGCAGATTGTGCACCTCTCCGGACTGATCGCCGCCCTCTCCCCCGAGACCTCCAATCTCTGCCTCGAAATCGCCCGCGCCGCCAAGAAAAATGGAGCCTTGATTTCCTTCGACCTGAACTACCGAGCCTCCTTCTGGAAAGGCCGTGAAGCCGAACTCAAAGCCGCCTTCCACGAAATCGCCTCCAACACCGATATTCTCGTCGGCAACGAGGAAGACTTCCAGCTCTGTCTCGGCATCGAAGGTCCCGAAGAAGGCGGTGAAGGCCTGGCCAGCAAAATTGACAGCTTCAAAGCGATGATCGAAAACGCCCGCAAAGCCTTCCCCAACACCTCCGTCTTTGCCACGACCCTCCGCGAAGTCGTCAGCGTTAACACCCACCTGTGGGGCGCGCTCATGTTCGCCAATGGCGAATACCACGTCATCGAACCCCGCGAGATCTACGTGCTCGACCGCATCGGCGGCGGCGACGGATTTGTCGGCGGCATGTTGTACGGCATTCTCAAGGGCTGGGAGCCCAAAAAGTGGGCGCAGTTCGGCTGGGCCAGCGGTGCTCTGGCCGCGACCCTGCTGACCGACTACGGCCAGCCTGCCGACGAGGAGCAGGTTTGGAGCATCTGGAAAGGCAACGCCCGGGTCAAACGCTGATCATGTTGACCAATCCCAACATCGGGGCGGCCCTGCTGGCCTGGCTGGTCGCCCAGTTCATCAAATTCACGATTGATGCCTTCAAGTCCAAGAAATTGGATTTCACGTATTTTGTGAGCACAGGCGGAATGCCCTCCGCGCATTCCGCCAGTGTCAGCGCGCTCGCCACCAGTGTAGGACATCATCATGGCTTTTCAACGCCGGTGTTTGCGGTGGCGCTTTGGTTTGCGCTGATTGTCATGTTCGACGCCCAAAGCGTGCGGCGTGCGGCGGGAGAACAGGCCAAACTCCTCAATCAGATTGTGGAGGAGCTGCTCACCAACCATCATCTTTCGCAGCAAAAACTTGCCGAACTGCTGGGCCACACCCGCCTCGAAGTGTTCGCGGGCATGGCCATCGGCATCCTGATTGGGTTCTGGATCTAACTCAATCCTCTTCGGAGTGCCCCTCGCCCCCAAGGGATTTCGCCCAGTTCACAAGGATCTGTTTCTGTTCGGCACTCAGACGGGCCGGAGGGTGCATCCAAGTGTAGCTCTTCAAGGGCATCTCGCCTTCCTCAACCACCTCCACGATTTCGTGACCGATGTGGGCCTGCTGTTTTTCAGTCAGAGCGTTCCAATCCGTGAAGTTCAGATACTCACGACCGTGCGAGACATGCCAGCCGATCCACCACGACAACGGTGCGATCCGGCTGTAGCCCGGCCATCGGGTTTCACTGGAGTGGCAATCCCAACAAGCTGCATCCAGAACCGCCTTCACATCCGGCGTTGTGGGAACCACGCCATTCACGGGAGGGGCTGCACGCGGAGGAGGAATCAGTTGGATAGCGCCAAAAATGGCCAAAGCGATCAAGGCAATCCGGGAACGACATACACGACATTTCATAAGGACTCCATTGGGTGAAAGCAAATCCGCTATGCCAACGCACCCAAAGCTTCAACCCGAAAATGAGTAGGAATTGGTTAGTGCTGCGGCGGAGAAATTGTTCCAGGAGCTCGGATCAACGCTGTACTGTACATCGGGGTCCGGGGTTGAAGGGGAGGAGAAACAAATCACCTCCCAATTTTCACCTGAAGCTCCATCGTCTTCTCCCCGGAAACGGGTAAAAGGGAGCCCTCAATGGCTTTGCCATTCCTGAAGATCCGCAATCCAGGGGCCTCCACCTGTTCCAAGTGGATGTGATAACGCGTGCCCCGGAACTGTCGGATCAGCCGGGCTTCCCGCAGATGCGCGGGCAGGCACGGAGCGATACGCAGTCCGTCATAGTGGCGGCGGGCTCCGAGAATGTATTCCAGCAAGAGTCGGCACATCCATCCGGAGGTGCCTGTGCGCCAGGCGTAACCGCTTTTGCCGTAAATCTGGGGAACCGTGGAGTAGCTGTTGACGTAGCTGAAGGGCTCGGCCCCGGAACGGGATATGGGGTTTTCCGGACTGTCGGGGGTGACCTTGCTGAAGCTGCGCCAAGCCTGTTCCGCGCGCCCCAGGAGACAGTCGGCCACGCCTTTGAACCCGGCGGCGTGGTTGTAGCAGCCTCCGTTTTCGTTGGCACCGGGAAGGGTGTTGGACATGCGGCCCACGCGGGCATCATAGGTGGCATACGGCGGCGTGCAGATGCGGTAGCCCACATCGCTCTCCAGAAGCTCGTCCACCTTGCGCATGATGGCGTGGGCGCGTTCGCCCTCGGCCACTCCAGACAGGACGGCCCAGCTTTGCGTGTTGAGGTAGATTTTTCCGTATTCACAGTCCTTGGACCCAATGCGGTAGCCGTCGCCGCAGAGGGTGCGGACGTACCATTCGCCGTCCCAGGCCTGCCAGTTGATGCGTTTCTTGAATTCGGCATAGATTTGTTCGGCCTCGCGGGCGGCGGCGGTGTCACCGGCGCGGCGGGCGAGTTCGGCCATGTCGCGGGCACCCAGGCAGAGCTGCATGGTCACAAAAACACTTTCGCGTTCGCCGGCCTCGGCGGTTGCCTCCAGCCCATCGTTCCAGTCGGCGTGGTGCTGGTTGCAGAGTCCGTGCACGCCTGTGTCTTCGGCGAGGAAACGCAGGGCGCGAAGGGCGTGGTCCCACACCGTTCCGCGTTCGCGGGTTTCAAAGTAGGGAACGTCCTGCTCCAGCAGGCTGAAATCTCCGGTTTCCTGAATCAGTTCCGGCAGGGTTTGCAGAATCCAGGCCGGTTTGTCGGAATACTGCATGCGGTTCAAGGGACGGAATCCGTGTGGGACGGATCCGTTGGGATACTGGGAGGCGAGTGCGCGTTTGAAGTTGGCTTCGGCAGCGGGCGGATCGCAAAGGACGAGGGCCATGTCGGTTTGCAGATTGTCCCGGAACCCGGATTTGTTGATGAGGTAATGATCGAGCTGCTTTTTGAGGAAAATATTGAAAAGTCCGTTGTAGAGAGGATGTCCGATATCGATTTTGAAGGCCTCTGCGGGTTTCGCCAGCTCCATCCGCGCCTCTTCGCACCATTGGTCAAGTTGCAGGGGCGACAGACGGGTGCGGAGTTCGGCGACCTCTGCGGCGTTGGCCGCATGACCCAGCACGAAGTCAGCACGGGCGGAGCCGCCGGCGGGCACCTTCAGTTTCACCTGCACAATCCCGGCGCAATCGGGACCCGCACCGCCCTCCCCGTCGCAATTCCAGCCCCAAAGGATTTTCGGGGTGCCGAGTCCGTAGTCGGCGCGGGTGAAATGGTCGCGGTAGGCGTTGGCGTTGTGGAAATTCTCCAGGGCGATCAGAAAGCCCTTGAAGCGCTCCGAGGGAAGACCGGGGTGGCGGTTGACAGCCAGGACGCCGCCCAGATCGGGACGGACATCCGCGAAAGTGTCCCGTCCAACGCCCCTGCCCTGCGCATCACAGCCGCCCAGATCGAACTTCACAAAACTGAAAACCGAGACATCGACATCCGCAGACCCCCTGTTGCAGACCGTGAGGGTGCTGCATTCCAAGGGGTGCTGGCGGGGAACGAAGACACGTTGTTCGACCTGCAACCCTTCACAGTCAGAGCGCATCACGGTTTTTTCGCGGTAAAACTCGACGACGCGATTTTGAACCGACTGTGGAGCGGGCGCGCCGGCGGGGCAGAACACCGTGCCGGTGGATTCGTTGCGGACGTAGTGGTACTTGTTGTCGTAGCCGCAGATCCGGACGGTGACGCCCTCGGCATTCCGCACCCAGGTGGGGCCATCGTTGATGTGGGCCACTTCGGCATACATCTCGGTGCCGGCGGTATCGATGGCGCTGCAATGCAGGTTCCACCATTTGCGCGGAGGCTCCGCGGTCAACACAAAGCAGTGGCGGGTTTCGTCAAAATGTCCGTAGCGGGTATAGGTCGTTTTCATGAATCTTCTCCTGAAAACGAAAGGGTTACATTGTGAGGACCGAAGAGGAAGCGTTTCGACATGCATTTTGTTGTTGAGTCGAAAAAAGGTGCCCCTCCCTTCCGAGTTTGCTTGTCAGTCCGGCCATTCCCCGCTAGTCCAATTGCATATGGAACCCATGAGTCAACGTCCGGTCACAATGCGCGATGTCGCACAGCATCTGGGGGTAAACGCCTCCACGGTATCTCGGGCGTTGCGCGGAGACCCACGCGTGTCCGCAGAGACCCGAAAACGGGTGGAGAAAGCCGCCCAGGAGCTGGCCTACCGACCCAATCCTTTTGTGCAGGCGTTCACGGCGCACGTGCGGGGATACCGCCGAATGCCCGAGCACGCCCCGGTGGCGGTGTTGAGCTCAACCAATCCCGGAAAAATGCCGACCTACACTCAATTGTATGCGGAAGGAGTGGAAGCGCAGGCCCAAGCCAACGGCTACAAGGTCAATCCATTTGTTCTGGACGGTTCCCCGCAGCAGTTTGAACGCACGCTGCGGATTTTGCAAACCCGGGGCATTCAGGGATTGGTGGTGCTGCCGGTGGAAAAAGGGCGAAGCCTTCCCGGCCTCGCGTCTTTTCCCATGGCCATGGCCACGATTGATTACACTCTGAAATCCCCTTCCCTTCACCGGGCCACACCCTCCTACTTTCAAAACATGGACATGGCCCTGCGGAACGCCTGGCGCTTGGGGTATCGGCGCGTCGGATTCTGCACCTACCGGGAGGAAGTTGAACGGATCAGCTCCCACTGGCTGGGTGCCTTCGCCAGTTGGTCCATGCTCCAGCCTCCGGAACAACAGATCCCTGTCCATTTCAGTGAATATTCAGGCACCACCAAGGGCGGCCCCGAAGGAGATGCGCTGTGGAGGTCGTACCGCCGACAGTTTCGAACGTGGTTGGATACAACCAAACCGGATGTCATCATCAGCAATGACACCTTCATCCTCGAATGGTTGGTCGCGGAGCAATTCCGCGTGCCGGAACAGATAGGCTTCATCCATCTGGGACTCAACCCGGAACGGCCCGAACTGTCTGGAATCGATCAAAACCACCGGGAAATCGGCGCCGCCGCCATGGATCTTGTCCTCGCCCAGATCCACTCCAACCAGTACGGGGTGCCCCTGCACATGAAAACCGTGCTGGTGTATGGCAAATGGGTGGAGGGCACTACGACGAAAAAGCAACAGATTGCAAGCGAGAATCCTTGATTGCTTTCAGGAGGGTTGTTTTAGGATGTAAGACAATCCCCAACCTAAGGAATCCATATGGTTTCGTTTCGCAGTAGCTTTTTTCTGTTCACCGTTTTTTCGATGCAGGCCCTGGCACAGTCCCTGACCGCTGTGGTCGACTCCTCCAATGGGCAACTGACCTTTCTGGATCGCGAGGGCCTGGCGCTGTCCTTCGGATACTATGATTGGGGACCTAATTGGAGCGGCGTTCGCCGCAACACCCAGGTGGAGGCCGGCGACAAACGGGTACCCTTCACCTTCCAGAACGAAATCCAGCAAACCAAAACGCGTTTCGAAGTGACGGGGGCCTGGGAGCAAACGGGGGCCAACACCTTCGCGTTTTCGGCGCGCCTGACGCCGGGTGGCAGCTCGGCGCTGGGGCTTTCCCAGTTTTCCCTGACCCCCGGTCCGCGTTTCCATGGCGAGGCCAGAGTCGTCTCCGCCGATGGCTCGCGGAAACCCATCCGGATTCCCTTTGAACGGGGCACGGTGGGCGACGCCGTCCGGCAGGTAATCCTCAGGGACGGCACCGGGGCCGAGACGCAGCTCAACTTCGCCCAGCCCGCCTCGATCTCCGCGGACGGGGGCCAGGCCCGCATCCGTCTGGCGGCGGATCGAATCGAACCCGGGCAGACACCAGAGCTGGCATTCACCGTGACCCTGCCGCAGGCGGTGCGCCTCATCGCCCGCGCGGAGGACGCCCCGCCCTCGCAGGATGGCTGGTATCCCATGCCCTCGGGCCAACCCGTGCCGGAGGACAGCGTCTGGTCCCTCGCCTCCTGGCTCGAAGCCCCCGCCGGCAAACACGGACGCATCCGCGCCGTCGGCGACGACCTGGTGTACAACGGCAACCCTATCCAGCTCTGGGGCCTGAACGTCAGCTACAACGCCTGCGCCCCGGAAAAAGCCCTCGCCGACAGCCGCGCCGATTTCTATAGCGCCATGGGCATCAACGCCGTCCGCCTGCACAAATACGCCGATGGCACTGGCTGGGCAGGCATCCTTTCCGAACGCAGCGCCGTGGACTTCAAGCCCGACATGCTCGACCGCATGGACTATTTCGTGTCCGCCCTCAAGGCCAAGGGCATCTACGTCAAACTCTCGCCCGTATTCATCATGAACATCGGCCCGGACGACAAGGACCGCATCCCCTACCTGGAGGAATTCGAGGCCGGCAACAACGGCTGGCGCGATCCCAAACACGGCAGCCTCTACTTCAGCCGCGAGCTGCAGGACATGCTCATCGAACAGCTCGGAAATATGCTTCGCCACCGCAACCCGCACACGGGCCTGACCTATGCCGAAGACCCCGCCGTGGCCTACGTCGAACTCTACAACGAAGACAGCGTACTCTTCTTTGGAACGCCCGCGGTGCTGGCCAGCTCCAAGACCCTCCGCGAACGCTCCGGACAGATGTTCTCCGCCTGGCTGCGCAAAAAATACGGCAGCGAGGAAACTTTTCTGGCGGCCTGGGGCGCAGGGGCGCTCAACAGCGCTCCGTTGCGCAACTTCCGCATCCCCACCGACGAAAGCTGGGCGGAAAACCGCATCTACCCCGTGGGCAACCCTTGGTTCTTTGACCCCGCCAACATCGAAACCACCCAGGCCGAATTCAAGACGCGCATGATGGACACCATGCGCTTTCTGTATGAGCTGCAGAACGAGGTCTACGCCCGCATGGTTGCGGCCATCCGCGCCGCTGGCTACGAGGGCGAAATCATCGCCTCCAACTGGCACGCGGGCCGCCAGATGAGCCACTTCTACAACCTGCACTCCGATGCTCTCGTCGGCACCATCGACCGCCACAACTACTTTGGCGGTGGACGCCCCCCCCTGCACGCGAACGCCTCCATGCTCGACCAGCCCGGCGGCGGCATGCTTAGCTCCTCCCTCAACCAAGTCGCGGGTCATCCCTTCATGCTCTCCGAATGGATTCACGTCCTCCCCAACGAGTGGGGCGCGGAAGGCGCGGCCCTGATCGCCAGCTACGGCATGGGATTGCAAGGATGGGACGTCTCCTTCCCCTTCCAGAACCGTGACACGGGGAGTTTCAGCCCTCACTTACGCGAAATCTGGGATGCAACCGCCCCAAATTTTATCGGCATGTTCCCTGGGCTGTCCCGTCAAGTGCATCGCCGGGATGTGAAAACAGCCGACCTCGTCCACCACCGAAATGTGCACATCCCCTCGCTGAACGAAGGACGCGTGGGCTTCGATATGCAGAGCCGCGCCGAAGGGGACATCAAGGTGGACGACACCGACGTGTTTCCCGCCGAGGCCCTGGCGGTGGCCCGCGGCCTAATCCGTTTCACCGACACCTTCCAGGAAACCGAGGCCTTCGATCTGGCCCCCTACCGACAGGACGGAGAGCTGCTCTCCAGTACCGGTCAGCTCCGCTGGCGCGCGGGGGACAAGGCCCACGACGGCTTCTTCAGCCTCCACAGCCCCGCCACCCAGGCTCTGGTTGGTTTTGCCGAAGGTGTGAGCCGCGATCTCGGCGATGTGATTGTCCGTCCGGCTAGTCGTTTTGCCGCCCTGCATTTCACCGCCCGCTCGCCCACGGGAACCCTCGCCACCGACGAAATCCTCGTCACCGCCATCGCCCGCGCCCGCAACGAGGGTGCCGTGGTGGTGGAGGACCGTTTTGTGATGTCCCCAGGCACCCGCCAGCGCAACAACTTCACCGGACCCGTGCTCATGGAACCCGTGCGCGCCCAAGTGCATATCAAACGTCCCGGTGCCACGCTCCACATTCTCACGCCCATGGGCCAGAAGACAGGCCGCAGCGTGCCGGTGGACGCGGATGGAAGCTTCCTGCTCGACACCGGTCGGGACCAGACCCCCTACTACCTCATCACCTTCCCCTGAGCCCGCGCAAAAGCAATGAACGACGAACTTTCCAAAGACGATCGGCTTCTCCAGGATATTCTCACCCAACAAGGTCACCAGTCCTTCCCCGGCGTGGTGGTCCTGCCCGCACGCCCCATCCGCGTGGTGGAGGGCTGGACCCAGCAGATGCACATCTGGCGACCCGCGGATTCTGCTTCCCGCCGTCCCTTGGCCCTCGTTTATCTCCATGGCGGCGGCTTCGCCTCCGGCGATCCCACCGGGGCGGGCAACACCGCGAAATACCTCGCGCTGACCTTGGGGGCCACCACCTTTGCCCCCTCCTACCGTCTGGCATCGGAAAACAATCCCACCTTTCCCAAACCCATCGACGACGTGGCGGCGGCCTGGGAATGGATCCGCAGCAATGCAGCGGAGTTCGGCCTCGATGACGCGCCCATCGCCCTCGGCGGGGAATCCGCCGGAGGCTGCCTCTCCAGCTACGCGCTCGCCACCGGACGCGTTCCCGGCTGCGCGGCCCTGCTCAACCGCTGGGGCCCGGTCGATTTTGTCGCACGCTGGTATGACCGTGGCGAACAACCCGGAGCGGAACGGGGGCTTCTCGGTTGCAATTACTCAGAAAATCCGACACTCTACCATCAGGCCAGCCCCCTCACGCACCTGAAACCCGGACTTCCCCCTGCCCTTTTCATCTACGGACGACAGGACACCTTTGTGCATCCCCGCCAGGGACAGCTCGCCCACGCCGCCTGGCAGGCTCACGGTGCTTTTTCCGAACTGTGGGTCTACCCCAACATCGGACACGGCATCCAAGGCGACAACCGCGACTCCATGGCCCAAGTCCTCCGCAAAACCCGCGAGTTCATCGAAGCCCATGTGAGACACCTGAGACTGAATGCACCACCTTAGTTATGTCCCGACATCGGACATGGCCTTCAGGGTCACCGTAACCCCCTCAGGCGCGGAGATGTGAGGGGTGATCGCGCCGTTGTCACGTTCCCATGAGACGCGAATGCTGCCCCTGGGATGCGGGAGAATGAGCGATGCCGCAGGCCAATCGGGGAAGTGGGGATCGAGAAACCACTCGTCTGGATTACCGGGTGTTTTTTGGCGAAGGCCTATCAAGTACCGCTGCAGATAGACGGCGGCGTAGCCACTCCAACTGTGGCAGCAGCTTCCCACGCCGCGCGCGGCACGGCAGAAACATTCGTTGAGAGTGGGGTAGCCGAGGGTCTTCAGAAACACAAAGTGCTCGCGGATGATGTCGAGCGCGAGGTCATGCCGCTGGTGTTTGGCAAGGGCCTCCAGCAGATAGACATGGAAATAGAGTTCAAGGTGGCCTGAGTTTTGCCCTTTTTCGATACCCTGAGTGAAATTGGCGCGCAGTTCGGGTTCGATGGTATCCAGCAACAGCTCGGGATCGCCCGCGCCGAAGAGAATCGCGAGCACCTGCCCGTGGATGCAGGGACTTTGGTGGGAGTCGGCGGCGGCGAAACGTCCTTCGGAGGGAATCCACAGGTGGGTTTCGAGGGCGCTGCGGACACGTGCGGCCTCAGTACGGTAGTGAAGATGGTCCTGAGATTTACCAAGAACCTGCGCGATCTCGGTCGTCGCATGTAATGCACCAAGACGGAAGGCATTCAGGATCAGGTTGGAGCTCCCTGTGCGGTTGACGGGGTCAACCCCCCAGTCGATGAAGGGGGTTTGTCCGGGAGTGACATCCCAGAGGCCCTTTGCATTTTCGCACCAGACAGGGCTGTCCCAGATGGCCTGGATACGGGGCCACGTTTCCTCGAGCAGGCTTTTGTCGCCAGTGTAGGCCCAGTAATCGCGAAGGCAGAGAATCCAGATGAGGGTAAAGTCATCGTGTCCGTGGCGGTGCCAGGCAGGGGTGACGGAGGCCAGCTGGCCTGTGCGGGGACCTTCGGTATGTTGCCCCTGTCCCATCACAAGGAAGGTGCGGCGGGCAATGGAGAGGTCAGCGGAAATCAGGCGCTGGAGATGAAGATTGACGAGGCTGTCGCCGATGTAGCTGCCGCGTTCGCGCCAGGGGCAGTCCGCGTAGCCTTCATCGGTGGAGGCGCGCAGCGTGTGGGTGCTGATGTTCCAAATCCAGTCTAGGAGTTCGTCTCCGCTGTCGATGCGGGCCTCGGGGGGATCGACATTCAAGATTTGCCGGGAGCGGATGCGGACGCTGTGGACTTTTAGATCCACGGGGGTGGTGGCGTCGGGAGAGCGGAGAACCAGCTGCAGAAAAATCCCGCCACGGGGATTGACGAGGTCAAGACTCTGGCGGCCACCGCGAAGGATGACGCGGTCGGCGGTGTCGCTGAAGGGATTGGAATTGTAGAGGTTGACACAGCCGTCGGCGCGTTTCCAGTCGTCGTAGGCGACATCCAGAACTGTACCCGCCGGAGCTTCGACATCGAGGACAGGTTGTCCGTAAAACTCATCCTGAAAATCAAAACACCACAGGGCGGTGGTGGCGTGAATGCTGGCGACTTCCGAAAGATTCGCATACGGCAGATCGACGCGGGCGCTGTCGAGGTCAGGCTGATCCCAGGCGATGATGCGGGCGGGCGTGGCGCGGGTGGGATCGCCGGAATCCAGCGTCCAACCAGCGGGGATTGTGTAGTCCTTAGGACGGGACGGAGAAGGCAGCGGGGCCTCGGACAGGATGGGCGGCGAGTGAGCCCAGGGTTCAACGGTGCTGCGCTCCGGAAGGGCGTGCGCGGAGATTCCCGCGGACTGGGGCCAGGCGAGAAGATGGGTCCAGGTTTCGCCGAGCTGCGGGGCGTTGCTGCTGTAGAAGTTCCAGCCCTTTTTCAGGCAGACGCGGTAAACACCGTGGTTTCCGAGGGGGCTGTGCTCCAGCGTGAGACGCTGTCCATTGAGTTCCGTTTCGCTCCAGAAGCTTTCGAGGCTGAGTTCCTGATCGATTTCGGAGTAAAGCCAGGAAACAAGTTGCATCCGGGTGGCCGGGGGGCGGATGCCTTTGGATCTGAGGGCTTGGATGTTTGCGTCGTGCAGGGAAATGGCGAGAACCCGGCGTTGATTTCGGGCGGGGGCGGCAACGAGAATGCGGCGGGGTTGCACGAGATGATAATCCGGATACGGGACGGAGCGGGGAATCGGCGTTTTCCAGGGACAGCGTTCGGGGGGGAGAGTTTCAACGTCGAGAAACCGGGGATCCGCGAGTTCTTCGGCAAGGATACGGCTATCGAGGATTTCGCAGGGGTTTTGGGCAAAGCTGAACAAGGGTGCTTTGGAATCCCAGGCGGCGTGCGTGACGGCTTTCCACGCGCCTGGGGTCGAAAAATCGCAGACATCCCCTCCCCCAGCGGCCCAAAATCCAGGGAGGCCGTCGGGCATGGACTGATAGGAGGATGCCCCGTAGTAGTTGACCTCCACCCGCACGCGGTTCGCACCCGTTTTAAGCCATGGCTGGAGATCATACCTGTCAAACTCGGGGAATTCCGTGACAAAACGTGCAGGTCCGTAGGCGACGAAACGCTCGTTCACCCAAAGACGGTAGCGGGTGTCCGCGAAGAGCTGTAGAACCAACGAACAGGGAGAAACGAGATCAACGTCCTGGAAAAAACTCACAAACTGGTTTCTTCCCGGTTTGATACCTTTTGCCCAAATGAAATGACACTTTTCAGAATTTTCAGAAGATGTAAGCATATATTTAGACACCTATTCGCGAACCAATCAAAAACGAGGTTTTTTTGTGGGATTATCGTGCATACTGTTGCTGAAGTCCTGTGATACAATTCAGAGACAACAAAACGGATGCAACAGAGTGCGCTTCGAGAAGATTCACAGGATGGCGGGAGGGGAGTACAGTTCTTTCTAACACTTTGGACTGCACTTTTTCCGGGAACCCTGAAACATGAACAAACGAGTTTTCCTGCTTATGATCTCAAGCATTCTATGCGCCGAAACCCACTACGACCTTGTCATCTATGGCGGAACCTCCGCCGCGGTGAGTGCCGGGATTCACGCCCGGAAGGAGGGACGCTCCGTGATCGTCCTGGAACCCGGCTGGCATATCGGCGGACTCACCACGGGGGGACTCGGCCAGACCGACATCGGTAACAAGCGGGTGATCGGAGGCATTTCCCGCGATTTTTACCGTCGCATCCGCGCACACTACCGCGATCCCGCGAACTGGCCCTGGCAGGAGCCGGAAAAGTACGCGGACGACGGGCAGACCCGAAGCGATCCCGGCGAGGATGCCAAGTGGACCTTTGAGCCCTCCGCCGCGCAGAAGGTGATGGCGGAAATGATTGCCGAGGCGGGCCTGGAAATCCGCGGAGGACAACGCCTGCGCCGCGATGGCAGCGGGGTGAGGAAAGATGGGTCGCGGATCCTCGAAATCGTCATGGAGGACGGCACACGCTATCGGGGACGCCTCTTTCTGGACTGCAGCTACGAGGGCGATCTGCTGGCCGAGGCCGGGGTCTCTTTCCATGTCGGACGCGAGGCGAACGAAACGTATGGCGAAACCATCAACGGGGCGCAGCCTGCCGACGCCTCGCCGACGCTGCGCGGGGCGGAACAGGTCAGCGACGCGGATGTCGCTGGCATGACGGGTCCGGACAGTCCCCTGTTTCGCAACGGCCTGGTTTCCATGAATTCCCTGAGCCACAACCTCAAACGCGGCATCGACCCCTACATCATCCCCGGCGATCCCGCAAGTGGACTCCTTCCCGGCATCGATCCCGAGCCCATGGCCGCGCCAGGCACCGGCGATCATCGTGTGCAGGCCTACAACTACCGGGTGACCCTGACGAACCACCCCGAAAACCGCGTGCCGATCCAACGTCCCGCGAACTACAATCCCCTGAACTACGAGCTGCTGCTCCGCCATCTCGCGGCCCATGGTCCCGACGAGTGGCCGCGGGTGTTTATCAATTCCCCCATGCCCAACCGCAAGACCGACACCAACAACGGCGGCGGTTTTTCCACCAATTTGATTGGACAGAACTGGCACTGGGCGGAGGCTTCCTACGAAGAGCGCGAGGCCTATGCGCTTCGTCTGCGCGATCACACGCTTGGATTGTTCTGGACCTTGCAGAACCATCCCTCCATCCGCGAGGATTTCCGTAAATGGATCGGCGAGTGGGGCTTGCCCAAGGACGAATACACAGCCAACGGCCATTTCTCCCCGCAGGTCTATGTGCGCGTGGGCCGCCGCATGATCGGCGAACTCGTGATCACTCAGCGCCACTGCGAGCGTTTGCAGGTCGAAAAGGACGTCATCGGCATGGCCGCCTATGGCATGGACAGCCATCATGTGCGCCGCTACGTCACCTCCGCCGGCGATGTGCGCAATGAGGGCAATGTGCAGGGACATGTCACCGCGCCGTACAGCATCAGCTACCGGGCCATGACCCCCAAGCGCGCCGAGGCGGACAATCTTCTGGTTCCCGTGGCGCTTTCCTCCACCCACATCGCCTTCGGTTCCATCCGCATGGAGCCGGTCTTCATGCTGCTCGGCCAGTCCGCCGCCATCGCCGCCGGCATGGCGATCGACGCGGATCTCGCGGTGCAGGATGTTCCCTATCCCGCCCTCCGTGCGAAACTCCTGCAGGCGGGGCAAGTGCTGGAGTGAAGCAGCCGGTTGTCCGGACGCGGAAAATGGGTGTCGGTGAGATGATGGATGCGCAGGGCCTTGGACACGGTGGACTGGGCGATCCCCAGCTCGCGCGCAAGACTGGCCATGGTGGGACGGGAGGAGGCGGACATGTTCACGTTCTACCCGCAAGACTCCCGGCGGGCAATCTTTTTTCAGGCTGGCCATGCACGGTACAACAAATTGCAACTCTTCGCGTTTGCATCCTCAGATTTTTCAGACAAAATGAGTTGATGAATATTTTATGGGTCACCTCAGACGAACTTCGCGCAGACTGCCTCGGCTTCATGGGAAATCCCGATATTCAAACCCCAAATCTGGACGCTTTGTCCAAGCGCGGCGCGGTCTTTGAGCGTCATTTCACCCCCTTCCCCAAATGCGTTCCCGCCCGCTGCGCCATGCACACCGGACGCTACTGTCACACGGATGGCCTTCGCAGTGTGGCACCGGACAACCACATCTCGCGCTCGGTCCCCACACTCGCCTCCACCCTCCGCGGCATGGGCTACGAAACGGCGATTTTCGGCCTGAACCATATCTGGTTTGATGATGACTTCTACGGGAAGGGCCCTGAAAAGAATCAAAAAAGCGGCGGCGTGGTGGATTACACGTCGTTCACCGGCGAAAAACTGACGCGAATGGCGTTGCAGGCCCGCGAGTATCCCGCTGGAACCCCTCGCAGAGGCTCCTGGGAGTCCGCGTTTTCCGAACTCGAACCTCCCGAACTGAATACCGGGCACACAGAAGACTTCAATGATGAAAACCGCAGCGATCAGGCCATCTATTATCTGAAAGAGCTGCGGGACCCCGCGAAACCGTTTTTCCTGCAACTCAATCTAAGCCTGCCCCATCCGGTCTACAGAATCCACGAGCCGTGGTACAGCCTCTACGACCCGGACACGATCCGATCCTTCCCACACGAACTGCCCACCAACGCGCCCCTGCCCCTCCGCGCCCAGCGCGAACACCGCACGGGTGTGGACTTCCCGCCCGAAGCCAGCCGCGAAATCCAGGCCGTTTACTATGGGATGGTCTCGTTTATCGATGACCAAATCGGACGCCTGCTCCGCACGGTGGACGCGCTCGGCCTGCGGGAGAATACGCTGATCCTCTTTGCCTCCGACCATGGCGATTACGCCGGACAACACGGACTGGTCGAAAAATGGGACTCGGATCTTCGCGACTGCCTGCTGCACGTGCCCATGGTGCTCGCAGGGCCGGGCGTTCCCGGGGGCAAACGCATCTCCGGCCTCAGCGAACACATCGATCTGCCCGCCACCATGCTCGATTTTCTTGGCAAAAGCTTTCCCGAGGGCTGGGTGCAGCACGGAAGCTCCCTGCGGCCCATGCTGTCGGGTGCCCCCGGCAAGCCAGCGGTGTTCGCCGATGGCGGACACGAGGCGTCTCTGCGCGCCAGATTCTGCCGACCTGTCTGGGAGGTCAAAAAAGGCAGGCGGATTAAATCCACGGAAGGAAAACAAATCACCTACCAGCTCTGCCCCGATGCCATGGCCAAGGCAAAAATGGTCCGCACGGAGAACTGGAAACTCGTGGTCCGCGAGACCGGCGGCAACGAACTCTACCACCTCGCGGCGGACCCCTGGGAAATGAACAATCTGTACGGCCAGCCGGGGACCGAATCGACGGTCCTCGACCTTCAGGACAAGCTCCTGCACTGGGTGCTGCGCACGGATACGGACCTCCCCCGGATCGCGGACGTCGGGGCCTGAAGGCTGCGGCTGCCTCCCCGCGTCGATCGGAACCCCTCTGGAAATTCAATTCGCTTCGAGGTCGTAATACCGATTGTCAGGCCCCAGAAATCCGGTCTTGGACCTGGGTTCGGGCGCAGGGAAGGATCGCACATGCCCATCGGCCATGACGGCGTGGGTTTTCCCGGCGTGACGGAACCCCTGTGAACCAGCATCCCGGGCGCTGAAATCGGGGTCCAAATTTCCCGGCAACGGAGAGCGCATGAACTTGTTTGCACCTTGGGCGTACTCACCGTCGCCCACCATGGCGGTGTTGGCGGGATCGGCCACATGGGTCAGGTTGGCGGAGGGAACATCGCGAACGACGCGGCCCCGCATTTCGATACGCATTCCGCCCAGGAAACTGCTGTTGTAATTGTAGCCGGTGTGGGGTTCCCCGCGCCAGTTGGACGATCCCCGGTAGGAAGGGCATTGCAGAATTTGGTCCGCGCCGTAGTCGCGCCAAATCCATCCGGGCTCGATTTTGGCTGTGTCCCCACTTCCCTCGATGAAAAAGTCCCATCCTTGTTCCACCCCGCCACCCGAAACGAGCGCTGGCGGAAAACGCCCTTCGTTTTGGGCCGTGTAGAGCAGAATGGCCTGACCGATCGCGCGAAGGTTGGCCCGACATTGGGTGCCCTGCCCTTTCTCCAGGGCACCCCCCACGATGGGAACGGTAATGGAACCCAGCAGAAGCAGAATGGCCATGACCACCAAGAGTTCGACGAGTGTGAATCCGCGACGCATCAGGGAGCCTCCTTCAGGCGCAAACGGTAGAGACGTGCTCCCTCCGCAACGGTTTCGGGAAGGGTCACAGGCACCCACGACTCCACATCCCCGGGTGTGGAGGTCGCCTCCGCTTGCCAGGCCTCAGCCTCCCCGGACTCCAGCACAAGGGAACCATCGTTGGCCAGCAGGATGCGGGGGGATGGCAGCGGGGCCTCCGTCACTATGGGATCGCCCCCTTTCGCAAACTCTTTCCAATTGTCCTCCGCATCGCCGTCCGGATTCGCGGTGGGGGCCTCATCCGACGGGTCGCGGGTCCACACGAAATGCTGCCGCTGCCAACGGACAAAGTCGGACACCGGACGAACCACCGTCACCGCGTCGATTTCCGTGCGTTCAAAGAAAATGGGCGAAAGGTCGAGACAACGCACGCGCACATACTGGAATTCCTCGGGAAGCGTTTGCCCCTGCGGCACTGCCAGATTGGACAGATCAAAGCCTGTGCCACCCGCGCCGCCCCGGTAACGTCGGATCAACTCAACAAGGCTCATGCCCGCAAGATCTGCAACGCGAAGAGCCGGATCGGGCGGAAGGGTCGGATCCGTTTCTTCGCCCCAGGAATCGCCCGTCCAGACGTGTCCAAGGGTGGGCAGCATTCCCCCGACAAAGGGGCCCTGGGTGAATTCATACCAGACCACCGCGTCGGCACTCACCGCCACAACCCCGGGTTTTGTGGTGATCGTGTTGGAGAGTGTGTAGCCTTCTGGTGAATTGGCCTCCACATCATACAAGCCTCCAGCCTGAGGCGAAAACATGCTGTTTCCAAAGACAAGAAAATCGACGCCGTAGGGATTGGCAGGATCGTTGCGGATCGGTGTTCCCATGCGCAGGACCAGTTCGCCGCCCTGGCCCACGGTAACCAGTTCGGTCGGATCCCACGCGGGATACAGGGGCACAACACTGACCAATGGCGGATCGTCCAGTCCATCGCTTTCTTTATAGGTGTACACCGTGGGCCGTCCCAGCGCGGAGTCGGAATCGGTGTACAACAAAACCCATCCCTCGGCGGGGTTCAGCGAACCGGAGTTGTAGGACATCACCTCCACCGCCCAGGGAGTCGGCTCAGAAGCTCCGACGAGGGCGAAGAGGCTCGCGGCCATCCAAACGCTCAGCGTGCGCGGCGCAGCCATGTGATGACTCCAAAGCCGATGCCAAGCAGGAGAAGAAGTTCGGGCTCCGGAATGGCATCCGGTGCCTCTGAACCCGTGTTGAAGGCGAAGCCATAAGCCGCGCCGTCGCTCACCTCCACATCTCCAGCCCCCATCATGGAGCCTTCCGTTGGCCAGGAGCCTCCCTGCGTGCCGATCCAGAAAGAAAAATAATAAAAATTGTCCGTGAAATAGGCCGTGCGGAAATGATCTGACGCGCCATCGTATCCCGTGCTGAAATCATGAAACAGCGACCCGTTGACCGATGGCGGACCCGCAGTGTAGGGTGTGTCGAAGGTGGGGGCCAACTCCGTCACACGCTCTGCATCCCAGGCCATCCCGTCGATAAAATCACCAAACGAATACCGGGTGATATTCAGGTCCAGGGACGGGCTGAGACTGTCAATCAGCAACAGCGCTTGCAGAACCGTCAGACCCGGGTCACTCCGCAGACCAAAACGAATGGACTCCTGGGTTTTTCCGTCGTTCCAGTCGATCACAAACACCGACTCCACGCCTCCACCACCCGACGTGAATTGAACATCCGCTTCCTCATAGGTTGAAATGGGAGACGCATCCACACACGTTACCGCACAAAGCACAGCAGCCACCAAAGCCGCACGACATATAAACAGTTTCATCGGATTCCTTTTTGCCCCTTTCGCGGAGGCATACGGTTGGGTGGCATCCTCGAAGGGACACCTGGGGAACTCCGTCACGTCTTCTGGCTCTCGGCTTGGCCTTCTTTCCCCCCTTCCGTTCCATGCAGAACGCGGGCTCGTGGAAAGTTGTATCCGATTACAGCGGCGCGACCGCGAACGATTTTCACGTTCTTCCGTTTGACGGAGGTCCTTGCAGCGAATGTCGCGACGCCGCTGTAGCCCATGCATCTCCGCTTGGCAAGCTGTATTTCAACTAAATCCTACACGATACGTCGGATATGCGGTTTCGACTCAAATGCGCAGCAGTTCCTGCACGTCTTCCCATTCGAGGGACTGCAGCATCTGCCCGTCCGTGTCGAGGGTGGCGTCGATGACCTGCTGTTTGCGCTGCTGTAGCGCCAGAACCTTCTCCTCCACACTGTCGCGCGTGATGAGTTTGAGGCTGTAAACATTGCGCTGCTGCCCGATGCGGTAGGCGCGGTCGGTGGCCTGGTTCTCCACCGCCGGATTCCACCAGGGGTCGTAATGAATGACCATGTCGGCACCGGTGAGGTTGAGTCCCGTGCCCCCGGCTTTGAGGCTGATGAGGAACAGCGGAATCGTGGCATCGCCCTGAAAACGGCGAACCACATCCATGCGGTGCTGCGTCGAACCATCGAGGTAACAATAGGTCAGTTGCATCGCCTCCAGTTCGCGGCGCAGGATGGCGAGCATGGACGTGAACTGGCTGAACACCAGCACCCGGTGGCCGCCATCCACCGCCTCCAGAATCATCTCGCGGAACATCTCCAGTTTCCCCGAAGGGGCTTCGCTCTTCAGCCCCGGAAGTTTGAGCAGCTCCAGATGACAGCAGGTCTGGCGGAGCTGCAGCAGCGTTTTCAAAATCTCCATGCGGCTGCGCTGAAATCCCTGCTGCGCCACCATGTCCTCCAGTTTGCGCTGCGATTTGCGGACCAATTCCGTGTACACCATCTTCTGATCGGTGGTCATGCGGCACCAGGCCACCTTCTCGATCTTGGGCGGCAGGTCCTTGGCCACATCCCGCTTCAAACGGCGCAGCAGAAAGGGCTGCAGCTTTTTGCGCAGACGCTTTTGCGCCTCCACCGCCTCGATGCCGCCCATCTTGATCGGCGACTCGTAGCGCCGGCGGAAGGTGTCGTGCAGGCCCAAATAGCCGGGCATGAGAAAATCCATGATGGACCACAAATCCGACACGCTGTTTTCCACCGGCGTGCCGGTCAGCACCAGCCGCGTGCCGGCCTGCAGTTGTTTGACCGCGCGTGCGTTCTGCGTGTCGCGGTTTTTGATGTTCTGCGCCTCGTCCAGCGCCACCACGGAAAACATCACCGCCGCGTAGCGGGCCACATCGCGCTGCAACACCGCATAACTGGTGACCCACACCTGCGCCTTGGGCGCATCCTCGTTCCAGGCCTTCTCGCGCTGCCCCGGACTCCCGGTGAGGTTGGCGAAACGCAGGTTGGGCGTGAAGCGTCCGCCTTCCTCAATCCAGTTTTCCACCAGACTCGTCGGACACACAATCAGCGCCGGACACTCGCGCAGCGTTTCGTCGTCGCGGCGCAGCTGAATCCAGGCCAGGGTTTGCAGCGTTTTGCCCAGCCCCATTTCGTCCGCCAAAATCCCGGCAAAACGCGCCCGCTCGAGAAATGAAAGCCAGTTGAGCCCCGCCCGCTGATACGGACGCAAATCGGCTTTCAGGTTGGGCGACGGCTGAATGTTTTCCAGACGCGCCGGCTGGTTTTGCGCCTCCACCCGCTGCAACCACTGCGGGGTCGCCTCCACGTCCACGCCGTCGAGCGCGTCCAGCGTCGATTTCAAAAAAGCGCCATGCACAGCCGACATGCGCACACCGCCCCGGCCCTCCGCGCGTTTCCCGCAGTCGTCAAACAGGTCGAACATTTGCCGCACCGCATCGCGGTCGAAGAGCAGCAGTCGGTCGCCTTTGCGCACGTAGGCGTCCCCGGCGGCAATGGCCTGGCGGACATCCGCCAGACGCAGGCTTTCGCCCTGGCGGGTCTCGAACTCGCAATCGACGTCGAACCAGCCGGCCTCCGTATCACTGACCCGCACCACGGGCATGAGGTGTTCGGCGGCATCGAGTTCTTCGGCGATGCGCCCGGACAACTGCACGTTCCAGCCCCGCCGCCGCAGCGTGGGCAGTCCCGAGGCGCAAAAATTCATCACCGCCGAATGGCCGACAATGCCCTCCATCTTGTCGCCCCGCTCGCCGCCGAAACCCATCAGACGCAGGCTGTCCAGCGCCTCGCGTTCGGCCTCGGGATTGCGGGTGCGGTACAACAGCACGTTGTCGGGGTCGGGAAGGACAAAATCCTCCGCGTTGGTTCCATCGCCGGCAATCCATTCAACACCGCCGTAGTTGGCATGCAGGGTGGCGGAGAGGCTGGCCGGGGAGCCTCGCACGTCGAGGCGGAAACCCGGTGTTTCCGGCGTGAAATGAAAACAGGAGAGATCGACATCCATGCGGATTTCGACATGTTTGGTGAAAATATCGAGTTCCTTGCGGATGAAGCGCGGCACAGCGGCGCGCTGAATGCGCAGGGGCTCCACATACATCGGATACATGGGTTCCGGCAACACGTTCGCGAGCGGAAACAAGGTGTCGCCCAGCAGCACCCAGGCTTTTTTGCCTTCGACCCAATACGCGGGCAGGGTCGCTTCAAATCCCTTGGGCAGCTCAATGTCCACTCCCAATTCCATGATCCCGGTTTCGTCGTCGAGGCTCACGCGCGCGGAGGCGGGAATCTTGTTGCGCGAGACCTGCCCTTCGCGACCGCCAAACGACACCCGCATGCCTTGCAGCAGTTCAAACACATTCGCCAGATTGCGGGGGGAAATCTGCATCAGGTCCGGAACCGGCCCGCCAGCGATGTCCTCCAGCACAAACAGCAGATTGTCCTCCGCCGACGGCAGGGCCAGCGGAATGCCGGGTTTGACGTTGCGGATCGACTCCCGCCGTCCGTTGTGCTCGATCAGCAGACGCAGCGGAATCGCGTCTTCCCACCAGACACTCCGCAGGTCCGAAGGAAATTCCAGCAGCAGTTTGACGGCGATCGCGCCCGGGGTGCCCGGCGGCACGCGCGTGAGATAATCCGCCTCGGAAACGCGGGTGATACGGTCTGCACTGCGCTGCTCTTCTTGCAGGCGCTTCATGCGGACGGGATCGGTCATCAGTTTGAGCTGATCCAGACACAGCGCCGTTGCGTGATGGCAAAACAAGCCCATCTCCCGGTTGTCGCGGCAGGGGCAGAGATTGACGGGCGCCACATCGCCAGGCGGAAACTCCACCGCGCAGGAGATGTCGCGGGGCCGCGCCTCGATCATTCCCTCGATCTTGCGATTGCGGTAGCTGCTGCGGAACACACGCTGGTTGTCCACCAGCATTTCCGCGCGGCGGTAGACATCCGGGCCGGCCCAGTCCTTCAATTGTTTGATCGTAAACGGCAACATAAAGGGGAGAGTATAACGCGACCTTTTCCGGAATCAATCCATCGATGGAAGAGTTTTGACTTTCAGCGTTTCCAGACGTACAGAAAAGCCCATGAAAGCCTTGACTGTTGTTGTCGGCGTTTGTGGCGGCGTGGCCGCCTACAAAGTGCTCGACGTTGTCTCCGCCCTGCGCAAACAGGGGCATAACGTCCGCGTGCTGATGAGCGAGGCCGGGACTCGAATCGTCTCGCCCACCACCTTTGCCGCCGTGAGCGGCGCCCCGGTCGGCACCACGATGTGGCCGGACGTGGGACAAGGCGAGCTGGAAGATTTGTTCCCGCACATTTACCCGGCCAGCCATGCCGACGTCTTCCTGTTGATGCCCGCCACTGCCAACAGCATCGCCAAAATCGCCCATGGTTTCGGCTCCGATCTGCTCAGCACTTCCGTGTTGGCCCTGCCGCCCGGCTGCACACGCGTCTTTGCCCCGGCCATGAACGTCAACATGTGGCACAACCCCGCCGTGCAGGAGAACGTGCGCCGACTCGAATCCGCCGGCTGGATTCGCCTCGGCCCCGGCAACGGACCCCTCGCCTGCGGCGTCACGGGCGACGGACGCATGATGGAGCCCGCACACATCCTGCAGCACCTCGACACACTCCTCCAGCCCACCCAGATCCTCCAAGGCAAGCGCCTGCTGATCCTCTCCGGCCCCACCCACGAACACCTCGACCCCATCCGCTACCTCGGCAACCCCAGCAGCGGACTCATGGGCAAAGCCTTGGCCGAAACGGCGCTCCGCCTCGGGGCAGAGGTCGATTTCGTCAGCGGCCCCGTGCCCGTAGCCCATCTGCCCGCCGGCGTCTCCCTGTTCCGGGTCACCAGTGCCCTGGACATGCTCGACGAAGCCCGCAAGCACCTCGCCGCTGCGGATGTCGTCCTCTTCGCCGCCGCCGTCGCGGATTACCGGCCCGAAGTCCGCGCCGACGAAAAACGCGCCAAGACCCGGGAACCCTTCGACCTCCGCCTTCTGCCCAATCCCGATCTGGCCGCCACCCTCCACTCCGAAAAACGTCCCGAAACCCTGACCATCGGCTTTGCCCTCCAGACCCACGACGGCGAAAACCAGGCCCGCCGCAAATTGCAGGAAAAAGGCCTCGACGGGATCGTCCTCAACGGCCCCGACTCCCTCGGTTCCGACAGCGGAACCTTTTTCTGGCTGGGCAAACAGGACAGCGACTTCGAGCCCTGGGGCCCCTTGTCCAAATCCGATGCCGCCGCCCGCATCCTCGCCAAAATCCCCCACTGAATGTACTATGGACGACCTCACCCTCCTCTCCGCCAGCAAAACGCCCGTTCCGGCATCCCCCGCCGAGGCCCAGCTGGAAACGTTCGCCAATTCGCATCCCGGACGCGACTACCTCATCCGCTTTGACTGCCCGGAATTCACCTCCCTCTGCCCCATCACCGGACAGCCGGACTTCGGACACATCCTCATCGAATACGTCGCCGACCAGCGCTGCATCGAAAGCAAATCGCTGAAGATCTACCTCTTCAGTTACCGCAACCACGGGGCCTTCCACGAGTCAGTGACCAACCTGATTCTCGACGACCTTGTCGCCGCCTGCCAGCCGCGCCGGGCCAAGGTCACCGGCACCTTCCGCCCCCGCGGCGGCATCGCCATTCACGTCGTCGCCGAATACATCCACCCCGCAAGCCCCTCCGGAGCCGCATGAAACTTCTGATTCTCGCCATCTGTCTCCTGTTCGCCGCCTGTTCGCCGCCCAAGAGCGAACCCCAAACCGTCACTCTCGACATCGAAGGCATGACCTGCGAGGCCTGCGTCAACGGCATCACCGCCCAGCTGAAAAAAACGCCGGGAGTGTTGGACTGCACGGTCAATCTGGAGGGAAAATCCGCTGTCGTGAGCATCAATCCGGGCCAGATCCTGCCCGAACAGACCGCACAGCGCGTCAACCAACTCGGCTTCAAGGCGCAGGTCAAGACCCCCTGACGGCGATGTGTACATGATCCCTCCCTCCGGCTTGAAGCGTTATCGCTTCGTGATTGTCCTCATCCTTCTCACGGCAGCCCCGGCCCTGGCGAGAAAGATGGTGATGCAAGCTCAGGATCCAATTGGCTTCGCCGACGAGGTCACCAGCGCCATGCCCGTTCCGGAAACACCGGATCAACTCCTGGAACGCCACGGTCTTCGCAGCGACAGCGCACTTCTTCGCTATTTTCAGGAGTTGAGTGCCAGCGCCTACGGCCCGGAGGAGTGGATCGCAGCCCTCGGGCACGATTCTTTCCGCGTCCGCGAAAACGCCACACAACAACTGACCTTCTACCCGCTCAGCCCTACACTCCGCGAAACCCTGAAAACGCTGACCGGGTCGCCGGATCCTGAAATCCGCCTGCGCGCGGAGAAAATCCTCGCGGAAAACAATCCCAAGGATCCCCATCGCCTCCTGGATGCGGTTTGTTCCCACATGCAGACCCGCAGCGAGCCGCTGCCCGGACTCACCGAACCCCTGCTGACGCTCCTGCAACAATCGGCCTACGAGAGTCGCCACGGCAAACTACAGCGCCTGCTGGCCCAGAATCTCTTCGTCGACGATCTGCCCTTGCTCAGCGCCGCTCTGCCCAAAAGCCCTCCGCCCCTTCGCCTTGAATTGCTCACCCTTATCGACACGCACTGGCCCGACAAGGCCGTCGACACCCTCTCGCCTCTTCTCAGCGACGCGGACGACGCCTTCCGTTTCGAATGCGCGATACTCCTCCTCAACCGTCGACACCTTCCCGCCCTGAACACGCTCAGCGACCTCTTGACCTCCAACGACGAGAACCTGCGCAAGGGCGCGATTGCGTTGCTGCGGCAATGCTCCGGACAAGAGTTTGCCTACGATCCGCTCGCCAACGAAGCCAATCGTGCCGACACCGCCGCACGCTGGAAAGCCTGGAGCCAGGAGCAGAGCGACCCCGGCCTGCTTCAACTCCCCGTGCTGTTTGCGTCCGCGTCTCTGAACGAAGGCCTGGTGTTGCATCTGACCTTCAACGGTAGCGTACAGGACCGCAGCGGAGCTGGACAAACCCTGCGGAATCCCATCCCCTGGACCAAGACCGGGGACCGCTTCGGAACGGCCGAACGCGCCGCCGCCTTTGACGGTCGGTCCGGCGGTATCACCGTGTTGGATTCAGACACCCTCGACACCGATGAAGCCTTCACCCTTGCCCTGTGGATTCGCATCGACGGCGATCAGGACGAGGAAAAACTGGACGGGTTTCTCCTCAGCAAATGGAACTCCAGCGCGGTCACGGGCGACTACATCCTCCGCATCGGCAAAGGCCGCATTCCGGCCCTCACCATCGGGACGCGAGCCCCCAAATTTCAGCAGGATTCCGTCGTGTCGCCCCAGGCGCTTCCCCAGGGAGAATGGCTGCATCTCGTGGGCGTATTCGATCACGGAGCCCTGCGGCTCTATCAGGACGGAACCCTGCTCGCCGAGAAGGCCAACTCCGCCATCCAACGCTGCGAACCTGGTGAATACAACAACGATGATCTGCGTATCGGATCCCTGTGGAACGACCGCTACAACTTCCACGGGATGATCGACGATGTTCGCATCTACAAGCGCGCCCTGACCCCCGCCGAAATCAAAGCCCTGCACGCCAGCAGCCGCAGCCACGACCCGGAAGAATAATGTGGGGAGCCTTTCGCTTCACAGACTTGACAATTCGTGATGTTGCAACTAATGTTATAACACCATGATCAAAACCAAAGTGCGCAAATTCGGAAACTCCCACGGCATCATTCTCACCCAGGAAGCCTTGAAGATTCTTCATGTGAAGGAGGGCGACGCCCTGTACCTCACCGAAGCCCCCGACGCCTCGATGCATGTCAGCGGGGGGGACAAAACCTTCGAACGAATGATGGAAATTGCCGAACGTGGCATGAACCAATATCAAAACGCCTTGCGAGAGCTGGCGAAATGAAGGAACCCATTTGGTTGGAGGAGGATGTGGTATTGCGCCTGCAAAACGAGCTTCTGGCTCGATTTGGAGGGCTTGATGGGCTTCGAGACCCCGGACTGCTGGATTCAGCCCTGAACCGTCCACTCCATCTGTATTCGTATCAAAACCCGAATGTGTTCCAACTCGCAGCCGCTTACACATCGGGAATCGTGAAAAACCATCCTTTTCTGGACGGGAATAAACGGGTGGGCTTCATGGCTGCATACGTTTTTTTGGGTATGAACGGCTTCCACCTCCAAGCCCCCGAAGCGGAGGCGGTGTTGATGACGGTGGACCTGGCATCGGGCAAAATCGACGCCGTCCTCTACGCCCGCTGGCTGGAAGTCACATCGGTGGCCTGCTGAAAAGGTGGTGCCCGGGGCGGGCAACGCAGAGGGTGTAGCTGCGTGGATGGGAGCTTTAGACCAGGACTTCGATACCTTTACGATCCACCAGATCGAGAAGTTTTTTGGACGCTCCCGCCGGTTTTTTAGCACCTCGCTCCCATTTTTGAACGGTGGAGGGGCTGATGTTGAGAACGGCGGCGAGCGCAGCCTGGCTGAGGTGATTTTTGCGCCGGATAGATACAATACTCTCCGGGGAGTAGTCATGGACTTCCGGAAGACAAAGCGTCTCGATGGTCTTCATGGTGATGTCATCGACGATCCCGCTTTTGTTGAGATCGGCCACGGTGTTCTGGATGGAGTCGATAATTGATTTTCTCATGGTGTCACCTCTTTAAAGTCACCGTTTTGGAGAGCGGTTTCGATTTGGTCGGCGCTGAGGCCGGTGAGTATTTTTGCAAAGGCTTTGAAGGCGGTCAGTTCTTTTGGGGTCAGGTTGTCGGTTTCATTCTTTGCGAAGCCATGGATGAAAATGGCGATGCGTTCTTTTTGGTAGCAGATGATAGCGCGTCCGCTTGAGCGTTTGCCCTGGCCGAGAAAGGGGATTCGTTTTTTGTAGAGGTGGCCACCGAGATCCGCTTCGCAGTTACCGTGTATGACTTCATGAAGTGCATTTTTCAGTTCGTTGAAATCGATGGATTGCTTTGACGCCCATTTGCCGAACTGTTTTGTCATGAGGTCTTTCACGGGTTTACTATAGCACTAGGTGCAACGGTTGGCAAGTGGGGATTTTCCGGCATATTAATTATCAAGTGGTGCCCGGGGCGGGAGTCGAACCCGCACGGCCTTGCGGCCTGGGGATTTTAA
>CAZCFM010000043.1:0-27903 GCA_964497855.1 uncultured Verrucomicrobiota bacterium | reverse complement strand
ATCCGGTTTGTGGAAATACCATTTAACCCAGTTTGAAGTGGATTCAGCTACAAATGGAAACTCTGGGTTTTGAACCGACTTTTTATACAAGTCGGTCCAGGCATCTTTGCTAATAAGTTTACTCAAGTTCATAACCATAAAATCAACATAAATTTTTCCGTCGATCAGCTTAATGCGCGGAGTTAAGTGCTGCTTAACCCCCGGGTATTTTTCCCAAAAGGCCTCAAGCTCATCAGGCGTGAGAACTGCTTTCAATGGCACAACATGTTCCCTAACTAATATATCGCCCTTATGGCTAAAAATGACCAGTTGATACGGGTTGCCAATTTTAATGTCAGACATTCCAACAATGTATTTTTCATCAGGGCTGATCCATAAATATGTGAAAGCTGGCGAAGGGGTTCGCCATAATCGCACACCATCATTCTTGTCCCAGATTTCAACATACGCGCAATCGTTTCCCTCTGAGAATGGAAGGTCTAATTTATTTGGATTGTCAATATTTGCCTTGCTCCAGTCATGATCATGAATTGCAACAAGCGATTCTGATTCCGACCATATCCTGACAGCATCTGTGTATCCTACTATATCGGCAATCAAAAGCGTTGCCGTAGAAAACACGAGATGGATGACAAGGGTTATTGATTTTTTCATGTTGATAACGTCAAAGATGAGCCATGTAGGTAAGTGGCGCGAGCCCTGCGTCAGCAGGGATCGTGACATTTACCGGAATTGGCTCCATCGCCTTGTTAGGCTTCGTTTCTATTTTTCTTTCGATCGTCCATAAAAGTGTGTCGACAGTGATTTTTACGCCCCGATTGGAACTGAAGGTAACCCTATGTTCATTCCATACAATTTCGGAAGTAGCGTAATCCTCAGGTAAATCATTCGATAGATCGAGTGGAGCCCAAACCACTGGATGGGACTCATGCTTCACGGACACTACTGCAAAAATACGAGTGGCTGTGGGCCATAGACTAACCCAACCTCCGACTCCGACAGGAGAGGATGGCGTATAACAAAGAGAAGCGACATGGCGCCCGTCCCTACTCGTCGCCGATTTGATCAACCCCGGGAATCGAAGGCGCGAAATTAGTAGCGGTAACAACAAAACCGCTGCAACCGCAATGAGGGTTAGAAAGGCCTTCTTCATTCTGTAGCCTAACGTCAAAGATGAGACGCGGAGGTAAGTGGCGCGGGTCCTGCGTTAGCAGGAACCGTGACACTTACCGGAGTTGTCTCCATCGTTTTGTTAGGCTCAGTTTTTATTTTGACAGTGATAAATATAACTTCGCGAACGGCAAGGTTCCGCCTGCGATAAAGAAGAATAGAAGTAGTGCTCCAATAAGCATCGTCGTCGACGTGTGAAGTCCAGTCCACTTCGTCCTGTCGTCGGGCTTACGATCAAGGTAAAACATCAGGATAACACTCGCGATGCTCCAAACGAGAGGAACCGACCACGTGAGCCAGTATGAATGCAGTGCGGCATGGCTGACCGGAGGAAGCAACTCTATCGGCCGCGACTCATCCGGATAACGTAGATAATTGTTCCGGATGCGCATCTGGGAAATTGCGGCGCCAAGGCTCATAACGCCGAGCGTCACGAGATTAACTATGATAGGAATTCGCCACATGTCTTCTTCTGCCTAACCTCATATTAAGCAACACGTTGTTTTTTCTGCCACAGACTTACGGGAGAGGAAAACGACAGGAAAAACACGGAAAAATTGGGTTTTATGGGTCATGGTGTTGTTTTTCATGCGGATTTTGGGGTGGGTTCCGGAGGGGGCCTCTTCTGTATGGGGGGCGGGCCGTGGGGTGGGGAAAACCAATCAGTCCCCCCATCAAAGTCAATCGAATAAGCGGCGACAGGCGGGAATTCCGTGGGCGGGGAGGCAGACCTCAGTTTGAGAGGCCGAATTGACGAAATGGAACGCAGATTCAAATGTGTTGTTCGGGCCGAAGGTCCGAGCCGATACGAGCCCAGTCCGCCAGTGGGCTGTAGGCCCATTGGCGGGCTGGGTTACTCGCCCCCCCCCACGTCGGCGGGCCGTAGGTCCGCGCCGATTCCCCGGCCGCAGGCTCGCGTGATCTGCGCGGACTTTCAGCCCGCGACCCTTTTTCTGTTTCGTGACCCAGCCCGTTCGCGGACGTACCGCCCGCAAACGGACTGGGCTGGGTATCGGCGCGGACCTTCGGCCCGCACGGCAGGTCCTTCGGCACGCACAGTTGAACGTGCGAACCAAACCGCTCTTTATGGTCGTCAAACTGAGGTCTGCTGCAAGGCCCTCTTTCATCCAACCATGCTTTGGCAGAAAGCATCCCAAGAGGCCATAAACGTCACGATCGCAGTGACGGGGAGCTGAAAAAGCCTTCGAATCCAATGAAATTCTTTGTTCAAGGCGAATGACCTCCAGGCCAGCACAGAAGCGATTACGAGTGAACTCAAACCGAGAACCCCTCCATTTGAAAATGTTCCGATGCCTGCAACTGTCACTGGATAAAAAACAAAAGCAATAGTCAAGGCTCCGACTGTGCCGCCAAGATGTCGTTTTGGTTTTGTGATTTCGCTCATGATTTTTTTACAGAACGTTCACCCGCAAAGACTTATTCGGCGTCGGGAGTTCTGCCTTGTGCTTTAGGAAGCCCATGTAATCTGTAGCTTCTTGTGCTGCAGGGCGCACTCTCTGAGGTAGAGATTGATCAAGCTTTGGTATGGCATTCCCAGTTCCTCGGCGAGAGACTTGAAATACGCCACGGTTGGCTTGTCCATCCGCATGGTCACGGGTTGTTTTAGTTCTTTGGTGTAAGGGTTCTTCTGCCCTTTCATTTTATCGAAGTCGTAGTGCTCTCTCATATTTTCAGCTCCAATAGTGGAACAGATTGGGCTTCCTCGAACGATACGTTGTGTTTTCGCTTATTTGCCTGACTTTTTTGATCGTCCCATTCGAATCGCAAATCACTCATACGTACAATGTACATGACTAACCAAAAACCGTCAACGTTTTCAGCTATTTTTCTTCTTATGAACCTGACATCCCTAGGGGCCAATCAGTGCCTGCGATACAATCCGGCTTTCCTGAAAATCTCAAATTCAACAGGAAAAAGGGTTAAGGCACTTCCCTTTCCACGCGCAGTCCGGCGATGCCGAGGAAAAAGCCGGCCTGGTTTGGGTCTTTCATGCGCAGTTCGAGGGTGTTTTCTGTTTTCAGGAGGGCCGGATCAATCGCGACCTGTCGCAAGTACGAGGTGTTTTCGGGGGTGACGGCGGCGGGCAGCGGGATCACGCTGCCGTTGAAAACGAGTTCGGCTTCGTCGTCGCGCAGGCGTTCGGCCACAAAACGGAACCAGACCCGCTTGGCGGTGGCGGGTTCGGGCACGGCGATGTTCAGCGTGAGTGGCGCCTCGGGCGTGATGTCGCGAAGGAGCACATCGCCGAAGTACTGCTTTTCGAAGACGGTGGCCGGGGCGTCGTTCGCGACTGTGCCTTCGAGGGCGAGGGTGACGACGACGGGAATGCCGGGGGGAAGAAGGATGTTGAGGGTGGCGCGTTCCGGGGTCACGGAGAGGGGGGCCATGGTATCAATCTCCACGACGCCGCGGCTCCAATCCGGCTTGCCGATTTTCACGCCGCCCTCGCTGAAGCGGGTTCCGAGGGGCGGAAGGAACTCGATATCCCCGCTCCGAGCTTCGGAACCGTTGTTGAGGAGGAGGGTGACGAGTTCCTGGCGCGCGGGGATTCCGACGACCTGCCAGCGGGCGTGGGTCCAGTTTTGACGGCGGGTGCCCATGTCGAAGCTGAAGTCGGTTGCGGGAATGAGGCTCTCGGCCGGAGCGGGGACGACGTGAAGGAGACAGACGAGTAGTGTGGAAGCGAAAGCGAATCTGAAGGGTTTCATAGGAGACCCTCTGTAGGGTAAATCCGGGGATTTGTCATGCAGAATGAACGCTCTACCCTCTTCTCTTTGTGGGGCCCGTCCCCGGCGAAAACCGGGGGCGGGTTTTTTTTGTGCGGCGAAGCCGCCCTGAAGTGCTGAAGCGACGGGAGGAACGACCACAGCTTCATCCTTTCGTGTCCCAGGCCAGTGACAATGGCCGGTGAGCGCAAAGGCGCAAGGTCCGCTCGTTCCTCGCTCCCCTTGCGCAGTCCAGGGACGCTTCGCGTCAAATCTGCGCCGCCTCTCCGTGTAGCTCCCATCCGACGATACTGCGTTTGGCTTTGCTGAATTCGATGCCGATGCAGGTGACCTCGTTCCCGGCCAGGCGGTACGGTCCCGCGTAGCCCTTCTCCAGAATCTGGGCCAGGGCTTTGCCATCCGCTTCGTCCGCCACCAGTTTGAACTCGAAGATGGTTGCGCGGTTCTCAAAAAGGATGGCCATATCCAGGCGTCCGGCGAAGGAGGTTCCGGAGGCGGAGTGGGGGAATTACATGTGGATTGCAGACCGGGAGTTGCTCTCGGCCTGGCTCGATCTGCACAACCTCTACAAACTCAAAGATCGTGTCCTTGAGAAGGGTGCGCGACAGTGAGGTCGCCCTGGGTCAGAGGCTGTTACAGTCTTTTCCTCAACGCGGAGGGCAGAGGCTTTCCAAATTTCCTGAAGGCCCGGTATAGACGCACCGTGGTTTCAAAGCCGGCGAGTTCCGCGACGTAATCCACGGTGTAGTCCGTCTCCCGAATCAGACGCTCGGCATGGTCCACCCGCTGACGCAGCAGCCATTCCCAGGGGGTGATACCAATGGCGGCGACAAACTGTCGGTCAAGGCTGCGCCGGTGCATGTGCAAGGCCGCGGCCAGCTCGTTCATGTCCTGCAGATCCGTCAGCCGCTCCTGCATCCAGGCGGTGGCCTTGCGGATCAGGGGATTGGTGACGGCGCTGGTTTCGGTGGAGCGCCGCTCCACCACGCCCAGGGGGGCGTAGCGGGTCAGGGCGGTGGACGGCTTTCCGGCGCGGAGCATCTGGTCCATGGCCACGCAGGCGTCGAAGCCGATTTTCTCCAGCGGCAGGCGCACCGAGGAGAGGGGAACGGCGACCAGCGGCGCAACCATCGCATCATCATCCACCCCCAGCACCGCCACCTCGCCCGGCACGCGCAGCCCCAGCTTTTGCAGATGAATCAGCACGGTCATCGCCATCCGGTCGGTCAGCGCGAACAACGCCAGCGGCAGAGGCGGCGACAGCGCGTTCCACACATCGGGGATCGGCGTTTTCAGGCGCAGCACGTCCGGGATCCCCGCCTCCGCCAGCGCGTCCTCGAATCCCCGCATCCGGTCGTTGGCGTATTGATGGTCCGGGGACTCCAGCACCGCGAAGTTCCGATAGCCCTTGCGCAGAAAATACGCGGCGGCCATGCGCCCGATCGCGCCGTCATCCGGCAACAGCCGCCGCCACAGCGGCAAATCCTCGCGGTTGGAGACATTGACCACATACGGAATTCCCGCCTCCTTTAGACATTCATACGCCTCGCGGGTTCCGTAATGACCGATGGCCCCCTGTACGGAGCCCGCTTCCAGCTGCGGCAGATTGGCCAGTCCCGCCGGAAGAAAGAGGCGGTCGGGATGCAGCGAGCGATACCGCTGCAAGCCCAGCGCCATCTGTTGACCATATCCATAGTCCCACAGAAAATCCACCTCTCACCTCTACCCTCTTCTCTTTGTGGGGCCCGTCCCTGGCGAAAGCCGGGGACGGGTTTTTTTTGTGTGCGGTCACCGTAATAGCGCCTGTCCCCAGGCGCGACAGAACCCGTCGCCTCTGGGACAGAGGCTGCTACGGCGCGACAGATAGAGAAATTGAAACTATCGTCTTTTCCTTTGAAGTGAATTAATTTTTCGATAGGCCTGAACGCATGCGAAACACACTGCTCGAACCCGCCCGTTCCACCCCGGTGATTCTTGAAGTGGACCTTTGTGTCCTCGGGGGCAGTTGCACGGGGGTGTTCGCGGCGGTGCGGGCGGCGCGGCGGGGACTGCGGGTGGCGATTGTGGAAAAATAGAACCGCTTCGGCGGCGTGGCCACCTGCGGTCTGGTCTGTGTCTGGCACAATGATTTGGATGACAAATTCGAAGAACAAATCATCGCCGGTCTCTCGCTGGAGATGGTGGAACGGCTCAAACGCCGCGACGCGGTGGAAGTGCGCGAACGCAATCCGGACGCCCGCTATGTGCTGAACACCGAGGAACTGACCATCGAACTGGACGAGCTGGTGCGCGAAACCCGCCGCTTCCGCGCCGAACATCAGCTCACCGAAAAAGAAGTCTTGCACGGGGTCCGCTTCCCCGACGCCATCGCCAACGGCACCTACCGCGTGGATATTCATTATCCGGAAGGTGGGGGACACATCTTCCGCTATCTGGATGGACGCGAAGTCAGCATTCGCCACAACGAACGGAACTGGAGCCGCTGGCGGCCGGAAGGAGATGAAACCGCCCTGTTTTATCAGATTCCCTACCGCAGCATGGTGCGGCGCGACTGCCCGAATCTGATTATGGCCGGACGCATGATCGATGCCGATCCCGGAGCCTACGGCGCCATTCGCGTGATGATCACCATGAACCAGACTGGCGAAGCCGCCGGCGAGGCCGCAGCTCTGGCCCTGGACGGCACAGCGACGTGGCAAGTCGATCCAGCCATTCTGCGCGAACGTCTGCAGGACGGCGGTTCGATTGTGAAGTGAAGGACTACGCATCACCCACACGTCATTCGTCACTCTTCACTCCGCACTTCTTCCTAAAACGCTTCACTTCCCCGAAAGGTGACACCGCTTCGGGGGTGCGCCCCCCTGGGGTACATCCCTAAAAAGTAACTGCCCCCCTTTCCCCGCCCCTTTCCCCGCCCCTTTCCCCGCCCCTTTCCCCGCCCCTTTCCCACGCTTCGAGGATTGACCCGGTGGCGCTGGCGGATGGTCTTAAACAATATTTTATCCTGTTTTTGCGCTTGCATACAGAGCGTGATGAAGGATAAATACTCTTCATCTCAGTAGAGTCCCACCTTTAACCTTGTCTCCCGGACGCGTTCATGAAGTTCCCTCGCACTTTTCGGATTTTCGCCCTTTCTGTCCTTATTCTGCCGTCTCTGCCGACCTTCGTGTCGGCGGATGTGCTGGCAGATGCCCGGGCATTGTTGCAGCAGCAGCAGTATGCCAAGGTTGAAGAGACGCTGGCCCCGTTGTTGGAGCAGGCCAATCCACCGGTGGAGGTGCTGTCGCTCTCCTATAGCGCCGCCCGGGCCAGCGGACGGGTCTTCACGGCGGAGCGACGGGTGCGCGAGCTGATCGAGCGGGAAGGGGACAACAATCCGCGTTGGATTTACGAGGGGGCAATGGTCGCCCGCGATCTGGGGCAGGAGGCGCGCATGTTGGATCGTCTGATGTTTTTTGTGCGCCAGCAGAAAACGAAAAGCCCGGAACTGGAAATTGCGTTGCAGACGCTGGTGCTGCGCGGCTCCAATCCGGAGGCGTTCCGCATGTACCACGCGCAGTACGGCGCGGGAGCGGCCAACGCCTCGCTGGGCCTCGGGATGCTGCGCCGGATTCGCGCGGAAGGTCAGGCGGGGCCCTTGCTGGACATGGCGGAGACCTTGGTGACCCGTCTGGAGGACGAGGCTGATGTGGCGGCGGTGCAGTGGGAAATGTACGAAGCGCTGAACAACAATCTCTTCGGTCTTCAGCGGGATGCGGTCTACCGCGCTCTCTTTGCGGGCAAGGTGAAGGGATTTTCGGTGGTGGGCGAGATGTTGTCGCGCCTGAATATCAACGTGGAGGAGATGTTTTTGCTGCAAAAAGCGGCGGGACGCCCGCTGCCTGCCGAGTGGATGAGCCGTTTTGAAAACATGCAGCGCGTGGAGAGTCCGGTGCTGCGTCAGCAGATGGCCCGTGAGTATCTGGCCCTGGAACCGATGTACCGCAGCCAGGGGACCCCAGGCCAATACCGCGCGTATTTGTGGACGCTGTTCCGTCAGCCCACCGTGTTTATTCCCGACGCGGGACGGGTGATTACGGAAGAGCAGGCCGGTGGGTTCTTCAAGGTGGCGGCGGAGCAGGAGGGGGGGAAGAACCAGACCGGGTTGCAGGGAATGGGACGTCTGCTGCTGACCGGACACAACGGCACCGCGCGAAAATTTGTGGAGAAAGCGGAGCTGCGCAATGCCTTGCTGACGAATCTTCCGAACGCCTTCCGGGGCGAAGAACTGGTGGATTTGATTGCGGATAAATCCCGCGACCCCCAAGCCGTGGAAGGATTGATCCGCCGTTTTCCGGAACGCCAGGATTTGCGGATGCGCCTGCTGGAAAACATGAATGCGGCCCGCCTAGGAACTTTGCTCGGGGAAACGGTTCGCCGTGAAATGATCGCCAATCCCCGGAACTTTCCGGTGCAGACCTTGGCCCGCGAGTTCCTGAACAGTCCGGCCTTGGACCTTCCTGCCAAAATCGAAATCCTGAAGGCGGTGTACGACGAGACGGGGAACACGCGGGGCCTGCGCGAACTGCTGCAACACCGTGACAGCCAGGTGCGCAATGACCCGGCCATGCAAGCTTTTGCCGCCAGTTTGAAGGACGATTCGCGCGCCAAGGACCCGCTTCTGCAGATTCTGTTAAGCCTGCCCTCCGAGAATGCGCTGCGCCAGGGCCGCGATCCGAAAAATGAAGTCACCGCGCTTGTGGAGCAAGCCATTGCGGCCTATGGCAAACCCTACCCTGACGCCACAGTGTCGGCGTTGCGCACGGGCTACATGGACGAAATCGTCCGTCTCTACCGCCGCGCCTGCGAGGATTCGGGTACGGGACGCCGCGAGTTTGCCCGCGTGGTGGCCCCGGCGCTCTCGGCCGCCGCGGATTGGGAAGACCTGGTCCGCTTCAGCATCCGCGACAACAATTGGGATGGGTTTACCGCCAGCTTGATTGCCAAATCCGCCCTGCGCGCGGGCGCTCCGTTTCTTTCCGACTTTGGTTTGGCCCAGTTTCCGGCCAACGAAGCCGCGCCGATCCTGGCGCCGCATTACGCGAAAATGGATCCCCATTCCCTGCGGGTGCATCTGAGCCGGAATCGCGGGGTCTGGACGCCGACGGTTCTCGCGGAGCAATTGGGCAAAGCCCTGGAGGCGAAAAATCTGACCGAGGGCGATCTGCGTCCTCTCAATGAAGTGTTGACCACGCTTCGTGATAACGCCAAAGCCGTTGAAGGTCCCCTGCCAATGGACGCGCTCCTGAGCCAGTTTTTTGTGCCCAACGCCCAGGGGCAGCTCCGTTCGAACTGGGAGACCCTCCGCGAAATTCTCCGCTTCCTGACCACCGCCGGCAAGGGAGTGGAGACCTTTCAGCGCCTGGCCAAAAATTTGGCTGCGCATCCGAACACCCTGCTAGAGGCTCTCTTCTGGGAACGCGATTACGCGCCCTTTGAAGGCTTTGAGTCCGCTCCCAAGCCGGGACATCTCAAACATCTGTTGCTGGTGGAGTTTCTTCCCCGTTTCCGCGGCCTCTCCAATGTGGAACAAGTTTCCGCCTGGCACTCTGTCAATGTGTATCGTCATATTCAATGGGTGCTCGGGAAACGCGAATTGCCCGATGACCAACGCAAACTCTATGAGGAACTGCTGGTTCGTCTCATCCGCGCCCGGGCCAAAGGCGCGCGGGGCGACAACGAGTGGGGCGATATGCAAAATGGTCTGCAGATGGCCCTGCGGGATGCGGTGTCGCGGAATGACGTGGACACGGCTCTGGAGTTGATCCGTTTCGCTGGAACCATGGGGTCGGCCCTGCGCGAAGGAGAGGCGCGGGCCCTCGTTCAGCCTTTGCAGGAAAAAGAATGGATGGAGCCGCTCCTGTTGCTGACCCAGGTGCTCAAGGAGGGCGACCCCGCCGCGCGCGCGGTGATCAACCAGGCCCGCGCTCTGGCCTCTTCCCGCGTCCCCGGCATCTATCCCGTGGAGAAAAACGACCCGGTCTATCCGCTCTACCAGGCTGCCGACGAACTGTCCCAGAACAACCCGGAACGCGCGTGGACGCTGCTGCGTCAGAACCTCGCGCTGTTCGCGGCCAACCCGCTGCGCTATCCCCCCGATTTCACGGGCTGGGCGCTCGAACGCCTCCGCGAAGTCAAAGGCGACGACGGTGCCCTGCTCGATCAGTCCATGGAACTCAGCCATTTGATTCTCTCCAAGTCGGCGGAAATCACCCCCGAACTCGCCGCCCGCGTGATGCTCAACCGCGCGGAAATCCACCGCTTGCAAAAGAATTTTGATGCCGCGCGCCTCGAATACCAGTCGATCCGCAGCAATCCGGATTATCAGAAAACCGCGTTTGGACGCCAAGCCATGTTCCGCGACGTGGACCTGATGATTCAGATGGGCAACACCACGGCGGCGGAAGGGCTGCTCGAATACTGGCTCAGCAATCCCGACCCCGAGTTGCAGGCCAAAGCCTATTATTTCCAGGCCCTCATCGCCTACAACAACGGCGACGATGCCCTGACCCGCGAAAATCTCGACAAGGTGTTCGCCCTCGATCTCACCCATGCCGAAGGCCGCCTCCTGCACGGTCGCTGGCGTCTGCGCACCAATTATGAAGTCGACAATCCGGAGGTGCTGCTGGGAACGCTGCTGGACCGCACGATTCTTCGTCCCGGCCAGCCCCTGCGCATCAGCGTGCAGGACCAAAACCTCAGTATCGTGGGCGGCGGCTCCGCCATTCCGGTCATCGTCCGCAGCTCGGCGGGTGGCGACGAGGAACGCATTAATCTGTTCCCCTCCACGCGCGATCCGAAACTCTTCCGGGGGGCGATTGACACCCGTCTGGCCGTGGCCGCCAAAAACAGCCAGCTTCTGGAAGTCAACGGACTCGATGTGGTGTCCTACGAGATCGATCCCGTTTTCCTCAAAGAGCGCGGCATGAGCAGCAGTCCGCCCAAAGAACTGCGCATCGTGGACGACGCCCGCCTGGCGGTGAGCGCCGGCATGATTCTCAGCGAAGCCGAACAGCAGTCCCGCGAAATTGCCCGCCAGATGGCTGGGGATACCCAGCGCGTCACGGAAGGCGGAGGCAATGTGCGTCCGGGCAATCCGTTGTATGTGATGGTGCGCGACCGCGACCGCAGTTCGGGCAAAAACGACGGACAGGTCATGGTGCAGGTCGAAACCTCCAGCGGTGACCGTCTCAGCGGTTTTGTCCTCCGCGAAATCGAACCCTTCAGCGGCGAGTTCCGCGGCGAGATTCCGACCGCGCTGCCGCCGCCGCGGGCGAGTGCCTCCGATTCTGCCGAGGGCACGAATCCCGGCGATGTCATCAACCGCACGCGCAACGGCCTCTGGCGCAGCCGCTCCGATGGCGTGCAGGGCAAGTGGATCAAAGCCGACACCATGGACAGTCAGTTGATCAAACGCGCCGAGCTGAAAACGCCGGACGCGGCCCGCATCGCTGAAATGCGTTTGTGGGGCAACCTCGCCGGAGAGGAAGTTCTCCTCGGAAGTTTCCCGCCGCGCTCCGTGCCCGGCGGCGGTGTGCAATTGCGGACCACCCGCCAGAACCTCCGCTCGCTGGTGGAATACCGCGAAGTGTTCGGACGCATGACCGATCTTCCCATTTCCCTTGCCGATTTCCGTTATGAATCCAAACAGGATGACAGCCGCATCCACCTGCGCGGGGCCTTCTGGCTGCCCGAAGCGCGCGACTTGCGCCTTCAGTTCCTGCCGCTCTTCCCGGAAAACAGCTCCGCCATGAACGACGCCTGGCTGACCCTGCTGGTCAACGGAGAAACCGTCGCCTCCGGACGCGGTTCCGACCTTGCCCGCCAGGCTTCGCTGGTCCCGCTCACGCGCGGCGGCCACGTCGTCGAGGTTTTCGGCTACGTCAAACAGGCGCGCGATGGCTTTGCCCTCGGCGTTGAAGAAGCCGACGGTGAAGTGAAGCCCATTCCCGCCGAGTGGTTTGACCTGGCGAAAAACCCGGACCTCGCCGATTTCCTCAAGGACCGCGCACGCCTCACCCGCCGCGACGACGCCTGGACCGCGGACTTTCCCGAGCCCCAGCGCCTCCGCGCCCTTCGCTGGGAGTTTGTCCGCTACGCCGGCGACAGCCTGAGTGCCTCCGAATTCCGCATCGAGGACGAAAACAACAAACCCGTGCTTCCCGCCGGCAGTGATTTCACCGACGCCCTCGGAAACGCCATGCTGGAAATTGCCCCCGGCGACCGCATCACCGTCACCTACAGCGACGACGTGACCACCGAAGGGCAGCGCAAACTCCTCAGCCAGGAACTGCGTTCGCAGTTCACCAACGGAACGATCGGCTTCTATTTTGAACAACTGACCCCCGGCCCCCGCGGCATGGAACGCCAGTTGTTCGGCGCCTACCGTTTCCGTCCCGGCGATGATTTCCTGGTGATGGTTCAGGACGGCGATTTGGACAAGGGTCCGGGCGCGGACACTGTGGACGTGGAACTCAGCACACGCGGCGGAGAAAAGCTGGTGGTGAAAGCCACCGAACAAGCCCCGGAAAACGCGGCGGAGGGCGCGGCGCTGCACAGTGGTCGTTTTGTCGCGCTCGTGCGCACCCGCAGCGAGGCCGGTGGCGGCCCCGATGTGCTGCGTGTGCGCCCCGGCGACCGGATCGTTGCCTCCTATTTGGACCGGGAGAACACGGTGCCGGGCATTCCCGTGCCCCGCGTGGCAGAACTCGACGGCGTTCAGCCCTCAGAGCCGATGGTCACGCTGTTCCACACCTGGCGCGAGGCGCGCGAGGACAGCAGTGAGGAAGCCCAGCGCAAACTCGAACAGATCCGTTCCCGCAGCGGCAACCTGAACATCAATCGCATTCTGGTGTGGACCTCGGCGGCAATGCCGATGGCGCCACAGGAAGCGGCCGCGGCGATCGTTCCCGTGAATGCGGACAGCGGTTTTCCCATCGAAATTTTCCTGCCCTCGGAAGCGATGCACAGCGGAAGTTTTCTCACCCTGCGCGCCAGCGCCGCCTCCAGTCCGGAAGTGACGGTGGAGCAGCGCATGGGCTTGGGCCGCGCCCGCGGTGGCTTCCAAATGCGGGCCAATCCCGCCCTGGCGGCACCTCAGACCGGCGCACTGGCGGAAACCCAGTCCCGCAATGGTGACTTTGGCGGTCTGCTGCACTTCCGTCTCGGTCAGGACGAACTTGCCGATGCCTCCGCTCCGGCGTCGTCCGTGCTCTCCGTCCAGGGCAATTACCGTGTGAGTGTGCAGGTGCTTTCGCCCTCCGGCGCGGTGTTGTTCGAGCGCCAGCTGCAACTCGTCTCCGAAGGCAGCATTGCCCTCAAGGATGGAACCTACCAGGCCGAACGCACGCGCATTCATCTTGGCGAACGCTTTTTCGTGGAGGTCAGTGACACGGATCGCGACATCTCCCCGGACCACGACACGGTGACCGTCAACGTCCGCGCCTCCAAATCCGGCAACGCCCTCGATCTGACCCTTCGCGAAACCCTGCCCCATTCCGGTATCTTCACCGGCGTGCTCATGCCCCGTTTTGCATCGCCCACGGCGACTGACACCGAAGAAGCCGCCGGCGACCTTGTCGGCATCCCCACCCTCGGCGTGGGCTTCGGTGAGGAAATCCTCTTTGATTACCTCGACGAGGTGACTCTGCCGATCCGCACGCCTGGAACCCGCAGCGTGAGTGGAAGCATTTTCGATGGATCGGACGGGAAGCTGATGGCCTTCACGAAGTATTTTCCGGATGCCGATATGGCGGTTCGGGTGCAGTTCCGGCTTGCGGAAAGTCTCTTTGAAATGGCCAAGGACTACCGCAAGCTGAAACAGGCCGAGCGTTCGTCGGAGGCGATTGCCGAGGGAAAACGTATCCTCGAAGAAGCCCTTGCCGGATACCCCGAAACCGCATTGGCGGTCGAGGGCGAATACCTGCTGGCCAACCTCTATCAGGAGATGGGCGCGGAGGTTGAACAGGAACAACCCGAAATCTCCCGCAAGCATTATCAGGAAGCCCTGGCCCGTTTCTCGGCGCTGCTCAGTGCGTATCCGGACAGTGCTTTTGCCGCACGCGCCCAGTATCACAAAGCCCTCAGTCTGGAAAAACTCGGCGACTTCAAACAGGCCGCCGAGGAGTATGTGAAGATGACCTACATCTTCCCCGAATCGCCGCTCGTCGGGGAGGCGGCCATCCGGCTAGCCACACACTACTACCGCGTGGAGGAGCGTTTCGACACCGCTGGCAAAATCTACGCCAACTTCCACCGCCGTTTCGCCAGCCACCCGCTCGCCGCCAAAGCGCTGTTCATGAGCGCCCAGTGCCATCTTAAACAGGGCGAGGTTTGGGAGGAGGAACGCCGCGGGCAGGGCCTGCCGGAAACACAGGTCAAAACCGAACGCATTCTCGACGAATACCGCCGCGCCGTTCGCAGTCTGCAGGCGCTGATCGACGATCCCGCGGCCAGTGCCGACAAGGAAGTCCGCGCCCAGTCCCTCTACTGGGCCGGCGATGCGAGCCTGCGGGCCATGGACTATCCGGCGGCGTACCTCTTCCTGAAACGCACCGTGCTCGAATATCCGGAATCGGAATGGGCCCGCCGTTCGCGGGGCATGCTGCTGCAATCCGCCAAACTGTTTGAGGGCTTGGAATGAGGATGCGTCTCCGCTTTCTCCTCCTTGTGCTGCTGCTCGTTTCGTCGCTGAAGGCGCAATGGACACATGTGCCCCCGGCGGACCTCTACCAGAAGCTGAGCCTGCCGCAGCGCTCCGCGCTGGACAAAGCCCTTGCGCTCTACGCGCGGGGCGGCGAGGGCAAAAACCGCGACCAGCAGCTTCTGCATAAAACGGCCGCCACTGAATGGGAGCGGTTCCGCGTGCAGCACGGAACCGAAATCCCCCAGGAGCTTTTGGCCTACAGCATTTTTATGCAGGCCATGAGCCAGCGGGCCTCGATGGACCGCCACACCGCCCTCAAAACCTTCACCGAAGCCCTGGACCTATATCCCGATGTTGTTTGGCTTGCCGCACCCGCACTGTACTTCCGGGGGCTCACCTATCTCGACATCGGTGACGAGACCAAGGCCCTGACCGATTTCCGCGAGATGACCGAGGACCCCGCCTACCGCAAACACGCCCTCGCCGCCGACGCCTTCAACCGCGTCGCCGAAAACCACTGGGTCAACAAACGCCCCCGCGACGCCGTGCGCCTCTGGGAAGAAGTTTCGTCCACCTTCGGCAAAGTCCACCGCGACGCCACCCAGCACGCCAACAACCGCCTGCTCGACTGGAAACTGGTGCAGGGCGACATCCCCGCCGCGCTGGACCTCCTCATCGCCCGTGAAAATCAGGGCACGGAGCAGGAGCGCCGCCTCAACGCCGCCCGCCGCCTCTACGAAACCACGCAAAGCAACGTCAACAATCACTGGTCCACCTGGTATTACAAACCGGTGCTCGGCGACAAGAAGGCCGAGGCCGAGCAGACGCGGATTCTGAATGCCGTGCGCGAGTGGTTCTCGGGACTCGAAGGCGAATACACCAAGGCAGGACGGCGCTGGGAATTCCTCATGCTCCGCTATGACGAGCTGGCGCGCGGCGACGCTAAAAAACTCGACGCGTTTGTCCCGCAGGTTCTTCGCGTTCTCCGCGAAAGCGAAGCGGGCGACGTCAACGTGCAGCGGGTGAAACAGTTCATCGACAAACTCGCCTCCACCGGACGCCATGACACCGCGATGACGCTGCTCGAACTCATTCCCGACGCGGCGGATCGCCTCTGGACCGATTACGGGTTGCAGTCCCGCCGCAAGAGCTGGAAATCCGCCCTGCTGGTGCTGGACCAGATCGACGCCCTGATAACCGCCGACCACACCAAACGTTCCCGCCAGGAGCGCGCCCGCATTTATCATCGCGAGCTGGGCCAGTACGAGGACGCCATCAAACTCTACCACGAGATCAACGATCCGCCGGCCACGCTCTGGGAGATCACGGATTGTTATCGCCGCTGGGGTAAAAAAGAAGAGGCGCAGAACACCCTGACGGAAATGGCCAGCATTTTTCCCGATCAGGCCTCCCGCGCCGTGTTCGCCAAGGCGGAATACTTCCGTCACGATGGTGAAAAGGCCAAGGCCATTGGATTTTATCGCAACCTGCTCAGCCACCCGGAGTGGCGTAAATCCCGCGAGGCTTCGCAAGCGCATGACCGTTTAGAGGACATGGGCATCGAAACCGGCGGCGCTGTCGTACATGAGGTCAATTAAGATGAAAAACTTACCCACATTCCGATCAAAACGATCCGGCGTTGTCTTGTGCGCCCTGCTCTGCGCGGCTTCGCCGCTTCTCGCGCAGGAGGATGCCGCCCAACCCCGTTCCGCCCGCTCGGGCTCCGGTGCCGGGGCCGAGGATCTCCGCGCCCAGCGCATGATTGAAAACGGCCTCGAACTCATGGCTTCCAATCAGCAGGAACGCGGACTCGGCATGATCCAGGCCGTCGGCAAAATGTTTCCCGAAAGCAAAGTCCGCTTCCGCGCCGCGCTGGAGCTTGCCCGCTGGCATCAGGAGAAAAACCAGTTTCCCGAAGCCCTCACCGCTCTCCAGACCGCCCGGCAGTCCGAAGACCCCGCTGAACTCGCCGAAGCCTGGTTCCGCCTCGGGGCGATTCAATTTCAACAGGGACAGATCAACGAGGCCTTCGCCTCGCTTCGCCGCGTCACCAACGATTATCCCGACAGTCTCTTCGCCAACCACGCCTTTGAAACGATTGGCCAGGGACATTTTAAACAGGGCCGATGGGGCAAGGCCGTCGAGGCCTTCCGCATGGTCGGCACGGCCGTTCCCGCCGACCTGATTCAGGGCGACGAGGTTCTGGCCGAAGCCGGTCAGCGCCTCTTCGTGAAAGTCAGCGACAAGGATTTGCGCATCCTGCATTTGTTGGGGCAGAAACTGACGGTCACGTTGCGCGCGGAATCGGGCGACGAGGAGACGGTGGAACTGACCCCGCTTGGTCGCGGTGGCGAAGACTGGCTGGCCTCCGTGCGCATGGCTCCCGAAGCCAGTCAGCCAAACGATGCCCTTCTCAGCGTGCGCGGCGGCGAGTGGATCACGGTCACCTATCTCGACAACAACAATGCGGAAGGCAAAACCGATGTGCCGCTGAGCAGCCGCGTGCGCATCGTGTCCACCGGCAATGTTTCCTTCACCGACGGTGCCTACAACCGATCCGTCCGCGGTCTGTTCGCCGGGCAGCCGGCCTACGTCCGCCTTACCGATCTGGATCTCGACCGCAGTGCGAAGCCGGACAGCACGGAGGCCAAAGTCACCGCGCTCTACAAAGTCGAAAAACCAAAAGAGGAGGGCGTCATTCCCGGCGTGGATGTGAACGCCCTCGAAGAGGAGAAAGAGGAATGGGCTGAACGCTCCAGCATCACAATTCGTCTGACGGAAACGGCGGCGAACAGCGGCGAGTTCCGCGGAAGTTTCCGTCCCTTCACAACGGGTGGGGAAGCGGGTGACATCGAAATCATGCCCGGGGACGAACTTGTGGTGTCCTACAGCGACGAGACCCATTTGCGCGGCACCACGCCGGAAGATCGCTCGGCACGGGTGGCCGTGGTGGTCGGCGGCAGCACCGAACCTCAGTCCATTGTCTCCGTCGCCAACGATGCCGTGACGCAGGGACGAAAACTGTTGATCGAGGCGCAGCTCCTGCACCGATGGGCCTCCATTTTCAAAGATGTGGGTCTCGACGATTCGGCGTTCACGAAAGCGGAGGAAGGGTTGGAAAAAGTGCAGGAAATTCTCGCCCTGACCGCGCGGCAGAGCATCGAACGCGGCTTGCTGGAGCAGACCTTCGCCACCAAGTGGGATTTGTTTCTGGTGCAGGGAAAACTCAACGAGGCCATTGCCACCTGCCAGGCGCTGGTGCGGCTGTTTCCCGATACACCGCTCGTGGACCGCGCGTTCCTGAACATTGCCCGCGCCCGCTCCGAATCGGAGAGCGAAGCCGACAAAATGGAGTCGATCAAGGTCTATCGGCAAGTGCTGGCCTTGCCGGAATCCACCAACAAAGCCGAGGCCCAGTTCCGTATTGGTGAAGTCACCGAGGAACTCATCAAGATGCGCACCAAGGCGGGTCAGCAGCCCAACTTCGCCCCGGCCATGATGGAATACCAGCGTTGCGCGGAGTCGTATCCCAACTCGCCCTTCGCCGGCGAGGCCTTCAACAAAATCATCAACTATCAGATCGGCCTGCGCGACTACGTGCGTTCGGTTGAACTGATGGACCGCGTGGTGCAGGACTATCCCGATGCCCCCTGGCTCGACGAAATCCTGCTCAAGTGGGGCGTTGTCGCCCACCGCATGGGCAATCCTGACACCGCCGTCCAGAAGTTCATGCAGGTCCTCGAGGAATATCCCAACGGCAACGCCGCCGGTCAGGCCGCACAATTTCTTCAGAAGTTGCAGTAAATGAGTTCAGAATCCGATTTCAATCAAACGCAAACCGGGCATCGCCTGAAAATGCCTTCTGTTACGGGTGAGCAGGGGCTTGTCCATCGCAATTGCGCAGGCCCCGATCCACAAATCATTCTGTCCGATCTCTTTCCATCCTTTTCGCAGTTGAAGAGCAGCGCAAAGATGGGCATAGGAATCGACAACTTCCGAAACTTCCGTCAGATGCAACCCCAGACTAAGAAATCAAAGCCCAATCAGAAAAGACGTGTCGGCAATCACATCCATGGATTTTCTTTCACGGATGTCCGATTTTCAACGGCTTCTTCCAAGAGGGCGTTTCCCGCACAGAGCCCTGTCTGCTTTGTCTGCACGAACGATACCAGGGAACCGAGGGTTCCCCGTGCGGGAATGACCCGTTTCACCACCGAGGAAAAAGAGTCCGTTGTCCCGTTTTTCCAGGATTTCAACCGATGATAAGCTTCTTCATCCAATGTAATTGTTTTCATGCCTCGTGCATACACGAACCTCTCGCTTTTTTCAACAGGTTTTTCCCTTCCTTCCCCGGAGTATCCCCATGCTAAATTTCCTGCTCGACGGCGGCCCGATCATGCTGCCCCTGCTGATTTTGTCCGTCCTGACCCTGGCAATCATCATTGACCGCGTCCGGGCCTTCCGCGCCGCCAGCGGCGATGTGGACAGCCTCCGCCGCGACGTCAACCAACACTTGATGGATGCGGAACTGGATGCCGCCATCGCGCGCACCCAAAAAGAAGACGGCCCCGTGGCCGCCTGTCTGCTTGCCGGACTCCATCGCTACCGCAAGATGCGGGAGCGCGGGCGCAAACCCGAGGAAATCGAGACCGCCGTCTCCAAAACCATGGAGGACTACGCGCCCAAGGCCATCAGCGGTCTCGAAAAACGCCTCAACCTCCTCGTGCTCATCGCCTCCGTCTCGCCGCTGCTCGGCATGACCGGCACGGTGACCGGGATGATCCGGTCTTTCGACAAAATGGCCGAATCCGCCGGTCTCGACCCCGCCGCGGTCTCCGGCGGCATCTCCGAGGCGCTGATCACCACCGCCGCCGGCCTGCTCGTGGCTATTCCCGCCGTGGTGGCCTACAACCTCTTCACCCGCCGCGTGGAGGAGTTCAACATCGCCATCGAAGAGTGCGTCACCGACATCGTCACCGCCATCAGCGAGCACTGATCCATGGCCCGAAAACGGACGCGCGAAAAAGCGGATGCGGAAATCGATGTGGGTGCCTTTGCCGACATCGCCTTCCTGCTTATCATCTTTTTCATCCTCACCACCAGCATCTCGCGTCCCAGCGGACAGGAGGTCAGCCTGCCGCAGGCCCAGACGCCGCAGAACAAGCAGGTGGACGAGCGCACGCCCACGATCAACGTCCTTGAAAACAAAATCCTCTTCGGGGAATCCGAGGACAAGATGCAGGAAATCCAGCCGGAGGCCCTGCGCATGGAGCTGGTCAAACGGGACCTCCACAACGCCGCCGAATCCAAACGCATGATCGTCCTCGAAGTGGGCGAGGAGGTCGATTACGACCGCTTCTTCAAGATCGTCACGATGATCGCCGACAGCGGTGGCATCGTCGCCCTCGTGGAGGATGTGAAATGACCATCCGCCGCCGCAAAAAAATCAAAATGATGATCCCGCTCGCCTCCATGGGCGACATCGCCTTCCTCCTGATCATTTTTTTCATGCTGGTCTCCTCCTTCATGAAAAACACCATGGAATTCGACCCCGCCACCAGCGACGACGTGCGCGATCTCCCGCCCGCCGAACTCAGCGTCGTCCTCGACAAATTCAATAGACTCTGGCTTCAGGGCATTGAAATCACTCCCAACGAACTTGCCCCGGCTGTCGAGGTGCTGGTCGGCGACCGCCGTGCGGACTCCCGCGTGCATCTCAGCATCCACAAAGAATTGAAACGCAAAGACTACATGCCGGTCATTGAGGCTCTCAGTGAAACCGGCGTTCCCGTGAATCACACGGGCAAACCTTCTGAAAGCTAACCTGGAACCCTGCCATGACCGACTCCAATACCCCCTCCAACGATTTGCGCGAAGCCGACGCGCTGCTGGTGAACATCAACCGCTCCATCTTCACCCGCGCCTTGTTGTTCTCCACCGTTGTTCACATCGGCTTCCTGGCCCTGAGTTCCTTCAGTCTCTACAAGGACTGGGCGACGTATGGCATGTTCTCCGACAAGCGCGGCTTCCACACGCCCTCCGAGATCAAGTCGATCCGCCGCGAACAGGCCAAGGACGCCGAGGATGCCGAACGCACGAAACGCATGGAGGCCCGCCTGGCCGAACAGCGCGCTCAGGCCTCCCTCGCCGACGCCAACGCCACGCCCACGCCCGACCCCGCCGCCGCCGCCACCGCCGCACCTGCGGCTGAACCCACGGTCGAGCCCCTCCCGCCCAAACCGGGATTCTCCCTCGACGACCTCCCCGGCCTCGGACTCTGATTATGCCGGACCTGTCCTGGTCTTTGCTCGTGTTCGCCGACGACGGTTCCCCCGAAGGGGAGCTGCGCCTGCGTCCGCCGTCCATGACCCTGGGCCGCGAAAACGACAACGACCTGGTCATCGACCACGCCTCCATCAGTTCCACCCACGCCCGCCTCACCCGCGACGACGAAGGAGTCTGGTGGATCGAAGACCTCGGCTCCACCAACGGCACCTGGGTGAAGGGCCAGGAACTGAAAGGCCTGCACGCGCTGGTTCCCAACGAAGAACTCGAAATTGGCCTCGTCAAGGTCAAGGTGAGAGAGGAAGAAGTGCGGAGTGCGGAGTGCGGAGTGCGGAGTGAAGAGGAAGAGCCTAAGGTGACACAGGCATTCCTGCCTGTGGAAGAGCCTGGGCATGACAAGGTGACACAGTCATTCCTGCCTGTGGAAGAGCTCGGGCCCAACGCCCCCACCCAAAAAAACAAATCCCCCAAGCCGCCTAAACCCCCGAAGATCCCCAAGCCCCCCAAGCCACCCAAGTCCCCACAGACAGGAATGTCTGTGTCACTCTGGAAACGCATCCTGGACCTTCTGCGTCGTCCTTCGGACTACGGCAGTACTTTCTTCGCCTTGTGCACTCTCGTGCATTCCTTCCTCGCGCGCTGGATTCCCTTTGTCTTGTCCTGGATCCTGCGCACGCAGGAAAAACTGCCCCTGTCCCTGCGCATGGGTATCGGATTCCTCCTGCTCGCCCTCACCCTGGCCTGGATGGGATGGGCGAGACTGCCCGGGCACTTCCTGCGCATGGGCTACAGCGCGGAAATGCTCGAGATTCTGGAAAAGGGCGGAATTGTCGACCTCGCCAAACGTTTTGCCGGACTGGCCCAACTGGGCTCGCTGTTCTGCCTCGTTGCCGCCGCTCTGTCCTTCCTGCGCCGTCGTCCCGTGCATCTCGTCCACAAGGCAGCCGTCGCCGCCTACCTGCTGGTCTGGTTGAATATCCAGAACCTCTACACCCGCGCCCCGGCGTTCCTGAACGACGGCGACTACAAACTCTTCTCCAACGCCGCCCGCAACGAATACTGGATTCGGGCCTGGTTCCCCTGGAGTTTTGCCCTGATCGTGCCCGCCCTGCTGGCCCTCGCCCTTGCCCTGCGCCGCGTCCGCGCCCACTACTGCGGAGAACGGCCCTCCGCGCCCCTCACCGGCGACCGCATTGTCGAAAACCTGCGCAGGGGCGGACGCGATCCGCGTATGCGTTCCTCGTCCTACTGGTCCACTTTCTTCTTCGCCTTCGCCCTCGCATTGCCCTTCCTCATGGGCCAGTGCGGTTGGGAGGCCGACTACGGACTGGTCAAGGGCAGCGGCAATCCCGTCGTCGAGATGGTGAAGGTCAAAAAGAAAAAGGAAAAACCAAAGAAGCGCCTCATCGTCAACAACTGGAGTCCCTACATCTTCGAGCGCATGAAGATCGACGACATCAAGGTGCTCGACCAGATCGACGAAAGCAGCATGGACACCTACGAGGTCACCCAGCAGCAGGCCGGCAAACTCGGCAAGGGCGGCGGCAAGACCGGGGGCTGGCCCAAAGGAATGGAGGGAGCCACGGTCCGCTTCATCCGCCTCAAATACGACGGCGGCGACTGGGACCAGGACATGGGACGCGGCGCCGACTTCAATCTGCTCCTGCGCTTCAACGAAATCACCGGTTTCCCCATCGCCAAGGAAACCGAATCCCGCGAAGCCGGACGTCTCCGCCTCTTCGCCAAGGGCAAACAGCCTCCCTTCGTCTACCTCACCGGCAAAGGCGACATCCGCTTCTCCTCCGCCGACATCAACACCCTCCGCTGGTACACCCTGGAGCAGGGCGGCATGCTCTTCATCGACAACGGCGGCCCCGGACGTTTCGACCGCAACGTCCGCAACCTCCTCGGCCAGATTTTCCCCGGCCAGCGCCTCATCGACATCCCCAACGACGACCCGATTTTCCAGGCCCCCTTCGTCTTCCCCTCCGGCGCCCCGCCGCTCTGGAAACACGCCGGCGACCGCGCCCTCGGCATCCGCCACAACGGACGCTGGGTCGTCTTCTACCATCCCGGCGACATGGCCGACGCCTGGCGCGACGGCCATTCCGGCGCCGCCCCCGAAATCGCCGAACAAGCCTACCGCCTCGGCATCAACGTCATGTACTACGCCTTCAACATGTACTACGCCCGCCACTACGAGTAGGCAACTGGATTGCGAAGCACTGTAGCGCGATGGACCCCATCGCGAAGATTGAGCGCGGCAGCGCCGTAGCGCGATGGACCCCATCGCCGTACTTTCTCAGACAGTCGCGCGACGGGGTCCGTCGCGATACAAATCTTCTCGACGGGGTCCGTCGAGCTACGTTCACCAGAGATTGGTAAGTCACAACCAGAAAATCTCAAGCTCCCATCGCGTTCATGCTGAGGGTCGATTAGGTCGTCATTTTCCGGATTTCGTCGGCGGTCAGGGTGCGCAAGGCTGTTTTATAGGCACCGTGAATGGCAATACCGTAGAAAAGAAGGTCGATGGGGCTGAAGGTGGCAGAGAGGATTTCTACCATGGCCTCGGGGCTTTTGAACACCTCAAACACAACATCCAGCAGGGGTATGTTTTCGCTTTGGGCGATGAACCCGCACGCGGAGAGAAGGTTTCCGCTGAGGCAGCCCAGCAGGGCGCAGAGCGCGGCCACGATGCTGTAGACGGGGGTTGTGCCTTTGCCAAGTTTCCGCACGGCAAAGCCAACGAGATATCCTACGCCAATTGCCATGTATCCGATCTGGTACCGTGTAACCACCGTGATCACGGCCCACAAGACCGCTCCAAGCAGCGCACTGACGATGCCGGCGGCGATGCCCAAAGGGAGGTTCTGCTGCGCCTTGACCATGGTTTGCAACATCTGGATCTGTTCCTCGTCCAGTTTGGGGACAACGGGGGACGGCGGGACCGTTGGGGCTGCGGCGCTGGGTTTCGGCGGGAGGGAGGGCGTGGGGTCGTTCATGGAGGCTCCGGGGTTTTGCGCTCCTGCAGGTTCGCTTGGCGCTGCCGCCGTGGCTAGCATTCCGCTTTGTAGATGACAATGGTTTTGTGTGGGACTTCCTATACTTTTTGCAGCGTTTCCCTGTACTTTATGGACGTGCCTACAGGGCGTTGATTCAGGATAACGCCGCCAGAGGAAGTTTGCATTGCCCTCCACCATCTTCCCCATTCGTCACTCTACACTCGTCATTCGTCACTCCCATCCCGCCTCCCCCTGCCTGTTGCCCGTCCGGGACCTCCGGGCCCACGTTTTCCAACCAGAAACCTGGAACCTGAAACCAGAAACCTTGACCCCCACAAGAAACCAGAAACCTCTTCCCCTCTCCTATGATTTTGCATCGTGAACGGGATTGACAGACTGTATCCTTTGGGATACATTCGTGAAATGGAAATCCGAAAAACCGATGTTTTTGCTGACTGGATTGACCGTCTGAAAGACCCAACAGCGAAGGCGAAAGTGCTGGTACGCATTGCCCGGCTTGCCGATGGCAATCCAGGGGACGTGAAACCGGTTGGCAAAGGAGTTTCCGAGTTGCGGATTCCCTACGGGCCCGGATACCGGGTCTACTTCGGACAGCAGGGGAATCAACTGATCATCCTGCTGGCCGGAGGCAGCAAGAAAACCCAGACGAAAGACATAGTAACCGCCATCGCACTCATGCAAAACCTGGAACTGTAACCATGCCCACGACCAAAACCACTCGTTTCGACATTTCAGAGCATCTTCGGACCCCCGGGGAAATTGCCGCGTATCTTGAAGCCTGCATCGAAGAGGCGGATGGGGATGCCGCGTTCATCGCAAAGGCCTTGGGTGACATTGCGCGTGCCAAGGGCATGACCCAGGTGGCCCGCGACGCGGGATTGTCGCGTGAAAGCCTTTACAAAGCCCTTTCCGGCGATCGAAGCCCGGGTTTTGACACGATCCTCAAGGTGATGAAGGCCCTGAACCTCAAAATCCATGCCGAAGCGGTGGCGTAGGGGGGCATCCCAAATTGGCGTAGACGATGCGGCAAATGAGCGAAGAAAAACGGAGGTTGGGCTTTCAGCCCGACGATTGGAACGAAATGACGGCCTGGAAAGGCCATCCTCCCTCGCACACCACGACGGCCTGGAAAGGCCATCCTCCCCTGCCGCCCTTCAACCTCGTCCCCATTCGTCACTCGACACTCGTCATTCGTCACTCCCATCCCGCCTCCCCCTGCCTGTTGCCCGTCCGGGACGTCCGGGCCTACGTTTTCCAACCAGAAACCAGAAACTAGGAACCTGAAACCAGAAACCAAACCAGAAACCTCTTCCTCCCCCTCCTTTTCCCATTGACTTTGCCCTCCGCCCTGATTGTCTGTGGTCCTGATGTGGGTGTGGCTTGGCGCAGACGATTTAAACACGAATTCCACCGCAAATACCTCCAATTTCCTGACATCTAAGAAGGGACCCAACCATGAGCTACGAACTTTTATTTGTCGGAGTTGGGGGAACTGTCATTGGGACTCTCCTCGGAAGCTGGCTTACTGCCAGGTTGACATATGGTTTTCAAAAGCAACTTTTGCGTCAGCAGCTTGATTTCCTAAAACAGCAAGGAGAAGATGACGCAAAACTCAGAAATGCGATCCATGTGGAATGGAAAGCAATATTTACAGAATTCAGAAACATGCTCAACACCCGTGTCATGAATCTCGGGAGTCGCCTTTAGCGATCCGATTCGTATAAGACATTCGTAAATTAAGGTTAAAATGCAAATCGCCTACTTTCTACTTTTCTTCCTTATCTCATGGTTGGTTTTGATGCAGATATTTGGCTTTTCGACTTACCACAGGTTTCTTGTGTGGGCACTACCTATACTGATCGTTTATTCTGCACTACTGGGATTCTTGCTTGATTGGTTTGGTTTGAACAGGGGGTTTTTCTGGCACGTGGGTATATCGATCGTTTTCTTATTGCGAGGGTATGTAAAACAGAACGCTAGCATTAAGATGCTGATTAGAACTACGGATGATCCTGAAGAGCTTCGACTTATCAACGAGTCAGGGGTGCAGACTTTGCGCAACTACGTTCTAAGTTCGATCGTTTATGTAGTGACATTTGGCATATCCTTCTTAGGCTTTAATAAAATAAACTAAATTGTGATTCATGCCTTCAGCTGTACAAGTCGGTGCGGTTAGTCGTTTGCTAAACTTTTGGATTTCCTTTTTCCTTCTTCGTGTTACACTTTCTATCGTTCATCTTCACATCGACTTTGTAGAAGCACAGGTTGACGTCGATGGGGTTGGGACGGTTGAGGTCGCCTTCGTCGTAAAATTCAACGGTGGCTTGGCTGGCGTCTAGTTCGCCGAGTGCCTTCCGAAACTCGTGGCGAATCCCCTTCGCAGCGCCGACGTTGACAATTCACGCGCCTGAGTGACCGCGGAACGAAGGTGGATTCGTTGAAATTCTTTCCTGTATGAAGTCCAGGGCCTCAGTCGTAAAGCAGGCTTTTGGGAGGCTCAACAAGGGGATTTTTCCATACATCAGAATCATGAAGTCGCTGGTTTCCACTATTCTCTCGATTTTGTTCCACGGATGGCGACGTGTTCCTGTTGAAGAAACGTATTCAACTTGGGATTCATCCAGAAGAATTTCAACGTGTGGATGTTCCATCAAACGCAGTCCCGCACGCGCCTGTGATAAAATCTGAAAGTAGGTCTTCGCCCACATAATGACAAGAAACAAGAACAACGCGCCATTGAAGCCGACTACCCACGACTTGTAGGGAAAATCGAGGGCAATCAGCCCGAGCAGCAGGGCGAATGTGACAAAAATACCCCCGATTTTTGGCCGCAGCAAGACATTCCAGTAGAACTGTCGCACGGAATCATCCTGGAGTTTGGCGGTAACTTCGTATGTCGCGGTGTATTTCATGTTTGTCCTGCCGAAATTTCGCAGCGCGTCATTTCTCATTGAAGACAATCAGGAACCGAACGGATGTCAACCGCAAAGGAGGCTGGAGCGTGGGGCTGCGGGCGGTGCGGGCATCGGCATGGGCAGTAGTAAACGGGGGCATCTCGGAATACGTGCTCGCAAAATGTGACACAGGCATTCCTGCCTGTGAGGCGTCCTCGCGGGTACAGTTCACAGGCAGGAATGCCTGTGTCACATTCCCCCCCTGCGCCCCGCCGACAAACGCTCGTCCAGCAGGCATGCCGCTCCTCCATTTTCTCCCCATTCGTTACTTTTCCTATACCCCGCGGGGCCTTCAACAATGGCTCTGTAAAATTCGGGGATGCCATTCCTGGATCACCGAATCCATAAAACGTCAACCTCACCCAATGCATGTAGAGATTGAAACTCGTGATGATCGCTTGTCGCGAGTTGGCAGTTGAATACTCGGGAAAAAGCTGCGGCGATCGCATCCGCAAGGGAAATCCGGTATGAGGCTTTCAGGCGCGAAGCCTCCAGAAAAACGGGAAGGGGCATGTCCCATGTCACCGAGATGGGCAGACCTGAGATTTCCTCGATGAGTTGCTCGGCTGCGGTTGGATTTTGGTGGGTTTTGATGGCATCGTAGGCTACCTCCAGGAGATTGATGCTGGACATTTGCACAGGCTTTCCGGACTGAAACAGGGCTTCCACCTGGTCCGCACCTTCCTCCCCATTCAAATACGCGATCAGAGCGCATGCATCCAGGACCACACTCATCCTTCCAACTCGATTTCCCGGGTTTTTGCCCGTGCAAACGCTTCACTGCTGCTTAATCGCCCTTTCCATGCACCCTTGCGGCTTGAGTAGGCTGGGGACGGTCGGTGCTGCGAATGCTCTTGTTTCGTGCTGAGAAACAACAAAAAATCCAACACTTCCCTCGCCAGCGGCTCCGGCAGGGACTTTGACCGTTCGTGGATTTCCTCAACAATGCTCATGACAGAAGGATAGGATGCGCGAAAGGATTGTCAAGACGGCGTGCCTCCCTCTAATCCTCAATTTGAAGACTTTGAAGAGCGGATGAT
>CAZCFM010000042.1:21836-27994 GCA_964497855.1 uncultured Verrucomicrobiota bacterium | reverse complement strand
GAAGTTATCTTTCGCTTTAAGGCCCCGGATCCCCGGGTGTTTCTCCAGCTCCGCGTCGATCAGATCCACCCCCAGGCCGGGGCGGTCCGACAGATGCAGGAACCCCTCGCGCACATCGAGCGGATGCGTCAACACCTCATCGCGCCAGGGCACGTCGTTGACCATGTACTCGCAGCGGAAAAAGTTCGGGATGGTGGCGCACACGTGGGCGCTGGCCAGGGTGCTGAGCGGTCCGTTCGGATTGTGCGGCGCCAGCAGCACCCCGTAGGCCTCGGCCATGGTGGCGATGCGCTTCATCTCGCTGGGACCGCCGCAGCGGGTGATGTCGGGCATGATCACGTCGCAAATGTGTTTTTCCAGCACCGGCCGGAACCCGTGGCGGGTGTAGTGCCGTTCGCCCACGCAGATCGGCACATTCGAGGGCAGGCGCTGGCGGAAGGCGCGCAGGGTGTCGGCACTCTCCGGCCCGGCCGGCTCCTCGTACCAGGTGACCCCCAGGGGGGCCAGCCGTTCGGCCATCTTGACCGCCACCTCGAAATTGAGCATGGCATGGGTTTCGATCATCATATCGAAGGACGGCCCCACCGCCCCGCGCACGGCCTGGGTCACCTCAAAGGCCCGGTCCTGCTCCTCGGGAAGCAGGGTGAGCTCCGTGTGCAGATCCTCGCCATAGAGGTAGTTGGTGTGGGCAAAGGGGTCGAATTTTAAACCGGTGAATCCGAGGTCCTTGACGCGCCGGGCCTGTCGGGCGTAATCCTCCGCCGTGTGCCCTCCTCCGGTGAACCAGTAGTTGGCGTAGAGTTTGATCCGGTCGCGGAACCGGCCGCCCAGCAAATCATAACACGGCACCCCCAGTACTTTGCCTTTGAGATCGAGCAGGGCCATGTCCAGGCCACTGATGGCGCAGAGGGACGCGCCATAGGGTCCGATCCAGTTCAAGTCGCGGTAGAGTTTCTGCCAGATGAAATCGCTGCGCATCGGATCGAGGCCGATCACGCGTTCGCCGACATGCCGCGCCGCCGCCTCGACAATGGGCGAGCCGGGCCAGTTGGTGGCCTCCCCCACCCCGCTGTGGCCGCTGTCGGTGATCACCCGCAGCATGGTCCAGTTGTACTTCACGCCCTCGACCAGCCAAACCTGTACGGCTTCGATTTTCATGATTAAAGAATCCCAAAGGTGTTCCAGGCTTCTTGCGCGCCCATGCCATTCTGAATCGCGGTGAAAACGGTTTTCTCACCCCGGGCCTTTTCCAGGGCCAGGGTCAGCACCTCGTCCTCGATCGACTGCGGCACGACACAGACGCCGTCGATATCGCCAAACACCAGATCCCCGGGGGCAATGCGCACGCATTGAATTCCGATCGTGCAGCGGAAGTCGATGACTTTGCCCCGGGCGCGCTGGTCCTGGGCGTAGGGACCGTAGGAAAATGTGGGGAAGTTCTGGGCCAGGATACCGCGGGTGTCGCGGGAATAGCCGTCCACCACTGCGCCGACGGCGCCACGATTGCGGGCGGCGGCGCTCATCAGCTCCCCCCACAAGGCATAGGTCGGCGACGAGCCGCAGCACACATAGACTTCGTTGGGTTTGAGATCGTCCAGCGCACGCAGCATCAGTCCGAAGGGCTGGTTCAGATCCCCGCCTGCACGCCCGGGTCCTTCGCCGCCGCCGAAATCATCCGCCTCCAGCACCGGCATGGCCCGGCCGACTACCACCATGTCCCCGCGCAGGGGCTGAATCTGCGGCGGCAGGAACTGGTGGGTGAAGCCAAGCGCATCCATCACATCGCCCACCACGGCGGTGAACAGTTCTGCTCGGCACAGGGCCAGACGCTCATCATCTTTGTCAGGAAGTTTCATGCGGATTTCTTCATGTGGTTGCGGGTGAAAGATGGAGACATCCCTACCCCTCTCTTTTTTCTTGGCAAGGGCGGACTCGGACGGGTATAACGCTATTCCTGTCATTCTCTCATCATGGACCGCGCCACCAGTTTAGTAAAAGCTCTCGATCTCCTGTCCTTGCTGGGCGGGAGCGGCTCCGGGTTCCGCATTCAGGAGCTGGCGGAGGCGATGAACCTTCCCCGCTCAACCGTGGTGCGGATCCTGAACACGCTGGTGGAATATGGATTCGTGGAAAAATCGGGGCACAACTACCGCTGCAGCGGGCACTTTGGACTGTGGGCCCGCAATGATCGGCTGGGGCTGCTCCGCGCGCGATACCGTTCGGCTCTGGAATCCGTCGCCCGTGACACCGGAGAGCTTGTGGTGCTGGGAGTGCAGGAGGGCGCGGGCATCATCCACATCGACATGGTCGAGGCGGACCGGGCCGTCCGGGTGGCGCCGGCGCCCGCCACCCACCACACCCCGAGGCACAACGCCATTGGCAAGCTCTGCATTGCCCAGCGGCCGGATCTGGAAGCCCGCTGGACCCGCCATGATCCGGCCTTTGCCCGCGAGCTGCGGGAGATACGGGAGCGCGGGGTCGCCTGGAACCGGGAAGAAACGGTGCCCGGCATGATCGCCCTCGCCTGTTACGGGTTCACGCGCGCCGTGACCGAACCCAAAGTGGCGGTGGCCTGGCCGCTCCGCCGCTTCCGTCCGGAAAAAGGCGAAGCGGCCATCGCGGCCATCCGCCGAGCCCTGGCCACCGGGCCGCGGGGCCCGTGACGCGCGTCCGGAGGCCGGGCATCCTCCGGCACTCAGGTCCCGGTCACCATCAGCACCGCCTGAGTCATCGGTGCGCACGACAGATCGGCAAACGTGTTTATCTTTCGCGTCCTTATTTCATCGACGCCCTTTCCCCCCGGCAATGGATCGCCCTCGCGCTGTGTACTGCGGGTGCCCTGGCCCTGGGCTTCAGCGGAACCCGTTTGCGCCCACGCGTTGTGGCTGCTTGCCATGGCGTTTTAGTACGTGACTCTGGGCCTGGTGGGCCCGGTTTTCGGCGTTGTGCTCCAATCCACGCGCGGGTTTTTCTCGGTCATGATCGGAGGGCTGCTCCAACGCTTCGGACATCGCGGTCATCTGGAAGTCCATCTCTCCAGAGGCACCTTCCTGTGCCGAATCCTGTCGGCCATCCTGATGTTCGGGGCCATCGTTCTTTACGCCCTCGACTGATCCTCCCCTCTATAAGCATCAATTACTATTGCATTTATAGTCATTTCCACCGACAATAGGCTGCGGAATTCTAATTGACATATCGTGATACTTCGATATATATGTCGCACACCCATTTTTCAGGAGGCTTTGATGAAATCTAAAAAACTGTTTCTAACCCGTCTGGGACTTCGTTTTCCGATCCCGGTGATTCTGGCCCTGCTCGCCCTCACCACCACGCTCACCCTCCAGTTCCCGAAGGTGAAGTTCGACAACAACCCGGAAAACATGCTGGAGTACGACGAGCCCGTGCGCAAAATGCACCGCGACGTCAAAGCCCGCTACGAACTCTATGATTTTGTCGTTGTGGGCGTCGTCAACAAAACCCACCCGCAAGGGGCTTGGAATCCGGCCACCCTCGCCCGCATCCACACCCTCACCCACGAGCTGCTGAGTCTCACCCGCACACCGGAAGGCCGACCCGCCGTTCTCCGCGACGGCAAGCTCTACTCCCCCGATCTTCAACCCAAAGGTGGCTGGGCCCAACTGCTCGCCACCGCTTTCCAGCAGGACGCCGAACGCCTCTTCACCCCCGAGGGAAAACCCGGCCTCATCACCGAAGAAATCATCGCCCCCAGCGTGGTCGACACCATCCGCCAACTCGACCAGGGCGCATTGGACATCCGTTTCCTCATGGAAACCCCTCCCGCCACGCAGGCGGAGGCCGACGCCCTCTTCGCCGAGGCCAGCGCCAACCCCCTCTACCGCGACACCCTCCTTTCCGAAGATCGGAACGCCATCGGCATCTATCTTCCGATCCTCGAAAAAACCTTTTCCTACAACGTCTCCAAACTGGTTGAACACCTCACGCGGGACTGGCCCGCCGAAGACGTTGTCTACATCACCGGCCTGCCCGTCGCCGAGGACACCTTCGGACACGAAATGCTCATCCAAATGGCCACCTCCGCGCCGATGGCCGGGCTCATGATTTTCCTGCTGCTGCTCTTCTTCTTCAAGCGCCTCTCCCTCATCATCGCCCCGATGATCATCGCCATCGTCTCTGTTCTCTGCACCATGGGCCTGCTTATCGGCATGGGCTACGACGTGCACATCATGAGTTCGATGATCGCCATTTTCCTCATGCCCATTTCCGTGGCCGACTCGGTGCATATCCTCAGCGAGTTCTTCGACGCCTACCCGCGCTTCCAGGACAAGCGGAAGACCATCGAACACATCATGGCGCATCTTTTCATGCCCATGCTCTTCACCAGCCTCACCACCATCGCCGGTTTCGCGTCGCTGGCCACCACGCCCATTCCGCCCGTGCGTGTGTTCGGACTTTTCGTGGCCTTCGGCGTCGCCCTCGCCTGGGTGCTCTCCGTCCTCTTCACCCCCGCCTACATTCTGCTCTTCGTCTCCGAAAAATCCCTGAGCAACCTGAGTGCGGCCCCCAGCGAAAAACCGCACAAGACGACCATCCTCGAACGCTTCATGACCTGGATCGGCATCTTCTCCATCCGCCACCGCAAAGGCGTGGTCGGGGTTGTGGTCCTGCTCGCCGTACTCGCCGGATTCGGCATCGCCCGCATCGTCGTCAACGACAACCCCGTGCTCTGGTTCACGCCCTCCCACCGCATCCGCGTGGCCGACAAGGTGCTTAACCACCACTTCGGCGGCACCTATCCCGCCTACCTCGAACTGCGCGGCCCGGAGATTGCCGCCGCCAACCCCAAAACCATCCTCCCATCCGGCCTCTCCGACGAACTGTCCCTTCTCGCCGAACGCGGCGGCACCTGGGAGCAGATCTTCGACACCGCCGGCGAAATCGACGACAAACGCATGGCCGACTGGAACGCCCTCGCCGATGTCGTCCAGTACCTCGACGCCGAAGGTCTCGACTGGACGAAGCTCGTCGCCGCGACGGACAAGATCGCCGATGTCGTCCGCACGCCCTTCCTCGCCAAAGCCGATGCGATGTCCTCCCTGCGCGGCGAAGAACTCATCACCAACGCCCTGCAGGTGATCGACGCCCTCGCCGGCGAGCGCCTCGAAGACCAGGTCCGCGCCCTGCGCGTCAACGCCGAGGCCCCCGCCTTCAAACGTCCCGACGTCCTCCGCTGGGTTGAAGCCCTGCAGGCGCACATGGCCAGCGTCGGCAAAATCGGCAAGAGCAGCTCCGCCGTCGACGCCCTCAAAAAAGCCCACCTCGAACTCCGGCGCGGCAAAGATGGCATGGACGAGGAACGCTTTTACCGCGTGCCCGACACGGCTTCCGCCGCCGGCGAAGTCTTCCTGCAACTCGAAGGCATGAAGAAAAAGGATAGCCTTTTCCACATGGTCTCCCGCGACTACAACGACATCAACCTCTGGCTTCAACTCAGCTCCGGCGACAACCAGAACATGATCGGTGCCAAGGAGGACGTCGAGCGCTGGATGGCCGCCAATCCCCCGCCCGTCGCCCTCGAGCGCGACTGGGCCGGACTCACCTACCTCAACGTCGTCTGGCAGGACCGCATGGTCAACGGCATGATGGAATCCCTCGCCAGCAGCTTCGTCGTGGTCCTGCTGATGATGATCTTCCTCTTCCGCTCCTGGAAATTCGGCCTGCTCTCCATGATTCCGCTCAGCCTGACCATTGGTCTCACCTACGGCCTCATTGGCTGGATGGGCAAGGCCTACGACATGCCCGTGGCTGTGCTCTCCTCGCTCACCCTCGGCCTCAGTGTGGACTTCGCGATCCACTTCCTCGAACGCGCCCGCGAGCTGGTGAAGGAACACGGAAGCTGGGAGGCCGCCGCGCCGCTCATGTTCCGCGAACCCGCCCGCGCCATCAGCCGCAACGCCATCATCATCGCCGTCGGTTTCACCCCACTGCTGCTCGCTCCGCTGATGCCCTACAAGACCGTCGGCTTCTTCCTCGCCACCATCATGTTCGTCTCCTGGCTCGCCACCCTCTTCATCCTCGCCGCCATCATTTCGCTCAAGCCGAAATGGCTGTTTAAGTGACGAATGACGAGTGACGAGTGGGGGGAATGCGGATTGCAGAAGAAACCAGAAACCTGAAAC
>CAZCFM010000042.1:0-21736 GCA_964497855.1 uncultured Verrucomicrobiota bacterium | reverse complement strand
GAAACCTGAAACTCTTCCTCTTCAACCAGAAACCTGAAACTCTTCCTCTTCAACCTTCAACCTTTCAACCTTATGAAAACCATCCTCCTTCTTTTTATTCTTTCTTCGACCGCTTTCGCGCAAAGCGCGCCTTCCGTCATGGACATCATTCTCAAGGCCGAGCAGGCCGCGTATTACGCCGGCAAGGACGGCGTGGCGGATGTGAACATGAAAATCCATGACGCCAACGGCGGCATCCGCGAGCGCGACTTCCGCATCCTCCGCCACAACGGCGAGGGCGGTGCGCAGAAGTTCTACGTCTTCTTCCGTCAGCCCGCCGATGTGCGCAACATGGCCTACCTCGTCTGGAAACACGGCCCCGACAAAGATGACGACCGCTGGCTCTGGCTCCCCTCCATCGGCAAGGTCAACCGCATCGCGCCCGGTGACAAACGCACTTCCTTCGTCGGCTCCGACTTCGTGTACGAAGACGTCTCCGGACGCAGTCCCCTCGCCGACACCCACGAACTTGTCGCCACCACCGACACGGCCTATCACATCAAGAGCACGCCCAAGGACCCCGCCTCCGTCGAGTTCGCGTTCTACGAAGTCTGGATCGACAAAACCAGCTTCATGCCCCTCAAGGCTGAATACACCAACGCCCAGGGTGTCGTCTACCGCCGCGTGAGCGCCGACAAAATCGAAGTCATCCAGGGCTTCCCCACCGTCACCGTCTCCACCGTCGAAGACCTTGCCCGCAAAAGCAAAACCGTGAACAGCTTCAGCAACATCCGCTACGATGTCGGCCTCAACGAAAACATCTTCAGCGAGCGTTTCCTGCGCCGTCCCCCCCGCGAGGCCCAGCAATGAAATCCGGACTGCTTCTCCTGCTCTGCGCCGCACCGTTTCTCAACGCCCAGACCACCGGCGGCTTCGTCGAGTCGCGCCTCGGCGGACGCACCCAGTCCGACCCCGGCCAGGACTCCGCCTCCATCCGCGAAATCCGCGCCCAGTTCAGCCACAGCCAATTCCTCGGCCCCTTCGACACCAGCCTCAAGGCCGACGCGGTCTACGACGACCTCGCCCGCGACCGCGGCTCCATCGACCTGGATTCCGGCGACGGATGGCTCGACCTTCGCACGGCCTGGATCGCCGCCCGTCCCAGCGACAACATCGACCTCAAGATTGGCCGACAGGTCCTCACCTGGGGCACCGGCGACCTCCTCTTCCTTAACGACCTTTTCCCCAAAGACTGGCACTCCTTCTTCAACGGCCGCGACGTCGAATACCTCAAGGCCCCCTCCGACGCCGTCTGGTCCGCCCTCTACCTCGGCGACTGGACCTTCGACGCCGTCTGGACCCCGCGTTTCGATGCCGACCGCTATCTCGACGGCGACGGCATCTCCTTCTATCCCGGAATGTTCAGCCCCGCGAATCCTCTGCCCGCCGACGAACCCGACGACGGCGAATGGTCCTTCCGCCTCGCCCGCCCCTTCGGCTCCCTCGAAACCGCCCTCTACGCCTACCAGGGCTTCTGGAAATCGCCCGGCGGCTTTGCGCCCCAAGGCATCGCCCTCTTCCCCGAACTGCGCGTCTGGGGCGCCTCCGCCCTCTTTCCCGCCGCCGGCGGACTCGCCAACCTCGAAGCCGCCTACTACGACTCGCTCGAAGACCGCGACGGTAACAACCCCGACCTCAACAATTCCGAAGCCCGTTTCCTCGCCGGCTTCAACCGCGAACTCGCCGCCGACCTCACCCTCGGACTCCAGGCCTACCTCGAATGGATGCAGGACCACAACGACTACCGCAGCAGCCTCCCTGCCGGACAACCCGCGCGCGACGAACTCCGCGAAGTCACCACCCTCCGCCTTACCCGCATGATGATGAACCAAAATCTCATCCTCTCCGGCTTTCTTTTTCTTTCTCCCACCGACGAAGACCTTTACCTTCGCGCTTCTGTGGAGTACAAATGGTCCGACACCCTCAGCACCACCCTCGGAGCCAACCTCTTCGCCGGTCAGGAAGACCACACCTTTTTCGGCCAGTTCGAAGACAACAGCAATGTGTACGTCGCAGTGAGGAGATGGTTTTAGGAAGAAGTACGAATGACGAGTGACGAGTGACGAGTAGGGAAATTACAAATTGCGGACTGCGGAGTGAGAGTTCAGAGTTTAGAGGGGAGAGGTCAGAAAAACCCCCAACTTGAAACTCTTCCTCTTCAACCAGAAACCAGAAACTTGAAACCTGAAACTCTTATCTTCTCTTCAACCAGAAACCTGAAACCAAAACCAGAAACTCTTCTCTTCAACTTTCCAACCTTCAACTTTCCAACCTTCCAACCTCTCCCCTCCCCCCAACCCCTCCCTCCCTATGTGCATCGAAAACAAAATCCGCATTCTCGCCGGCACCATGGTGCTGATCTCCTTCACCCTCGGACGTTTCGTCCATCCCGCCTGGCTTTGGCTCAGCGTATTCGTGGGCCTCAACCTCATCCAGAGCGCCTTCACGGGATTCTGCCCCGCCGAAATGATCTTCAAAGCCCTCGCCAAAAAGTGACGGAAGGCCACCAAATCAGCGCAATTCCGATTAAATGGAAATGGTAGCTGAGAAGGGGAGGGTACGTCGCAACGCGTCGCGCATTCCCCGCACGTACCCCTTACTATTCGTGTTTCCTTGACATTCTGCTGTTGTGGACATAATTTGTCCACATGAAAACAGCAACCCTTCGGGATCTCCGCAATCATTTCCACAAGCTGGAGGCATGGCTTGAAGAAGGAGAGTCGGTCGAAATCAGTCGACGGGGTCAACCCGTGGCGGTTTTGACCCGCCCCAGCGTCCTTCCAGTGCCTGCCGCATTCCAGATGCCGGATTTTGCCGCGCGGCGTGAAAAACACCTTCGCCAGCCGCCCCTTTCCCGCCGTCAGTTGGAGGCGATCAACGAACACGATCTTCTGGGCCAACAGGGATGAACCCCTTTGCGGAAACCTCCTTTCTGTGTTCGCTCTACCGATCGGACGTCTTTTCCCCCCACGCAGACCTATGGACGAGTACTTGGGGTTTTGCCCTCCCCGTGAGCTCATTGGTTTTGTTTGAGTTCCGGCAATCCATCCGCCTCCAGGCACGCATGGCCGCATCACACCCAACCATCGGGCTTTCCCTTGAGTCTGCCCAGCTGATTTTACGTCAACAGGAACACGATCTGGAACGCGGCATTCTCGAAACGATGTCTGTAGACTGGCCCTCTGTACATAAACGTGCCGAGGCCTTAAGCGAGCGTCACACATGGACGAAGGGGATTCGTTTCGCCGACCTCCTTCATGTCGCCACCGCCCTTCACCTCGCTTCCGATGTCTTCCTGACATTTGATACCCTCCAAGCACAACTGGCCCGGGAAGAAGGCTTGAAAATTCCATTCGCAGTCTGAGCGTTGCGCTTTTTCCCCTATTCCTCGAGCACCCAGCCGACGGAGAGGACTTCGGCGCCGCCGGGGCCGGCGATGAGACGGGGATTCTGAAGGAGGAGTTCCGGCGCGATTTCGATGCTGCGCAGTTCGGCGTGTCCCGAACGGGAGGGCCCCTCCGGGAGGTCAATCGGCGGATGCCCATCAAACGCCAGCCGCATGCTGCCCGTGTAGACGCTGCGAAGATAAAGCCGATCAGGTTCGATCTTCCGCTCCAAGGCGATGGACAGCGTTTCGCCCTCGGATAGAGTCACAAAGATCCGGGGGAAAGGCGTGTACTGCTGACGCCGCACGCGGCTGGGCTCGTAGCCCTCCTTCGCCATGCGAACGCGGAAGGCGGAACGGCCGGGCAAGGGGAAACGCAGGAAGCCTTCGCGGACTTCCGGACGCAGCGTGACGATCCGGGTTTTACCGGCGGGAATCTCCGGAAGTCCAGCGCCGTCCACATCGCGGAGCTGGACTTCGCTCAGGGGCATTTCCGCCAGCAGAAGGGTGAGTTCCTCCACGCGGAAACCGGGCGGCATGGGGAAACGGACGTCGCTCTCGCCCACGCCGTGGTCCACGCCGACAATGACGAGTTCGCCGACGCGGGGATGGGCGGCGACGGCGCTCAGGCGCGGCTGGTCCACATCCAGATCGACGAGCCGTCCGCGCAGGGGGGCCATGAGTTGCCAGGCGTGAACCTCGCCCGTGTTGTTGAGGTATCCGTTCCAGCAGGCGTGCAGGGCGCGGCCCTGCGCGAGGTCGGGCTGGGTGCGGATCAGGTGCAGAATTTCAGCGAGATTCCAGGCGGCTTTTCCGGCGTCGGAGGCCCCCAGGTCGTTGGATTCGGTGTTGAAAATCGGAACAACACGTCCGTGCAGCATCTGGAAGGCGCTGCGGACCACATCGTAGCCGGCGGCGGTGACGAAGGGGTTTCCTCCGTAGTGATGCTCGGTGAAGAAGTCCAGCTCCCCGCCCACAGCCTCGAGGATCCGGAGGGTGTGGTTGCGGAAGTCCTGGTAGTCGTGCTGCGAAATGTCGGGGGCGGAGGGTCCGCCGAGGCGGACATGGGGGTTGACGGCTTTGGCTCCCCGGCGTGCGGCCCGGAAAATTTCCGACCACGCGTCGGAACCCCGTTTGCCGGGAATATAGCCGTATTGCGTCTCATCGGCCACATCCACGACGCCCTTGGGCACGCGGAAGCCCATGTTGATGTGCCGTCCCCACATGAAGGGCTCATTCCAGACTTCGAGGTCGCGCAGCAGGCGTTCCGGATGTTCCGGGGACCAGGCTTCGCGGGCCAGTTGCGCGTAGAAGGCCTCGATCTTCGGCAGGAAGGCCTCCATCGGCGCATCCATCCACGGCGGACGGGCCCACAAATCGGAGGTATGGGTCCAGATCACGCGTCCGCGCGCATCCGCCGCGTCCACGCGCTGGGCAAAGACGCCGTCGAGGACCATCCAGGGCACGTTGTCGCGCGGCGGCCAGGGGGTGAGATGATCGTCGGGCACCTTGTCGAGTCCGAAGGCCGTGTGGGTCAGCGGACGCAGCAAACCGGGACGGAGCTGCCGCATTTCTTCGACAGGGTCCGCTTCGCCTTCGTTCGGCGCGCGGGGGTTGCTTTCATTGACGTCGTGGAAGCCAAAGAGCCCGGGCGGAATTTCACCCGCACCGTTAAACAAAAAAGCGGTTTCGGGGCGGACAACGACGGTGATCCCGTCTGGGGCTGCGGCGGCTTCGCCGGGCAACACACGGAGGTCGTGGATCGACACGGAGCGGACGCCCACGCCCGATCCGTCCACCAGACCGACGCGCAGGGCCAGCAGCCGTTCGCCATGAAAAGGACGCCAGCGGTCGCCAAAGGAGGACAGAGGGATGCGGTGTTCGCGGGGCTCGGGCGTCAACGGAAGGGTTTGCGAATGCAGGAAATCGCCGTGCTCCGTGCGCACAAGCACGGACAGGGCTTTCGCGTCCGGCGAAGAGACGCGCACAACGACATTACCAGCCCCAACCAGGGGAAGATTTTCGCTTTTTTCGGCCCAGGCCTCGATGCCCTCGACGCGGCGCTGTTCGGGAAGAAAAGCCTTCAGGAGGGTGGTTTCGCCCGTGTGTTCGACCCAGGCCGGGCCCAGGGCGGACCATCCGTTGTGCGCGGCGGGACGCCAGGCGCCGCTGAGCGCCCCCTCGATCTGCTGGGCCTCGCCGCCCTTTCCGTCGGCGCGGATCTGCCCTTCGTAACGCCCCCGCAGCAGCTTGCCGGCGACGAGGGGCGTGTCTTTGCGCCAGGACGGCATGAAGGCCTCGCGGTCGGGGCGGATGGGCGCCCATTCGTCGGCGGAGAGTTCGGCGCTGATCGTGAGTGCAAACACATCGGCGGGGGTGGGGAAATTGGGGCGGCCGCGGCGGGCGCCGTCGGGGCCAATGCGGATTTCGACCTCGGCGCGCAGCGTGGCCGCATCCTGCTCCCATTTCTGCACCGTGACCGTATTGACGCTGCTTTCGTTGTAGTCGGCGGCGGCGGAGAAGACCGGCCCGTTTTCTCCGCGACGCAGAGTGACGTACACATGTCCATGATGTCCGTTGTCGAGGGCTCGAATGTTTTCGAGCACGAGCGTGAGGTCGGCGGGCGGCGTCTGGGCAGAGGCAATCGCACCCAGAAAAAGACACAGGATTCCGAGAAGAGATTTCATGCCGACAGCGTAGTCGATGGGACGGCGACTGAGAAGAAATAAATACCGGTCTTGCCAAAAGACCACTTTTAGCCTAAAGCGGTAGGCATGGACAACCGGATCAAGGAAACCATTCGCCAGAATTAAAGAGTACTATCGGCGTTTTCCCGGGTTCCGGCAGCGGGTCGAAGTGACCTGGTGCTTCGACGAGATCCAAGTTGTCTCCGGCTGGGAACGCTTTGCGCGGCGCGTGCTCGACAGCGAGAATGTGGAGATGTTTTTGAGCGGCTCCTCGGCCCGCATGTTGAGTCGTGAAGTGGCGACGAGCATGCGCGGGCGGGCCATGGAGACTGTGATCGCGCCCTACAGTTTCCACAAGCTGTATCTCGCCGACCATGGTCTTGCCCAGGCCTTCAGTCCTGACGAGGTTACACATCTTTCTGAGCCATTTCGGGCCGAAGGTCCGAGCCAATACCAGCCCAGTCCGGACGCAGGAGCCGCGCAAGCGGAACCTGCGCCCGGGCTGGGTTTCGGGGGAGCAACACAGGGTCGCGGGCCGTAGGTCCGCACAGATTACCGGGGCCTGGGTGCGGCCGTGATTTGCGCGGACTTTCAGCCCGCGTTCCATCGGATGAAACTCATTCCCAGCCCGCAAACGGACCTTCAGTCCGTCTGCGGACTGGGCTGGTATCGCCTCGGACCTTCGGCCCGAACACAACGGATCAACGTTTCCAACTTGTGTCCCGCCGCCACGGCCCTGCTTCTCTGTGAATCCGGGCCACCCAAGGGCCTGGATGCCCCCGAAACCATCCGCATTCTGCCCGTCTGGCAGTGGTTGTTGACGGAACCTCCGGGCGAGACCCACACACAGGGACCGAAGAAATAAATACCGGAGGAATTCCCCTTCTTGACTCCCCCGGACTGGGGCGGTAACGGGGGAAGATGCACCTTTCTCCCGCCTCTCCCTCTTTTGATGTCCGCCGCGTGGCCGCGCTGGCGCGGATTGACCTGACCGACAATGAAGCCGCCCACTTCCAAAAAGACCTGGACGATGTGCTGGCCTTCGTTGAACAACTCAACGAACTGGACCTCAGCGGCCTGGAGCCGATGTACCATCCGCTGCCCCTCGAAAACGTGCTGCGGGAAGACGTGGTCACGGAATCCGTCGACCCGGAGGCCCTGCTCCGCAATGCGCCTGCCAACGTGCAGGGGCTCATCCGCGTTCCCCAGATGATGGACTGACCCATGAGCGACCTCGCCCGCCTCACTCTCCGCGAACTCCAGTCCCAACTCAACGCCGGAACCTGCTCCTCGGTGGACATCGTCCACGCCGTCCATCGTCGCATCCAGGCCGTCGATGGCCAGCTTCACGCGTATCTGGAGATCGATCCCGCCGACGCCCTCGCCCAGGCCGAAGCCGCCGACCGCCGCCGCGCCGCCGGCGAACGCGGTCCGCTGCTCGGCATTCCTGTGGCCATCAAAGACCTGCTCAACGTCGCGGGCCAAAGCTGCCGCTGCGCCTCGAAAATCCTCGAAGGCTACCGCGCCCCCTACGACGCAACCAGCGTGTCCAAACTTCGCGCCGCCGGGGCCGTGCTCTTCGGCCGCGTGAACATGGACGAGTTCGCGATGGGCGCGAGCACCGAAAATTCCGCCTTCGGCAACACCCGCAATCCCTGGAACCTGGACTGCGTTCCCGGCGGCTCCAGCGGCGGTTCGGCGGCGGCCGTTGCGGCGGACGAGGCGATCGTCTCCCTCGGCAGCGACACCGGCGGCAGCGTGCGCCAGCCCGCATCCTTCTGCGGCTGCGTCGGCCTCAAACCCAGCTACGGACGCGTCAGCCGCTTCGGCCTCACCGCCTTCGCCAGCTCTCTGGACCAAGTCGGCGTGCTGGCCAAAACGGTGGCCGACGCCGCCGACACGCTCGGGGTCATCGCCGGTCACGACCCGCGCGACACGACCAGCGCCCAGCTTCCCGTTCCCGACTACGCCGCCGCGCTCGGACGCGACATCCGCGGCCTGAAAATCGGCATCGCGGAGGAATTTTTTGGTCAGGGCACCCATCCCGACGTCGCCGCCGCCGTGCGCACGGCCATCGATCATCTCGTCACCCTCGGCGCGGAACCGGTCGCCGTCTCCTTCCCGCACCTCAAATACGCCGTCAGCGTGTATTACATTCTCGCCCCGGCCGAAGCCTCGGCCAACCTCGCGCGTTTCGACGGCGTCCGCTACGGCAACCGCGTCGAGGCCGACGATCCAGTGAGCCTGATGCGCAAAACGCGCGACGCCCGCTTCGGCAACGAGGTGAAGCGCCGCATTCTGCTCGGAACCTACGTCCTCAGCTCCGGCTACTACGACGCCTACTACGTGAAGGCCCTCAAAGCCCGCGCCCTGATCTCCCGCGATTTCGCGGCGGTGTTCTCCCGCTGCGACGCCCTGCTCACGCCGGTGGCACCGACGCCCGCGTTCCGCATCGGCGAGGAGGTCGACGATCCGCTCACCATGTACCTCGGCGACATCTGCACGATTCCCAGCAACCTCGCGGGCGGCTGCGGCCTTTCGCTGCCCTGCGGCATGAGTTCCGCCGGTCTGCCCATCGGCCTGCAAATCCTCGGCCCCGCCTTCGCGGAGGAACGCATCCTGCAACTCGCCCAGGCCTACGAGCAGTCCACATCCTGGCACACCCTCAAACCCCAGCTGTAAGTCCGGGACGCCCTCCATGAAACTCCTTCCCACCATCGGCCTCGAAACCCACGTCCAACTCAACACCCGCAGCAAAATCTGGTGCGGATGCCCCGTCGACTCCGCCGCGCCGCCCAACACCCGCGTCTGCCCGGTCTGCATGGGCTATCCCGGAGCGCTGCCCGTGCTCAACCGCGAAGCCGTCCGCAAAACCGTGCAGTCAGGCCTGCTGCTGGGCTGCACCATCGCCCTGCGCAGCAAACACGACCGCAAAAGTTATTTCTACCCCGACATGCCGAAAAATTACCAGATCACCCAATACGACCAGCCGCTCTGCCTCGGCGGCGGCATCGAGATCGAGGTCAACGGCGAACGGAAATTCATCCGCATCAACCGCATCCACCTCGAGGAGGACGTGGGCAAATCGACGCATCTGCGCGGGGCCAGCGGCATCGACTACAACCGGGCGGGAACGCCGCTGATGGAGATTGTCAGCGAGCCCGACCTGCACAGCGAGGACGAAGCCTTCGCCTACCTGACCGCGCTCAAACGCATCCTGCAATACGGCGGCGTGAGCGACTGCAATCTGGAGCTGGGCAACATCCGCTGCGACGTCAACGTCAGTGTGGCGGCCGCCGACAGCGCGACCCTGGGCGTGAAGGCCGAAATCAAGAACATGAACACCTTCCGCGGGGTACACCGTGCGGCGGCCTACGAAATCCGGCGCCAGTCCAAGGCCCTGCTGGACGGAACGCCCTTGCAGCAGGAGACGCGCCGCTGGGACGACGAACGCGGGGTGACAACCTCCATGCGCAGCAAAGAGGACGCGCACGATTACCGCTATTTCCCCTGTCCCGACCTCGCCGCGATTGTTCTCGATCCCGTGCAGGTCGAGGCATGGCGCGCGGAGCTTCCGGAACTGCCCCAGCGCCGCAAGCAGCGCTACATCGAGGCCTTTGGCCTCTCCGACTACGACGCGGGCGTGCTGGTGGCCGACAAGGAGGTGGCGGACTATTTCGAGCGCGCCACGGCCGTCTGCGGCAACCCCAAAGCCGCCGCCAACTGGGTGATGACCGAGGTCCTGCGCGTGCTCGCGGGCAGCGACGAAGGTCCCGGCAGCCTGAAGGTGACGCCGGAGGCCCTGGGCCGCATCATCGCGCTGGTGGAGAACAAAATCCTCAACTTCCCCAAGGCCAAGAACGTCTTTGCCGTGCTGGTCGAAGAGGGCGGTGATCCCGAAGAGCTGGTACGCGCCCGCGGCTGGGCCCAGGTCAGCGACAGCTCCGAAATCGAGCCCATTGTCGAAGGCGTTATCGCCGCACATCCCGGCCCTGTGGCCGACTTCCGCAATGGCAAGGCGGCGGCCTTGCAGTTCCTCACCGGACAGGTCATGCGCCTCAGCAAAGGCAAAGCCAACCCGCAAATCGTACAGGAACTCCTGAAAGTAAAGCTTGCGCAAGGCTAATCCGATGTTCTAGCGTGAGCCCGGAGCCCGAACCCTCCCCCCAACGAAAAGGAAACCGCTTTGACCCCCAAAGACGAATACACACTGGAGACCCTGCGCAGCGCAGGACTGATCGATGAAGCCATCGCCGAAAAAGCGGCCTATCTGGCCGACGAGCGCGGCATGAGTGTGACCGATGTGCTGGAGGAATCCGGGATGATCACCGCCGAGGAGATCACCCGCACCATCGCCGAACACTATGGCATGGAAATGGTGTCCCTCCGCCAGGTAGACGTGGAACAAGAGGTCATCGACTGCCTTCCCGCCGAACTCGCCCGCCGCTACGGCGTGCTGCCCGTCTGGAAACACGGCAACGAACTCACCATCGCCATTTCCGATCCGCAGGACCTGGACACGATCGACAGCCTGCGCTACTCCCTGCCCTTTGACATCGTTCCCGTGGTGGCCTCCGCCAAGGAAATCAAATCCGCGATCAACCTCTTCTACAGCGGCGGCGGTGGCGGGCGTTTCGGCAGCGCCCTCCAGGAACTCACTGAAGCCACAATTGCTGGCATCGCCACCGACGAAACGCAGGAACTCTTTGGCGACTCGGAGGAATCCACCGAAGAAGACGCCCCCATCATCAAACTCGTCAGCCTGATCATCATCGAGGCCTTCCGCAAACGCGCGTCCGACATTCACGTCGAGCCCATGGAAAAGAAACTCCGCGTGCGCTACCGCATCGACGGCGTGCTCCAGGAAGTGGACAGCCCGCCCAAACGCCTGCAATCCGCCATCGTTCAGCGCATCAAGATCATGTCCAACATGAAGATCGCGGAAAAACGCGTCTGCCAGGACGGTCGTATCCAGATCAACGTCATGGGCCGCGACCTCGACTTGCGCGTCTCGGTCGTCCCCTCCAGCCACGGCGAATCCGTCGTCATGCGTATTCTGGACAAAGAAGGCCTGCGCCTCGGCCTTCCCGAACTGGGCTTTTTCACCGACGACCAGCAGACCTTCCGCTCCCTTATCGCCCTCGCCGACGGCATTGTGCTCGTGACCGGACCCACCGGCTCCGGCAAAACGACCACGCTCTACTCCTGTCTGAACGAGATCAACAAGCCGGACCGCAAGATCATCACCGTGGAGGACCCGGTGGAATACGTTCTCAGCGGCATCAACCAGGTGCAGGTCCGCGCGGACATCGGCCTCACCTTCGGCGCGGCCCTGCGCTCCATCCTCCGCCAGGCCCCCAACATCGTGATGATCGGGGAAATCCGCGACTTGGAAACCGCCGAAATCGCCGTCAACGCCTCGCTCACCGGTCACCTCGTGTTCAGCACCCTGCACACCAACGACGCCCCCGGCGCGGTCACCCGACTGATCGACATCGGGGTCAAGCCCTTCCTGGCCGCCTCCTCCATCCGCGGCATCATGGCCCAGCGACTCATCCGCAAAATCTGCAGCAAATGCGCCGAGCCCTACACGCCGACCGACCGCGAACTGCGCCTCCTCGGGGGACTGGCCGGACAGGTCGACAACCTCCAGCTCAAACGCGGCACCGGATGCCCCAACTGCTCCTATACCGGTTACGCCGGACGTATCGGCATTTTCGAGATTTTCGTCATCACCGACGAAGTTCAGCATCTGATTTACCAGCAGGTCAATTCCACCGAACTCCGCAAACGCGCTCGCGAACTGGGCATGCGCACCCTCCGCGAGGATGGACTGCGGAAAGTGGTGGCCGGTCTGACCACCTTTGAAGAAGTATTCCGTGTGACCATGGGAGATGCCGAATGACGATTGCCGCAAAAGATGTCAACATGGACGACCTTCTCACCCTCGTGGTGGAAGAGGGCGCGTCCGACTTGCACCTGGAGGTCAAAAGCCCCCCCGTGCTCCGCATCAATGGCGGGCTGAGTCCCCTGGACACCGAGCCGCTGCGCCCGGAAGACACGGAGCGCCTCATGCGTTCGGTAACCAGCGAGGACACGATCCGTCATTTGATGGAAACCGGCGGCGCGGACTTTGGCTTCGGCTTCAAGGAACTGGCCCGTTTCCGTGTGAGCGTGTTCCGCCAGAAAGGCGCAGTGGGCATGGTGCTCCGTCAGATTCCGAAAACACTCCTCACTCTGGATCAAATCGGCCTTCCTCCCCAGGCCAAGGAACTGCTCTACAAGCCCAAGGGCCTCATTCTCGTCACCGGCCCCACCGGCTCCGGCAAATCCACCACCCTGGCCAGCATGATCAACATCATCAACCAGGAGCGCGACTGCCATATCATCACCGTCGAGGACCCGATCGAGTTCTACCACGAACACAAAACCAGCCTCGTCATTCAGCGCGAACTGGGCGTGGACGTGGGCTCCTTCCGCCAGGCGCTCATCAGCGCCCTGCGCCAGGACCCGGACGTCATTCTCGTCGGCGAAATGCGCGACTTGGAAACCATGGAGGCGGCCATCACGGCGGCGGAAACCGGACACCTGGTCTTTGCCACCCTGCACACCACCGGGGCCGCGCGCACCGTGGACCGCATCGTGGACGCCTTCCCGACCACCCAGCAGGAGCAGATTCGCACCCAGCTCGCCTCCACCCTGCAAGCCGTCATTTCCCAGGTGCTGCTCCCCCGCGCCGACAAGACCGGCCGCGTCGCCGCCTTCGAAATCATGATCACCACCCCCGGCATCCAGGCCCTGATCCGCGACAACAAAACCTTCCGCATCACCTCCGACATTCAGACCGGCGCCCGGCACGGGATGATCACCCTCGACTCCTCCCTGCACAACCTCTACAAACAGGGCGTCATCAGCTTCGAAAACATGATCCTCAAGGCCAACGATCCGGAATCCCTGGCCCTCAAGATTCAAACCGGCAAATAACCCCCTTCCCCCTCTCCCGAACCATGGCCGAAATCCAACACTCCGACTTGCTCCTCGATCATCTGCTCGACCACGGCTACGTCACGCAGACCCAGGCGGACGAGGTTCTCGACGAACACACCCGCACCGGTCGCGCCATTCGCCGCATCATCCTCGACATGGAAATCATGACCGAGGACTCCCTCATGGAACAGCAGGCCCTGCTCATGGGCGTCCGCGTGCTCGACCTCAGCCGCCACACCGTCAAACCCGAACACATCCGCCTCCTCCCCGCCTCCCTGGCCCGGATGTACAACCTCGTTCCCGTCAACGCCGACGCCGTCACCCTCGAACTCGCCACCTGCGAATTTATCACCCCGGAAATCGTCGACGAACTGCGCTTCGTTCTCGCCCGCGATGTCACTTTCGTGGTTGCCTCTGAACGCGAAATCAAAGACCACCTCGTCCGCTACTACGCCGACGACAGCGACGCCTCCGTCGGCAACATGCTCTCCGAACTGGAACAGGAACTCGAGGACGCCGGCACCATTGGCCCCGGCACCACCAACCTCACCGAAGAGGATATCGCCAGCTCCGCAAACGCCGCCCCCGTCATCCGCTTCGTCAACCTCGTCCTCTACCAGGCCGTGCAGGACCGCGCCTCCGACATCCATTTCGAGCCCTTCGAACACGAATTCAAAATCCGCTACCGCGTCGACGGCGCCCTCTACGAGATGGCCCCCCCGCCCAAACACCTGGCCCTTCCCGTCATCTCCCGCGTCAAGGTCATGTCCGGCCTCGACATCTCCGAACGCCGCCTCCCTCAGGACGGACGCCTCCAGCTCAACATCGCCGGCCGCCCCGTCGACTTCCGCGTATCCACCCTTCCCACCCAGTTCGGCGAATCCGTCGTGCTCCGCGTGCTCGACCAAAGCGCCGTCGGCCTCGAACTCGAACGCCTCGGCATGCCCGACGATGTCTACAATTCCTTCACGGAAGACATCAACATGCCCAACGGCATCATCCTCGTCACCGGCCCCACCGGCTCCGGTAAAACCACCACTCTCTACGCCGCCCTCGGACGCCGCAACGAAGTCGGCACCAAAATCCTCACCGCCGAGGAACCCGTCGAATACAACATCGATGGCATCGTCCAGATCAACGCCAACCACCGCATCAACCTCACCTTCGCCAACATTCTCCGCGCCTTCATGCGTCAGGACCCGGACGTCATCCTCGTCGGCGAAGTCCGCGACTTCGAAACCGCCCAAATCGCCATCCAGGCCTCCCTCACTGGCCACCTGGTGTTCAGCACCCTGCACACCAACGACAGCTCGGGTGCCATCACCCGTCTCATCGATATGGGCATCGAGCCCTTTTTGATTGCCTCCACCCTCCAGTCCGTCCTGGGCACCCGCCTCGTGCGTATGATCTGCAAAGAGTGCAAAACCCCCTTCCATCCGGATGCCCTCCAGCTCAAGTCCCTCGGCCTCACCCAGGAATCCGTCGGCGGCCAGCCCTTCTATTTCGGATCCGGCTGCGACAACTGCCACAAAACGGGCTATCGCGGACGCCGCGGCATCTACGAATACCTGAAAATCACCGACCCCATCCGCACCCTCATCACCCAAAAACGCCCCACCATGGTCATCCGCGACCGGGCCCGCGAACTGGGCATGCGCATCCTCCGCGAAGATGGCATCCGCTGCGTCCTTGACGGATTCACCACCCTGGAAGAAATTGTTAAATACACCTAAACTTCTTCCCGGACGGCTTTCCTTCTTGCTTCTCCCCCCTTTTTTCCACTAGACTGACACAACCTATTCCCTTTTATTCAAATCCACCTCGTTTTGCAGGAAATGTAGCCATGCCCAAATATCGCTTCAGCGCCGTTGACCAAAAAGGCAAAGAATTCACCGGAAGTGTGGATGCTGCCGACGAAGCCGCCGCCCAGAAAATGCTCCGCGATAAGGGCCTATTCCCCACATCCGTCAGCGACGCGGGCGGCCCCGCCGCCGCAACCGGCACAGGCAAGGCCAAACGGAGCGCCTCCGCCACCACAAACGAGAATGTCCGCAAAGAAGTCACCATGCCGGCCTTCCTCCAGAAGGTCTCCCCCAAACAGCTGATGTCCTTCACCCGCCAGCTCGCCACCCTCGTCAATGCCGGCCTCCCCCTCGTCCGCGGCCTCAAGGTCCTCGGCCGCCAGGAAAAAAATCCCATGCTCCGCAAAGCCCTGGCCGACATGGGCGACGCGATCGAAAGCGGCAGCAACTTCGCCGAAGCCCTCGTGCAGCACCCCCGTATCTTCGACAAACTCTACGTCAACATGGTCAAAGCCGGTGAAGTCGGCGGCGTCCTCGACAAGGTGCTCGTCAGCCTCGCCGAGTTCATGGAAAAGGTCCAGAAGATCAAAAACAAAGTCAAAAGCGCCATGACCTACCCCATCGTCGTCCTCACGATGGCTCTGGCAATTCTGACCTTCCTCATGATCGTCATCATCCCGAAATTTGAAAAAATCTTCGCCGACATCATGCAGGGCAAACCCCTGCCCGCCCTTACCCGCGCGGTCACCGTCGTCTCCAAAAACTTTGTTGTGGTCGGTCCGGCAATGCTCCTGGTCGTGGGTGCCATCGTTGTCGCCCTCAAATTCTGGAAAAAAACCCCCAAGGGGGCCTACGTCATCGACTGGACCAAGCTGCACATGCCGCTCTTCGGCTCCCTGTTCATGAAAAGCTCCATCGCCCGCTTCACCCGCACCCTGGGCGAACTGATGGACTCCGGCGTGCCCGTGCTCCAGGCCCTCACCATCGTCGGTGAAACCTCCGGCAACGCCGTCATCGAAACCGCCGTGCATGTCGTGCACGACGCCGTGAAAGAAGGCGAAAACATCGCCCCCACCCTCGCCTCCACCGGCATCTTCCCCCCCATGGTCATCTCCATGGTCGAAGTCGGCGAAGAAACCGGCGAACTCCCCAACATGCTCCGCCGCATCGCCGACAACTTCGAAGACGAAGTCGACAACGCCGTGGCCGGCCTGACCTCCATCATCGAACCCTTGCTCATCGTGTTCCTCGCCTTGATCGTCGGCGTGATCGTCATCTCCCTCTTCCTCCCGCTCGTAGGCATCATCGAAGGACTCAGCGGGTCCTAAGACCTTCCCGAGAGTCGGAAAACGGTTTGTTCCGTTCTTCCGACTCTCGGAAACTCCCCGAATGTCTTCCTCGATCTCTGCCGACCTCGCCGCCTCCTGTTGTGAACTGCTTGAAATCGGTCGCCACGCCGAAGCGTATGCGTTGACCCGCCCTCTCTGGGAGGCCCGGCAGATCCCGGAAGACCTTGACCTGACCTCTCTCGTTCAGGCCGCCCGTCTGGCTTCCCGCCTCGGCGGCGATGCCCACGCTCTGGTTCTGTTCCGCGAAGCCCATCGCCGGGATCGCACCCACCCGCTGGTCCGCATCTTCGCCGAGCCATCCCTCTCTCCCCGCCGCAGCCTGCTGGATCTCCTGCGCCTTCATCAGGATCTTCCGGAGCTTCCCAACGCTTCCCCGCGTCAACAATTGACCTGGATCGGCATTCCCCTCTGCGCCCGCGCCGCCCTCCGCGATCATGCCAGCGTCGACACCCTCCTCTCCCGCGCCGCCCCGCTCGCCGCCCACGACCCCGGCTGGTTCGCCCTCCTCCGCGGGGAAGCCGCTTTTCATCGCGACCACTGGAGCGAAGCCTCCGTCTCCGCCGCCGAAGCCGCCCAGCAACTCCCCTGGCTCTTCGCCGTCCAGCACCTCCGCTTCCGTCTCGCCCTCCGCCTCGGACAGCTCGACGCCTGGCTTGCCGACACCGCCCGCCTCCCCCAGCCCACCTGGGACATCGCCTGCCTCCGCCTCCACACCACCCTCCTGCTCGCCGAACGCGAAGAAGGCTCCGCCCGCGATCGCCGCCTCGCCGATGCCGACCTCCAACTCGCAGACCTCCCCGCCACCGCCCCCCTTGCCGACAGCGCCGCGCGCCAGCGCATCGAAATCCTCCGCCTCGACCTCGCCACCCAGCGCGGCGACATCCCCGCCACCCTTGCCGCCGCCGAATCCCTGCGCAGCCCCTGGCATCGCCGCCTCGCCGAAAACCTGCGCAACCACCCTCCCGCCCCCGTCCTCCGTGTTCCCCACTCCCCCGTCTGGCAAACCCGCAACACCTGCCTCCCCTGCTCCCTCGCCACCCTCCATCCGCAGGTCGACGCCTCCCGCCTCTCCGCCGACCTGACCTACGACGGCACCGCCATCCCCGCCTGCTCCGCCTGGCTTCGCGAACACGCCGGCCTCGAACTCCTCCCCTTCATCGTCCGCCGCGAAACAGCCCTCGCCCTCCTCCACGCCGGCCACGGCTTTGTCTTCCTCACCCGCGGCGAAAACTGGGCCCACGCCATGGCCGCCATCGGTGCCGACCCCGCCCAGGGCATGCTCATCATCCACGATCCCTCCGCCCACCGCCTCGAACGCGTCTTCCTCGACGACCTCGGCCTCGGCGAAAGCCCCTTCGGTCCCCAGGGCTTGATTCTGGCCTCGCCCGAGCAGCTCCCCCACATTCGCGACCTCATTCCGGAAACCGACCGCGAACCCTACCGCCTCTATCTGGAGATGTGCGAAAACATCCGCCAGCACGGCGCCCGCGCCGGACAGCCCCAGGTCCAACAACTCTGGAGCCGCTTTCCCCGCCATCCCTTCGCCCTCCGCGCCTCCGCCCTCCATCTCGTCCAAAGCGGACGCGGCGGTGGTGCCACCGGACGCCTCCAGTCCCTTCTGAACCAGATTCCCGGCAATTTCCACCTGCGCCTCGATCTCCTGCACGCCTGCCACAGCCGAGGCAACTCCCGCCTCCTCACCCAGCTCTACGCCTCCCTCCTGGAGGAAGACCGACGACGCGGCCCCAGTGGCGCGCGCCTCCACAATCCGGTGTGGCTCGCACGTCACGCCGACATGAGCGGACTGACCAGCGATGGCGCCGAACACGCCCTCTCCCGCCTCCGCCTCGGTCTCCGCCGCGCCCCCTACGAAGCCGAACTCTGGCACATCCTCGGCGATATCCTCTGGCGCAAGGGCGACCTGATCGCCGCCCGCCTGCCCCATCGCATCGCCGCCACCCTCGCCGCCGAAAACGCCCATTACGCCGATGCCGTTTTCCGCGTCCACTTCCTCTCCGGCGACGCGGAAAGCGGCCTCGCCTTTTTGCGCCATCGCGCCGACCATGCCGGACGCGCCGAGGGCTCCGCCATCGCCTGGATCACCCTGCACGAAGCCCTTGCCGAAGCCGGACGTCCCCGCGAAGCCCGCGACGCCCTGCACGAAGCCCTCCGCCTCCTGCCCGACAATCCCGCCCTGCTTCACCACGCCATCGGCGTCACCTGCGGCGAAGGCGATTGGGCGGAGGCGCGGCGCTGCCTCGACGCCCTGCGCCGCCTGCCCGCATCCTCCTGGCTGCGCCGCGCGGAAATCCTCCTCGCCGAAGCCCGCGGCGAAAACCAAAACGCCCTCAACGCCCTCCGCGAGGAATGCCGGCTCAATCCAAACGACCCCCAGACCGCCCGCACTTTTCTCCAGCAACTCATCGCCGTCGATGGCCAGTCCCGCGCCCTCCAGGAGGCCGAGCGCCTCCACCGACGCCAGCCCGAACACGAGGGCTTTTTCGACATCTGGATCGACCACCTCAGCAACAGCTTCCACAACGGCATCATCGAAAACGCCCTCCGCAACTGGCTCCGCGACGACCCCGACAACGTCGACAAACGCATCCACCTCGCCCATCTCCGCCTCGACGCCCTCGCCTGTCAGCCCCCCGCCGCCCGCCCGGCCGTCGAACAGGAAATCGACCAGCTCCTCCAGGACGTCCGCCTCCGCGCCTTCCCCACCTCCGCCCTCCTGCGCCTCGAAGCCCGCCGCGACCACGCCAACGCCCTCGCCCTCCTGCACGACGCCCTCCTCCGCCACGTCAACGACAGCGGACTCCTCCACGACTGGATCGGGCTCATCGACAGCCGTCCCGCCGCCGAACGCATGAACGCCTTCCGACACCTCGCCGCCGACCTCCGCGCCCGCGGCTGCGAATCCGAAGCCCTCATTCGTTTCTTCGTCGCCTCCGCCGCCGCCGGTGGCCTCCCCTTTGCCCTTCTGCTGCTCGACGACTTCCGCGCCGAACGCCCTGGCGACGGACGCCTCCTGCACATCGCCGTTCAGCTCCACCTCGTCTATGCCCGCGGCGCGGAAGATCTGCGGCAGGCCCGCGACCTCGCCGCCCAGGGTCTGCGCGATCACCCCGCGCTCCGCGTTTTCCCCTTTCTTCATGCCACTGCCCTCCTCCGTCTCGGTGAACTGCCCGAAGCCGAAGCCGCTTTCCGCGCCTTCCTCGACCGCAGCCCTCTTCATCCCGACGCCCGTCTCGAACTCTCCCGCCTCGCCGCCTGGCGCGGGGACGATGCCACGGCCCTCGCCCTGCTCGAAACCGGACGCGATCTTCAGCCCCAGCGCGCCGCCGCCTGGGAGGCCCTCGCCGATTTCCACCTCGATCACCAGGCCCCGGAAGAAGCCGAAAAGGTCCTCCGCGCCGCCCGCAACCTGCTCGACAGCGACCTGCACCTCGCCGAACGCCACCTGCGCCTCCTGCTGCAACTCGGCCGCAACGAAGAAGCCCTCGCCGAGGCCCGCCGACTCCTCGATGAATTTTCCGAAGGGGCCTGGCTGCATTTCCTGCACGGCAACACCCTCGAATCCCTCCACCGCCCCCCCGCCGACATCGAGGCCGCCTACCGCGAAGCCCTCCGTCACAATGCCAGCCTCTTCGCCGCCGCCGACCAACTTGCCGCACATCTCACCCAGCAAGGCCGTCCCGCCGAAGCCCGCAGCCTGCTGGAAACCTTTGCCGGACGCGAGGACAACGAATGGGCCGTCCAAGGCCGCCTCGCCTGGATTCTGCAACAGGAAAATCGTCCCGTCGAAGCCCGGAACCTCCTGCGCGAAACGCTCCAACGACACCCCGACTACGCCTGGGGCTGGATGCTCTATCTGGACCTCCTCGAAGAAGCCGGCAGTCTCCGCGAAGCCCGCGAGGCCCTCCACAGCATCCCCGAGGCCTGCGCCCACCAGCTCGACTGGCGCGTCCGCCGCCTTCAGGTCCTCGAAAACTGCGGCGAAAAAAACGAGGCCCTCGACCGCGAATGGGCCGAACTCACCGCCACCTTCCCCCGCAACGGACGCGTCATGCTCACCTACGCCGACCGCTGCCTGGAACGCAAGGACTACGACGAAGCCGAACGCATTCTCGACCTCTACGAACCCGTCGACCCCGCCGCGTCCTATCTGATCGCCCGCCGCGCCCTCCTCCACGCCCGCCGCCATCAACGCCACGAAGCCATCGCCCTCGCCCTCGACCTCTGGTCCCGCCCCGACCCCGGGCAGGACTGGTCCGACGAGCACGTCTGGCAGGCCCTCGCCCTCGACACCGACCTCCGCAAGGTCCGCGACCTTGCCAATACCGTCTTCGCCCACCTGAAGGCCGGGCGTCCACTCAAACCCTGGGTCCTGCAAAACCTCATCGCCAGCGGCGCAAAACCCCGGCCCGCCGCCTGGATCGGGATTCTGCGCACCCATCCCGACGCCGATGGCCTCATCGCCGCCGTGCTCGAAGCTCTCATCCACAAACCCACCCACGACCTCGCCTGGAAACTCTGGCAAAAGCTTCCCCTCGAACAACGCCTCCGCGACACCCGCCTCTGGGACGCCGGCCTCTCGCTGCTCATTTTCCGAAGCATCCAGGCACCGCTCATCCCCCTCTTCGACGCCATACTGAAGGACTGGTGGAAACGTCCCGACCTGGCCACCCACATGCTCACCAACGCCGTCATCGGACTCAGCGAGATCGTCGGCATCCACAAGTACCCGCCCCGTGCCCTGAGCGAACACCAGCGCGAGCGCCTCCGCAACATTGAGGCCCTCTGCCAGCACGGACTCGAAAAACTCCCCCGCAGCAATTGCACCCGTTATCTCGCCACCCTGAGTTGCAGCGCCGCCCTTCTTCTCGACAAAACCGACCTTTTCCATGAACGGCTCTCCCTCCATCACGACCTCCTGAAAACCCCGGACGAGGACTACTGGAGCAACCCCCGCGAAGAAGCCCTCCGCCGCATCCTGCCCAGCCTCGGCAAACATCTCCGCGCCCAACCGCCCGATCCCGACGCCCTTCTCCGCTTCGCCGAACTCCGCAGCCGCCTCCCCCACGCGCCCTATCTCCTTCTTCACCACCTCTGCGAACAGGTCCGCCGTCAGGTCCCGCCCGGCGCCCCTCCCCTCCGCTACAAACTCAAACGCCCCCCCTCCGCCACCCGCGCCCAAACCCGCCGACCCCTCGAAAGCTCCGAAAGATCCCTGCGCTGGCTGATGTTCATCACCTTCTGGCTGCTCCTCCGATTCTGCATCCAATTCTTCAAAGATCAGATGTTCTGATCGCTGCGGGATTGTGGTCCCCTCTTCCCGTGGGACGGCGGACCCCGCCCGTCGAAATTTCCGTCTTCCGGCGGACCCCGCCGGCGCTGGCCTTTGGATTGTGGTCCCTCGTCTTCCCGTAGGACGGCGGACCCCGCCCGTCGAAATTTCCGTCTTCCGGCGGACCCCGCCGGCGC
>CAZCFM010000041.1:5009-28391 GCA_964497855.1 uncultured Verrucomicrobiota bacterium | reverse complement strand
TCCCCGGCCACAGGCACGTGTGATTTGTGCGGACTTTCAGCCCGCGACCTTTGTTCTGTTTCGTGACCCAGCCCGTTCGCGGACTTTCAGCCCGCAAACGGACTGGGCTTGGTATCGGCGCGGACCTTCGGCCCGCACGGCATGTCTTTCCGCACGCACAGTTGAACGTGCGATACAAACCGCTCTGTATGGTCGTCAAACTGAGGTCTGGGGGACACGGAGGAATCAGAGTCTCGACGCATTTTCATTTCCAGTTTGGAATAAAGGTCTGGGCTTGCACCTGTTACCCCCTCCCTGTAATATGCGTTTTCGCACGAGGACCACGAACCATGATAAAACCAGGTATTGCCCTTTTGTTGCTTGTTTCATTCGCCGGGTGTGGCCGACAGGCTGAACTTCAGGATGTGTATGATCCTGCGGCCTTGTCGCCGGTTTCGATGGTCGAACTCATCGCGAACCCGCGCATGTTCCATGGGCATCGCGTCAGCACCGCGGGTTTTTTGAATTTGGCTTTCGAGGGGAATGCCCTGTACCTCTCGCGTGAACACAAAGAGGCGTTTATACCCCAGAATGCCCTTTGGTTCGACTTTCCTGCCGAAATGGCAAATGACTTGGCCCGCTTCAACGGAAGCTATGTCAGCGTTTTAGCGCTGTTCACTCACGATCCCAAGGGCGATGGTCACTTGGGGCAGTATTCGGGGAACGTAAGGATTGATTCCTTCAACGACATTCGGCGGACGGGTGGCCCGCCTTGATGTTTGGATGTCGCGTCATCGTTTGGTGCTTCGTGTCGGGATCTGGCGCTCGCTGGTGATGCGCTCGAAGAGGACTTTGCCGAGTTTCTCCATCTCCTGCCACTTGGGGAAACGGTGCTCCAGTTCGCGGAACTGAGGATGATGAATGCGGCGGAGTCCGTTTTCGCCGGCTTTCGGCGGCGCCGCCGCGTGGCACAACTCGTGGTACACGAGGTAGCGCATGAAGGCGCGGGGCACGCTGGGGTCGTCGAGTCCCGGATGCACCCGGATCAGTCGGCGGGTTTCGTCCCACACGCCGAACTGGAGGCTCCGGCTGCGGCGACGGCCCTTCCGCGCGGGCTTGAGGCTGGACCAGGTGATGCGGGCCTCAAGTTCGGCGCGGAAAAACTCGGCGTTGACCTCGTCGAGGATATCCTGAAGGTCGAAACAGCGTCCCTTCGTGTGCGGACGGATGTTCCGGGTCGGGGAGGGGATGTATTTCTCCACCGACATGGTGCGGGCGTGGGCACAGACCCGTTTCCAGGCGGCGCTGCGGTTTAAGTCGATGACCTCCTCCAGGTCCTCCAGGATCGAGTCCGGGGCGTCCTCGAAGCCCATTTGCAGGCGCAGCTCCACTTTGCCGCCGGCGAGACGGCGAATGCTGACCATGGAGCGGCGGTTGCGGGTGAGAACAATCCGTACTTTCCCGCTGAAACGCCGTGTGACCCGCAGTCGCCAGGCGTCCAGTCGCGGGGTATGAGAATGGGGAAGGCTGGTTAGTTCATCGGACATGATCAGGCGGGCGAGACCAACTCGCCCAGGATGTCGCGCAGCGACTGCTCGAGGGGGATTTCCGCTTTCCAACCGCAGGCGGCGGCGATTTTCTGCGTGTCGAGATGGGGGCTGGCATCGGTGGGGCGGTAGAGGGCGGGGTCGGTTTCGAGGCGGGGGCGTACGCCCGTGATGTCGGAAAAGCCCTCGATGAGGTCGCGCACCGGGCGGAGGCGGCTGGAGGCGAGGTTGTAGGCCTGGCCTGGCTCGCCGTGTTCGACGAGCAGGCGGTAGCCGCGCACAATGTCGCGCACGTCGGTGAAGTCGCGGCGGCTGTCGAGGTTGCCGGTGCGCATCTGGGCGGGAGCGCCCTTGACGAAGTCGGCAAACTGCCGCGCGAAGGCGGAGGCGACGAAACGTGGGTGCTGTCCGGGGCCGATGTGGTTCCAGGGGCGGGCGGTCATCACATTCAGGCCCAGTTGGGTGGCGAAGGCCAGCGACGCTTCGTCGGCCGCCTGTTTGGTGATGCCGTAGAGAGTGGTGGGGGTGAGCGGATCTTTTTCGCTCACGAGGTGACCGGAGGGCACTTGGCCGTAGACTTCGGCGGAGGTGACGATCACGACTCTGGCCTCGGGGCGATGGCGGCGGAAGGCCTCCAGCAGGCGGACGGTGCCGGTGACGTTCAGGTCGTTGGCGGTGACCGGATCCTCGCGGCAGAAGGGGATGTGGGCCTGACCGGCGAGGTGGAGGCAGCAGTCGGGGCGGATCTGATCCACCAGAAAGCGGATGATCTCGTAATGGAGAAGATTGAAAGGCACCTGATGGGGGTGGGCGGGATGTCCGCTCGGGCCGAGGCCTTCGAAGACTTCGTAGCCGTGTTGTTTAAATTCGCGGACGGCGTGTTTGCCGACGAAACCGTTGGCACCGGTGATCAGGATGCGTTTCATGTTGCGGGAGTTCCGGGGGGCGGGGAAGGGGGGGCGATCGGCTCGGGTTCCGGCGCGTCGTCCCACCAGTGTTTCATCCAGGCGAGTCCGAGGGCCACGTCTTCGGGGGTGGCGCGGCTGGAGGGCTCCAGCACGAGGGGGATGCCGGGGACGGCGAAGGGACGGAAACGGGCGAGGCCGAGGTCGCCGACGGGGGGCATGACGTGGTCCTGGATCAGGTGGGCGACGTCGTGGATGTGCATGCCGCCGAGGGCGGGGGCGAGTTTGGCCAGCCAGCGCTCGTGGGAAATCAGGCCGAGGTTTTCGCGAATTTGGGCGTGGCCGAGGTCGTGCCAGTACTTGAGGGACGGCGAGGGGTAGCGTTGCAGGAGGACATCCATTTCGCCCTCGTTGGGCATGGCCTCGTAGGTTGGCAGATTTTCAAGTCCGAGCTGCACGCCCAGGGCCTCCGCCTGCGGGAGCAGGACATCCATGGCCCGGCAGAGCTGCTGGAAATGTTTGTCCGCGCGTTTGTCGCGGGCCTTCATCAGCTTGTTGAAAGCGCGTTCGTAGCGGGCGGAATTGCGCTGGTTGAACTGCACCAGTTCCAAGAGGTCGCGGGTGGAAACGCGACGGAAATCGACGTAGCCACAATGGATGACGACGATTTTCGCGCCGATGCCGGCGGCGAATTCGAGGCTGCGGAGGGTGTGTTGCACCGCGAGTTCGTGGCCGCGGCGGTCGAGGTCGCAAAAGGTCCAGAGTTCCGGATGTCCTTTGAGCGCTCCCAGCGGCACCGGGCAATAATTGTGGACGCTGTTGATGACCACGGCGCCCTGCTCGTGCATGGCCTCAATGCCGGGGAGCAGATCGACGCGGGTGTCATAGCCCAGCTCCAGATGGCGGATGCCCAACTGGAGAATTTCTTCGATCATGCTTTCTCCCGACGCATGTCGGGCGGCGTTCCAACGGGTTGTGAGGGCAAAATCCATTTGATGGATGTAGAACAATCTTTGGATTCGCGCAAACGTTTTCAGCGAAAAGAGTTCCCGCGTGTTCTGTTTCGCCTTTTGGGTTGAATGGCGCTTTTTTTCTGACAAGGAACCTGCATGTCATCTCCCGTCCGTGTTCGTTTCGCGCCGTCTCCCACCGGCCAAGTCCATATCGGCAACATCCGTGCCGCGATTTTCAACTACCTCTTCGCCCGTTCGCAAGGCGGTCGTTTCCTGCTGCGCGTGGAGGATACCGACCGCGAACGCAGCACGCCCGAGGCCGTGGAGAAATTGATGGAGGTCCTGGACTGGATGGAACTGCGCCCGGACGAGGAGCCCCTGTTCCAGTCCACACGTTTGGACGAGCACCGCGCCGCCGCCGAGGCCCTGCGCGCCGCCGGCCACGCCTACGCCTTCGCCCGCAGCCCCGACGAAGCCCCCGCCCTCTATTTCCGCATTCCCAGCGACCCCGCTCTGCTCGGGGGCTTTGTCCGCGACGTGGGCCGCGTTGAACTGCCGCTGACGCCGGGCGAACGATTCCGCATCGATGCCACCGGCATCCAGTACGTCGGCGTCAGCCGCAAGGGCAACCCCGATCCTGGAGGTTCCTGTCTGGCGGGCATGGCCGGTGTGGAAGTCCTCAACGCCGCTGGAACGGTCCTGTTCCGCTTCGAAGGCGGACTGCCCGAATTCGAAACCACCGAAGCAACGCTGCTGCGTTTCACCCGCCGCGAAATCGTGTTCCAGGACCGGGTCAAGGGCGAACTCGCCAAGCCGCTCGACTCCATGAAGGACCTGGTGATCGTGCGCGGCGACGGTTTCCCGGTCTTCCATCTCGCCAACGTCTGCGACGACATCGCGCAAAAAATCAGCCACATCATCCGCGGCGACGACCATGTGGAAAACACCTTCCGACACATTGCCCTCTACCTGGCGCTGGGAGCTTCGGTCCCCGAATACGCCCACCTGCCCATGATCGTCAACGCCCAGGGCAAACCCTATTCCAAACGCGATGGCGACGCCTTTGTCGGCGATTTCCGCGACAAGGGCTACCTGCCGGAGGCCCTCTTCAACTACCTGAGTCTGCTCGGTTGGTCGCCGGGCGACGAGCGCGAAAAGATGACCCGCGACGACTTGATCGCCGCATTTTCGCTGGAGCGCGTTCAGCGCAGTCCCGCGCAAATGGATTTGCAGAAACTGGCCAATCTTAATGGACGTTATCTGCAGGACCTTCCCGAGACGCTCTACCTCTCCGATGTCCGCGAGCTGCTCGCCCGACAACCCTGGGGCGCGAATCTGTCCGTCGAAACCTGGACCGGCATCGCCCGCCTCATGCGCCCGCGTCTGCACACCTACGCGGATGTGTTCTCCTGGCGTTATTTCGCGGACGAAGACTTCGAGCGCTCGCCCGAAGCCCTCAAACGCGCCTTGGGCAAAGCCTGGCAGCGCGACGCCCTCGAGCGCATCTGCGCCCATCTCGAGGCGGGCATGACGCTGGGCGGCGCCCGCGAAGAAGTCTGCACGTGTCTCGAACTGGAGGATAACAAACTCAACCAGCCGCTGCGCGTGGCCCTCACCGGCGAGGCCGGCGGTCCCGATTTGCAACAAACGCTGCAACTCCTTCCCGCCGAAAGCTACGCCCGCCGCATCCGCATCACCCTTTCCCTTCTTTCCTCCCCCTGAACTTCCATGAACGAACCCGCTGATTCCAAACCCGGCAATTTTATCCGCGACATGATCGACGCCGACCTCGCGTCCGGTCTTCACGCCAACGTCCGCACCCGATTCCCGCCCGAACCCAACGGCTATCTTCACATCGGACACGCCAAGTCCATCTGTCTCAACTTCGGCATCGCCCGCGACTACAACGGCAGTTGCAACCTCCGCTACGACGACACCAACCCCGTCAAGGAGGACCAGGAGTACGTCGACGCCATCGCCGACGATGTGCGCTGGCTGGGTTTCCAGTGGGCGGGTGACGCCAAATATGCCTCCGACTATTTTGATCGCATGTACGACATCGCCATCGAGTTGATCCGCAAGGGACTCGCCTACGTCTGCACCCTCACGCCTGACGAATTCAAAGACTATCGCGGCGTGCCCACGCGTCCCGGCCTGGAAAGTCCCGGACGTCGACGCTCCGTCGAGGAAAACCTGGACCTCTTCGCGCGCATGAAGGCCGGCGAGTTCCCGGACGGCAGCTACGTCCTGCGCGGACGCATCGACATGTCCAGCCCCAACCTGCACATGCGCGACCCCGTGTTCTACCGCATCCGCCACGCCCACCATCACCGCACCGGCGACACGTGGTGCATGTACCCGAGCTACGACTATTCCCACTGCCTCGAAGATGCCTTCGAAGGCATCACCCACTCGCTCTGCACGCTGGAATTCGAGGTCCATCGCCCGCTCTACGACTGGATCCTCGAAAACGTCGACAGCCTCGCGCGTCCTTTGCCGCGGCAGACCGAATTTGCCCGCTTGAACCTCACCTACACGGTCATGAGCAAACGCAAACTCCTGCAGCTCGTGCAGGAGGACCTGGTGGCCGGATGGGACGATCCGCGCATGCCCACGCTGCGCGGGATGCGCCGCCGCGGCTACACGCCCCGCGCGATCCGCCAGTTCTGCGAACGCGTGGGATTGACCAAGTTCAACAGCCTGACCGACATGGCCCTGCTCGAGTTTTGCCTGCGCGAGGATTTGAATCTGGTGGCCCAGCGGCGCATGGCCGTCTTGAATCCGCTCAAGGTGGTCATCACCAACTATCCGGAAGGGGCGGAGGAATGTTTCGAGGCGGTGAACAATCCCGAGGCTCCCGGCGCGGGCACGCGGATGATTCCCTTTTCGCGGGAACTCTGGATCGACCGGGACGACTTCATGGAGGATGCTCCGAAAAACTTTTTCCGTCTCAGCGTCGGACGCGAAGTACGCTTGCGGGCCGCCTGTTACATCACCTGCACGGAGATCGTCAAAGATGCGGAAGGGCAGATCACGGAGCTGCACTGCACCTGGGACCCGGAGTCGCGGGGCGGCGGAACGCCGGACGGGCGAAAAATCAAGGGCACCATTCACTGGGTCAGCGTCAAGCACGCCGTGCCTGCCGAATTCAGGCTGTATGACCGGCTGTTCACAGTGGAATCGCCCGATGGCGAAGAAGGCCGCGACTTCCGCGAATTCCTCAATCCCGAGTCGCTGCGCAGCGTGACCGGGTATGTGGAGCCCTCGGCCTGCGGAATTCCGGCGGAGACCCCGCTGCAGTTCGAACGTGTCGGCTATTTCACGCCCGATCTGGATGGCAACCCCGAAGCGCCAGTGTTCAACCGCACCGCCACGCTCAAGGATTCATGGAAAACAAAGGCGTGAATCCACGTGAAGTTTGACGACTCCGGGGCGCTGAAAATCTCCGCCGTCGAATTCCACCGGCGTGTTTGACTTGTGGGGGAATATGAACTATGCGTGTGGGCGAGCGGCAGCCAGTCGCTTTGCGGGAAACCGCAGAGAGGAAAGTCCGGACTCCACAGAGCAGGATGCCCCGTTGTTAAAGCGGGGAGTCCCGTGTCAATCTCGGGAGATGGAAAGTGCCACAGAAAACGTACCGCCTTCCGGCTTGCCGGAGGGTAAGGGTGAAAAGGTGGGGTAAGAGCCCACCGGGTCCGCGCGAAAGCAGGACCGCATGGCAAACCCCATCCGGAGCAAGACCACATAGGGAACGGCAGGGGCGGCTCGTCCCGCCCGCTTCGGCGGACCGTTCCGGGTAGGTCGCATAGACACATGACTGGCCAGGGGGCTTCGGCCTCTGGACAGAATCCGGCTTATAGCCGCTCACCTTTTGAAGAAGTGCGGAATGCGGAGTGCGGAATGCGGAGTGGGAGTGGAAGAGTTTCTGGTTTCTCGTTTCTCGTTTCATGTTCGTGAGAAACCAGAAACATGAAACCAGAAACTCTTTCTCTTCAACCAGAAACCTGAAACATGAAACCAGAAACTCTTTCTCTTCAACCAGAAACCTGAAACATGAAACCTGAAACCAGAAACTCTTCCCTCCCCCCCCGCGCCCACACCGGTTCCCTCAAATGGCAGCGTTACGAAGGCCGTGACGTGTTGCCGATGTGGGTGGCGGACATGGATTTCGTGTCCGCCCCCGCCATTGTCGATGCTCTCCGCTCCCGCGTGGAGCATGGCGTTTTTGGCTACACCATTCCCTATCCCGAAGTGGAAAAAGCGACGCTGGACTATTTTGCGCGCCGCCACGGACTGGCCGTGTCGAAGGAGTCGCTGGTCTGGCTGCCGGGCCTCGTGCAGGGCCTGAACCTGGTCTGCCGCGCCAGCCCCGGGTCGGCGGTGATGGTCAACACGCCTGTCTATCCCCCCTTTCTCTCCGCGCCAGTATTTTCCGGACGCACCCGCATCGCCGTGCCATTGACGCCGGGCGCGGACGGTCTCGACACCTTCGACTTCGCCGCGATGGAGGCCGCGATTACTCCCGAAACCAAACTCTTTATCCTCTGCAATCCGCACAATCCCGTGGGACGCGTCTTCAGCCGCGCCGAACTCGTAGCCCTGCTCGATTTCTGCGAACGCCACGATCTCTGGGTCTGCGCCGACGAGATCCATTGCGATCTGATTCTCGACGAGGTTCCCCACGTTCCGTTTCTGTCCCTTGGCGAACGCGCGGCACGCCGCACGATCGCCTTTTACTCCGCCAGCAAAACCTATAACCTGCCTGGCCTCGCCTGCGCCACGGCGGTGATTCCGAATCCGGAACTCCGCGCCGCGTTCCAAAAAGTCTGCCGCGGCATCATCACCGAGGTTAATTGTTTCGGCTACGCCGGAACCACCGCCGCCTACACCCATGGGGAGCCCTGGCGACAGGAGCTGCTGACAGTTCTGCGCGCCAACCGCGACCGCCTGACCGCCTACCTCCACGAACAGCATCCCCAGGTCCGACTGCCGCAGATTCAAGCCACCTACCTCGCCTGGCTCGATCTGCGCGCCTACAATCTCCCGCAGCCCCACGCGCACTTTGAGCAACACGGACTCGGTCTCTCCAACGGCATCGACTTCGGTGCCCCCGCCGGTTTCCTGCGCCTCAACTTCGGCTGCCCCCCCGACGTCCTCGAAGAAGGCCTGCGGCGTTTTTCGAAGGCTCTGCTTGCAATTTGATTTTCCCTCCAGGACAAGCCGAACCCAACGGTTCAGCCCTAATCCCAGGTCACCCGCGCCCCCAACTCGCGGAAACGCGGGTCAGAGGTAAGGACTTCATGGTTTGACGCCAGGGCTTGCGCGGCGATGAGGCGGTCGAAGGGGTCGGAATGCTCGGAGGGCAGATGCCGGCTTTGGTAGATATTGGCTTCGGTGAGGGGCAGGTCCCGGATGCAGAAAAATGTCCTGCGGGTGGGAATCCATTCCTCCGGAGGGAGGGGGAGTGGCAGTTTTCCCGTGCGGAATTTTAAAACGATTTCCAGCACGCTGACTTGGCTGAGCAGGCGTGGATTGCGGGTGTCGTTGAGTAAGGCGGCCGCTTTTTCCGGAATCCGCCCCGGATCCAGCGCCAGCCAGAGAAAGGCGCAGGTGTCCAGAAGCAGGGTCTTCACAGGCCCCACTCCTGCAGCTCATCATCCGACAGGGGGGCAAAGGCGGATTCGGGGATTTCCCAGCGCGCGTCCATCGACTCGCCGACTTTGGGAATGGCCTCCGGGGCGGGGGTATCGAAGGGCACGAGCTTGGCCACCGGTTGACGCCCCCGCGAAATCACAATGGTTTCGCCCTGCTCTACCCGTTCCAGGTACTTGGACAAATGTGTCTTCGCTTCATGTGTGGCTATCGTGATCATGGGTGACGCATACTTAACCTAGTCAACTTAGTCAATCTTTTAAAATGTTCATTATTGTAACAGCTGCAATATTAATTTTACGAACGGTTTGCCCGAGGGCGTATATATTGTAACAGTTGCAATATTAAATGTGGCGTCCGTGGCCCATGGCCTCGCCGAGTCCGATCCGGGTTGTCGGCGGAGGACGTGGAGGACGTTGTTGGCGTCGGCACTGCGTCCCAGGACCATGGCGCTGCGAAGGAACAGGGGGCGGATGCCAGGGTAGGGGGGGGGGCACCAGCCAGGACCGGGCGGGGCGGGGTCATGCGGTCCCTTAACGCTTTGGGGATATACAACCCCCGTCTACTCCGCCTTGATAGTCCTTCGCATCAACAGTCTCTGGTAGTGGCCCAGGAATACTTTTCCCAACACCACGAGAAGATTGTACAAACGCTGGCACGGTTGATCGGGCATTGACCAACCCTTTCTTTTCACACCAAGCTCTTTAATCTCTTTTGTCACAAGCGAAAACCCGGCCAATCGCGCAAGGATTTTCATTTCCACGTCGAAGAGCAATCCATTGCTCAGGTGCCAAAAGGGAATAGAGCGCAGAAGGTGTGCGGAGTAGAACATCGCGTTCCGTTTCGCCAAACGGCGTTGCAGAGGATACCCCGCCAGGTGCAATTCTCCCCGCAGGAGTGGAGCAAAATACTCCATCAAGGGGGCGACGGAAGAAACCCCGGTTGCCGGAATGACGGCACAGGCCGTACAGCCCAGCGAGAGCGCACGGGTCAGGCCTTCTTTGCAGGAAGCTCCATACCCTTTTCGCTCATCATGATGCAGCACCGAAAGCCCCGGAAACTGGGACGTCAAGGTATCCGCCATGCGCCCCGTCCTGTCAGGACTGGCATCCTGCACAATGACAACCCTGCCTCCTGCCGCCCAAAACTCGTCCGGTATTTTGCACAAGATGCGACGAAGACTCCGCTGCGCACGGTAGGCGTGGATGACAAGACAAGGGCCGCTTGCAGCAATCATTTCAATAAAATTGAATAAAAAAACGAATCAGTCAAAACAAAACGGCCTTGTGCGATATTTGTATTGCTTGTGCATTATTTTAAACATACCTTTGAATAACCATGCCAAAAACGATTGGAAGCATCCTGAAAAACATCCGGCTTGCGAAAGGCTATTCCCTGCGGCACATGGCTGCGCGGGCGGATTGCTCGGCAAGTTTTCTTTCCCAAATCGAACAGGGACAAACCTCACCTTCCCTTGGCAATTTCGCCCGTATTTGCGAGGCCTTGGATATGAGCGTGACGGAGGTGTGGGACATGATCGAAAACCGAAGACAGGTGGTCCTGATCCCCCGTGAACACAAGGGAGAGGTGGCGCATCGCTGGGAGAGCGCCAGCCTGCATTACGTCCTTCCACCTTCCCAGCAATCCAACCAAAGCTATTTGATGCTGGAATTGAAACCCCACGGGGAAACCCTCCTCCGCTCCGCCACACGCACCATGAAGGAGCTTTGTGTTGTCCTCTCGGGCAAGGTGCAGGTGTTCATTGGTGACACAACGGAGGTTCTGCGCGCGGGAGACTCCATCTATTTCGATCTGATTCAACCGCATCGATGGGTGAATTTGACGGCAAACGACGTCAAAGTGCTGCTCATCAATCCCAGTTTCACCGTCGTTCGGGATTTGGTTCCCATGTCATGAATCCGCCCGCACGCAGAACAACAGTGCAGTAGATAGGCGATCCCATTTAATTTGAGGGTTGATTTTGGTCTACGCTGTGCATAGCGATTGGGTATGCAGGATGGTGTCACGCTTTTGATTGTGGGCATGGGAACGGTTTTCGCCTTTCTCGTGCTGCTGGTTGTCGTCATGCAGACCTCGGCTCGCTTTTTGAATCGTTTCTTTCCGGAACCGCCTGAACACAATCCGGAAGCCACTGCCGCAATTCCCTTGCCGGAAATTGCGGTTGCGGTGGCGGCGGCCCGCGCCTATTTTCAAACCTAAAGGACGGAGCTCCGCTTTGTGAAAAAACGAATCAACGTGATGATTACCGCTTTCCGCGACGGCTTCCAGTCGGTGTACGGCGCACGGGTGTTCACCAAGGATTTTCTTCCCGCCGTGGAGGCCACGGTGGCGGCCGGGATCGACCATCTGGAGGCGGGCGGCGGTGCGCGGTTCCAGTCGCTCTATTTCTACTGCAACGAGGACGCCTTCGCGATGATGGACGCCTTCCGCCGGGCGGCGCCTCACGCGAATCTGCAAACCCTCGCCCGCGGCACCAATGTCGTCGCCCTCGATTCGCAGCCCGCCGACATCATCCGTCTGCACGCCCAGTTGTTCAAAAAACACGGCATGACGACGATCCGCAATTTCGACGCGCTCAACGATGTCGAAAACCTGATCACCTCCGGCCAGTGCATCCGCGACGCGGGGCTCAAACACGAGGTCGCGGTCACCCTGATGGCCCTGCCTCCGGGCTGCGAAGGTGCGCACGACGCCGATTTCTACGAAAAGACCCTGCGTCAGATTCTCGACGCCGGCATTCCCTACGACAGCGTGTGTTTCAAGGACGCCTCCGGCACCGCCACGCCCGCCGTGATTCACGAGAGCATCCGCCGCGCCCGCAACATGCTGCCGGAGGGCACCCGCATCGCGTTCCACACCCACGACACCGCCGGCACGGGCGTCCTGTGTTATCAGGCGGCCATCGACGCGGGCGCCGACCAGATCGACCTGTCCATGGCCCCCGTCTCGGGCGGCACCTCCCAGCCCGACGTCATCAGCATGTGGCACGCCCTGCGGGGCACGAACTACGATCTCGGGATCGACATCGATAAAATGATCGTCGCGCAGGATGTGTTGCGCGACTGCATGAAGGAGTATTTTGTTCCGCCCGAGTCGAAGGAGGTGGAGCCGATGATCCCCTTTTCGCCCATGCCCGGCGGCGCCCTCACCGCCAACACGCAAATGATGCGCGACAACGGTATCCTCGACCGCTATCCCGAGGTCATTCGCGCCATGGGCGACGTGGTGCGCAAAGGCGGCTTCGGCACATCCGTGACGCCGGTGTCGCAGTTCTATTTCCAGCAGGCCTACAACAACGTCATGTTCGGCCCCTGGCAGAAAATTGCCGACGGCTTCGGGCGCATGGTTCTGGGCTATTTTGGCCGCACGCCCGTCGCGCCCGACCCCGAGGTCATCCGCATCGCCGCCGCCCAACTCAAGCTGCCGCCCACCACGGCGAAGGTGCTGGACTTGACCAACGCCGATCCGAAAAAAGGAATCGCCGCCTGCAAAAAAATGCTCAGCGACGCGGGCATTTCCGATCATTCCGACGAAAACATTTTTATTGCCGCAAGCTGCCAGAAAAAAGGGATCGATTTTCTCCTGGGCAAAGGGGAAATCGGTGTGCGGATGAAGGAAAAACCCAAGGCCGAAGCACCGCAGGGCGGAGTCTGCACCGTGCGTGTGAACGGCCGCGATTACCGGGTGGAGCTGGGCGAAGGCAAAGCGGTCGTGGATGGCAAAGCCTACGAGGTTCAGGTGCGCGACGGGGAAGCGGAGGGGGCTGCCGCGTCGAGCGGAGCCGGCCTGGCCGTTCAGGCGCAGGTGCCGGGACGCGTGTTGCGTCTGGGGCCGCCTGTGGGCGCGAAAGTGGCCGCCGGCGAAGTTCTGCTGGTGCTCGAAGCGATGAAAATGGAAGTAGAAGTCAAGTCCCCGCAGTCCGGGGTGATTCAGTCGCTTCTCGTCAAAATCGGCGATCAGGTCAAAGCCGGACAAACCCTGTTGACCCTCCATTGAAGCTGACACGCATGAAGACCGCACTGATCCTGTTTCTGCTCCTTCCGATGTTCTCCCCTCTGTTGGCCGGAGAATCGAGGGAGTCCGCGCGAATTTCCGTGAAATCCGGGTTCGTCAAACTCTGGCGCAGCACGGGGATCTATCGGTTCATCCATCCGAAAACAGCGGAGGAGCAGGCGGCAGAAATCGAAGACGCCCGGCGAAAGGCGGAGGCGGCTGCGGCGGTGCTTCCGGAGAAAGGCCTGCTGCCCGAAGGGGCCGGGCAGGCCGTGATGATTGGCGTGGGCCTGCTGCTGATCTGGCTGGCCATCGCCAAAAAATTCGAACCTCTGCTGTTGCTGCCCATTGGGTTTGGGGCGATCCTCAGCAACATTCCGCTGGCCGGAATTGCCGAGGCCGGACTCCCCGGACAACCCGCCGGTTTTCTGTACTATTTTTATAATGCCGGCGTGGCGACGGGCGTGTTTCCCTTGCTCATTTTCCTGGGCGTCGGCGCGATGACGGATTTCGGACCGCTGCTGGCCAATCCCAAGACCGCGCTGCTGGGCGGGGCCGCCCAGTTCGGCATTTTTATTGCTTTGCTGGGGGCGTTGGCGCTGGATAACCTCAGCGGCGGACGCATTGTGTTCAGCGTGCTGGACGCCGCCTCTATCGGCATCATCGGCGGGGCGGACGGCCCCACGGCGATTTTTCTCGCCTCGCGCCTGTCGCCCAATCTCCTCGGCGCCATCGCGGTGGCGGCCTATTCGTACATGGCCCTTGTTCCGATCATTCAACCGCCCATTCTGCGTGCCCTCACCACGGAAGCCGAACGAAAGATCAGCATGAAACAAATGCGGATCGTCGGCAAAAAGGAGAAAATCATTTTTCCGTTGCTGGTGTTGCTGCTTTGCATTCTGCTTTTGCCCTCGGCCACGCCGCTGATCGGAATGCTGATGCTGGGCAACCTGATGAAGGAGTCGGCGGTGGTGGACCGCCTGTCGGACACGGCGCAGAACGCCCTGATCAACATCGTCACGATCCTGCTTGGACTGTCGGTGGGCTCGAAACTGGCGGCGGAGAGTTTTCTCAATCTGCAAACGCTGGGCATTCTCGCATTGGGTCTGGTGGCGTTCACGCTGGGAAGTGCCGCCGGCATTCTCATGGCCAAAGGCATGAACCTGGTGTGCAAAGACAAGATCAATCCGCTCATCGGTTCCGCCGGCGTGTCCGCCGTGCCGATGGCCGCTCGGGTGTCGCATAAAATGGGACAGGATAGCGACCCGCAGAATTTCCTGCTCATGCACGCGATGGGGCCGAACGTGGCCGGAGTGATCGGCTCGGCGGTGGCCGCCGGCGTGCTGCTGGCGCTGCTGGGCTGAACTGCCCTTTTCAGCGGCTGTCGGCGGCGGTCTGTTCGACGAGACGGGCGAGGGTGTTGAGCTGATAGGGTTTGGCCAGGAATTCGCCGCCGGTGAGTTTGATCAGCGCGTCGATGCGGGGCGAGGCGTTCATGCCGCTGGCCATGAGAATCCCGCTGCGGCATCCCGCGGCGCGAATCGTCTGAATGGCCTCTTCGGCGGACATTCCCGGCATTTCCACGTCAAACACCAGGGCCGCAAACGCGTTGGGATTTGGCAAAATCAGGGCCACGGCTTCGTCAAAATTCTTCGCTTCCACCACGGTCCATCCCTTGCGGCTGAGGATTTGGTTCACGATCACGCGCACATATTGGTCATCGTCCACCACGAGGACGCGGCCCTTGGGCGGGGCTGGCTTTTGGCTGGTATTGGAATCAGGCATGGCACCTTAATGCCAGATTCTCGACAAAGGGCAATTCCGATGTTCGGAAAGCTGAAAAAAAGGGCTTCCGATGCTCGGAAAACCCTTGTCGGAATTGTCTTACGTCGATAGAGGTAGGCATCCGCATTCGGGCTTCCCACCCCGTTCCATTGTCCACCCGAACTCTCGAGACTTATGACCGAACCAACCGACGTCCCCTCCCTCCCGCCGGCCGTCCCTCCCAAAAGCTACGATTCCAGCAGCATCACCGTGCTGGAAGGCCTCTCCGCCGTTCGGAAACGTCCGGGGATGTACATTGGCGACACTGCCACCCGGGGCCTCCATCATCTGGTCTACGAAGTGGTCGACAACTCCATCGACGAGGCGCTCGCGGGCTATTGCGATTTTGTGGAAGTGACCCTCAACCTCGACGGCTCGGTCACCGTCGTCGACAACGGCCGCGGCATTCCGGTGGACATGCACAAATCCGAGAACAAGCCCGCCGTGGAAGTGGTGCTGACGATTCTGCACGCGGGCGGAAAGTTCGACAACAATTCGTACAAGGTTGCCGGCGGCTTGCACGGCGTCGGCGTTTCCTGCGTGAACGCGCTCAGCGAGTGGCTTGAAGTCGAAGTCCGCCGCAACGGGCTGATTTATCACATGCGCTTCGAACGCGGTCGCACGGCCAAACAACTTGAAGTGCTCGGCCATGCCACCGGCACCGGCACGAAGATCACCTTCATGCCGGACCATCAGATTTTCGAGACCCTGCAATTCTCGAAGGAAATTCTCACCAACCGCCTGCGCGAAATGGCCTTTCTGAACCGCGGGGTGCAGGTGATTCTGCAGGACGGCGGCGGAAACTGGAAAGAAGTGTTCAAGTACGATGGCGGCATCTCCGAGTTCGTCGGCCACCTCAATCAGAACAAGGCCAAACTGCACGACGACGTGATTTACTTCTCCAAGGAAAAGGACGGCACGGGTGTGGAAATCGCCATGCAGTACACCGATGCCTACAACGAGAGCATTTTCTCCTTTGCGAACAACATCAACACGCACGAGGGCGGCACGCACATGAGCGGTTTCCGCTCCGCCCTCACCCGCACGATCAATGCCTACGGCAAGTCGAACAAGATGATCAAGGACGACAAGGCGGGCGGCATGACCGGCGATGACATCCGCGAAGGCCTCACCGCCATCATCAGCGTCAAAGTCCCCAATCCGCAGTTTGAAGGACAGACCAAGACCAAACTCGGCAACAGCGAAGTGCAGGGCATCGTCGAGGCCGTCGTCAACGAGGAACTCTCCACCTACCTCGAGGAGCATCCCTCCTCCGCCCGCAAGTTCATCGAAAAGGCCGTGCTCGCCGCCTCCGCCCGCGAAGCTGCCCGCAAGGCCCGTGAACTGACGCGCCGCAAGGGGGTGCTGGACTCCGCCTCTCTGCCGGGCAAGCTCGCCGACTGCGCCGAGCGCGATCCCTCCAAGTGCGAAATCTACATCGTGGAAGGGGACTCCGCCGGTGGCTCCGCCAAACAGGGCCGCGACCGCACCTTCCAGGCCATTCTGCCCCTGCGCGGCAAAGTGCTCAACGTGGAAAAAGCGCGCCTCGACAAAATCCTCGGCAACAATGAAATTCAGACGATGATCACCGCCATCGGCACCGGCATCGGCAAAGACGACTTCAACATCGAAAAAGCCCGCTACCACCGCATCATCATCATGACCGACGCCGACGTGGACGGTCTGCACATCCGCACCCTGATTCTGACCTTCCTCTATCGCCAGATGCCCGAGCTGATCGAACGCGGCTACATCTACATCGCCCAGCCGCCGCTCTACAAGATCGTGCGCCGCAAGCGCGAGGAGTACGTGCAGAACGACAACGACCTCACGCGCATCCTGCTCGAACTCGGCACCGAAGGCCTCACCGTCAACACCCCGGCCGGCGAACAAAAGCTGGATGCGACAGGCCTGCGCGACGCCCTCGCCGTGCTCACCAAACTCGAACCCCTGATCGATCTCGTCCGCCGCAAGGAAGTCGATCCCGCCGCGTATCTCGCCTGCCGCCGCGCCGACGGAAGCCTGCCCTTCTACGCCGTGATCTGCGGCAGTGGCAAGGAGAAGAAGCTGCGCTTCGCGTTCGACGAAGAGGAGCTGCGCAAGGAAATCGCCAACTTCGAATCCGAGGGCCGGCCCTTCCTCTACGTGGACATCCAGGTCAACAACCGCATCCGCGATGGGCTCGATGCCTTGACCGCGATGGGCCTCGATGCCAGCCGTCTGCTCTCTGGCGACGACACCCTGTTCGTGCTCCGCGAAGACGAAGAGGAGGTCGCCACCGTCGCCAACGTCATGGATCTTCTCGACCAGATTCGCGGACTCGGCAAAAAGGGCATGACCATACAGCGCTACAAAGGACTGGGCGAAATGAATCCCTCGCAGCTCTGGGAAACCACCATGGACCCGCGCCAGCGCAAACTCGTCAAAGTCGTGCTCGAAGACGTGATCAAAGCCGATCAGATTTTCACCATACTCATGGGCGACGAAGTCGGACCCCGCCGCGATTTCATCGAGGCCAATGCCCTCAACGTCCGCAACCTCGACATCTGACCCCCTTAGGACTCAATTTCCATGGACCCCCTCAATCCCCCCGCCGACCACATCGACCTCGTCAACATCGAAGAGGAAATGCAACGCGACTACATCGACTATTCGATGTCGGTCATCATCGGACGCGCCCTCCCGGACGCCCGCGACGGACTCAAGCCCGTCAACCGCCGCATTCTCTACGCCATGAAAGAAGGCGGATGGGTTCACAGCCGACCCTTCGTCAAATGCGCCCGCGTCGTCGGCGAGGTCATGGGTAAATTCCACCCGCACGGCGACTCGGCCGTGTACGACGCCCTCGTCCGCCAGGCGCAGACCTTCTCCATGCGCTATCCGACCATCGACAGCCAGGGGAACTTCGGTTCGATCGACGGCGACCCGCCCGCCGCCTACCGTTACACCGAGTGCCGTCTGAACCGCCTCGCCGAGGACCTTCTCGCCGACATCGACAAAGACACCGTGGACATGCGCCTGAACTTCGACGAAAAGCTCGAAGAACCCAGCGTGCTGCCCTCGCGCATTCCGCACCTGCTCGCCAACGGCAGCACGGGCATCGCCGTCGGCATGGCCACCAACATTCCGCCCCACAACCTCGACGAACTCATCGAAGGCCTCGTCCACCTCATCGAAAATCCCGACTGCTCCATTCGTGGACTCATGCAGTTCATCAAGGGCCCCGACTTTCCGACCGGCGCCAAAGTCCGCGGCGTGAATGAAATCATCAAGATGTACGAAACCGGGCGCGGACTCATCCGCATCCGCGGCATCGCCGAGATCGAGGAGGACGCCCGCGGCAAGGAAACCATCATCATTTCGGAACTGCCCTACACCGTCAACAAGGCCAACCTCGTCGCCAAGGTCGCCGAGCTGGTGCGCGAAAAACGCATCGAAGGCATCTCCGACGTGCGCGACGAGTCCGACAAGGACGGCATCCGCGTGGTGATCGAAATCAAGCGCAACGCGATGGCCTCCATCGTGCTCAACAACCTCTACAAACAGACGCTGCTGGAAAGCACCTTCGGCGCGATCCTGCTCGCGATCGACCATGGCCGCCCGAAAGTGATGAACCTGAAAGAGCTGCTCAAGGCTTTTCTCGATCACCGCTTCGAGGTCGTCACGCGCCGCACCCAGTTCGACCTCGCCAAGGCCCAGGCCCGCGCCCACATTCTCGAAGGCCTGCTCATCGCACTCGACCACATGGACGACGTGGTGCGCATCATCCGCGCCTCCTCCGGCCGGGAAGAAGCCAAGGTCCGTTTGATCGAACGGTTCTCCTTCAGCGAAATCCAGGCCAACGCCATTCTGGAAATGCGCCTCTACCAACTGACCGGACTGGAGCGCGACAAGGTCCAGGCCGAATACGACGAAATCCAGAAGCTGATCGCGTACCTGCAATCGCTGCTCGCCGATCCGAAACTGATCTATGCGGTGATCAAGGAAGATCTCCTGGAAATGAAAAAAGTCTACGGCAATCCCCGCCGCACGCAGATCACCACCGACGACTCCGAGATCAACTACGAAGACCTCATCGAGGACAAACCCTCCGTCATCACCATCAGCCACCAGGGCTACATCAAGCGCGTTCCGGCCGACACCTACCGTGAGCAGAAGCGCGGCGGACGCGGCATCAAGGCGATGACCACCAAGGACGAGGATTTTGTCGAGAATCTCTTCTTCGCCTCCACCCACGACATTCTGCTCTGCTTCACCGAGAAGGGCCGCGTGTTCTGGAAGAAGGTGTACGAAATTCCCGAGTCGCCGCGCGGCTCCAAGGGCAAGGCCATCATCAACCTTCTCGATCTCCAGGAGAACGAAAAGATTTCCGCCTTTATCCGCATCCGCGAGTTCGATGAATTGCAGAACCTCGTGTTCGTCACCCGCAAGGGCGTCGCCAAGAAGACCTGCCTCGCCGACTTCAAGAATGTCCGCGCCAGCGGCATCAAGGCGATTGAGATCGACGAAGACGACACGCTGGTGTCCGTCAAACTCACCAACCGCAAAAACAATCTCATGATCGTCACCAGTGGCGGCATGTGCGTGCATTTCCACGAGGACCAGCTCCGCGAACAGGGCCGCGCGACCCGCGGCGTGCGCGGCATCCGCCTGCGTCCCGGGCAGCACGTGGTCAGCCTCGACGTGGCGGACCCCGAGGGGACGCTGCTCACGGTGTGCGAAAACGGCTACGGCAAACGCACTCCGATCAGCGAGTACCGCGAAACCAAACGCGGTGGACTCGGCGTGCGCACCATTCTCGTCAACGAGCGCAACGGCGACGTGGCACAGGCCTGTGTGGTCCGAGAGGACGAAGCCCTGCTGCTGATCACCGAACAGGGCGTCGCCATCCGCATGAAAATCGAGGATCTGCGTCCGATGAGCCGCGGCACCCAGGGCGTGCGTCTGGTGCGCCTGGACGAAAGCGACAAACTGGTCGCGGCCGTTCCCGTCGAGCGCGAGGCGGAGGACGAGGAGATCGAAACCGTCAAGCCCGAGGAGCCGACTGCGGAGGACGTGGCTGAAGTCAACGAGCCCGATCCCGTGGACGCCGATGCGGATGAAACCGACACTCCGGAATAAACGGGTCCTCCGAGACCGGAGCGGTTCGGCCCTGCTGCTCACCCTGTTGATCCTCTTCGCCAGTGTGGGGATGATCGCGGTGGTGCAGCAGGCCCTGTTTTCACGCCAGATTGAGCAGCGTATCCTCGAAAACGAGGGCGAACTCCGCGCGGCGCTCCTGCTGGCCCTCCAGGAATCCATGCGCGCGTGGAGCGAGGATGTGGACCGCGCCGTGGACCATCCCGGCGAGCCCTGGGCTCTCCCGCGCAGCGAACGCGCCGACAACGGGACCACCCTCCAGTTCCAGCTTTCCTGCGCCCAGGACCGCTTCAACGTCAACAACCTCACCCTGCCGACCAGCGACCTGTTGCCCCGCGGTCCCTGGGACATGGCCGAGGTTCTGCTCGCCCGTCGTGAAGAACCGCCCAAGGCGGAGATCCTGCGTGCCCTGCGTGACGACATCGCCGAGCGCGCGCCGGTCTTCGCCGATCCATCGGAACTGGGCGAATTCTTCGACGGCCCCGAATTCATCGCCCTGCCACGTCCGGCCACGCGACCCGTTCCCCTGAATCTCAACACTGTGCGTCCCGAGGTCCTCTCCGCCGTGCTGGGCTCCTCCTTCGATGGCTGGGTGGACCGCATTCTTCGCGCCCGCGAAACCGAACCCATCCGCAGTGCGGAGGCCATGACCCGCGACCTTCCGCCACCCGTGTTGGCCTTGCTCACGAGCCTTCTGGACACCCGGAGTGACGTTGTGGAATTCCGCGCGGAAGCCCGGCGCGACCACACCCGCAAAACCCTTCAAGCCCTGCTCCGCCGCGATGCGGAAGGCACGGTGGAGGTCCTGTCATGCCGCTGGTGAGCCCGAGTGAACGCAACCCCGCCCGCGCCTTCCCCGCCCGCATCGGCTGGGGATTTCTGCGCGATGGCGATCTTCTCCGCATCTGCCGGCTCCGCGCGGGAGGCTCCGTACAATTTTACAACCTGACCCTCGATGCGTGGAAGAGCGGGGCCGAACCCGTCGCGCAGTTCCGTCGCGATGTGTCCAAAGGCGCGCGGGTCGCGGTGGGCCTCGAACCGCACCGGGTTTTGCTCTGCGAGTTGGAGTCGCCCTTCGCCGACGCCCGGAAATCGGCGGAAATCTGGCCTTCGCTGCTCGATGCCCGCATCCCGTTCCCGCTGGAGGAATGCCAGGTGGCCTTTTTGGAACCCCGACGCGAAAACAACGGACTGCGCTGCATCGCCGCCGCCGCCCGCGAAAGCGATTTGCGGGACGTTGTGGCCGAGTGGCAGGCGCTGGGCATTGTTGTGGATCTGTTGTTGCCCGAGGCGCTGTTGCTGGAAGGGGAGGGGGCCCGTGTGTGGCAGGGGCAGACACGTTCGGTTTTTGTCGCCACCCGTGGTGAAAACTGGCTGGGGGCGGGCGCTTCGCTCGATCCCAACAGCCGCGAAAAGGCGCTCGCCCGTTTTCTCGCGGCCTGGGGACTTGAGCAAGCACGGCGCATCGGCCCCGCTGCCGAAAACAGTCCCGATCCGCAGGTGCTCGAAAAAGCCCTCGCCGCCGCATGTATCCGCCCGGCGCCGCGCATCGCCAATCTTCGCGCGGGGACCCTCGCGTCGCCCCGCATGTCGGACCGACTCTACCGCTCCCGGCGCACCCTGCGTGTGGCCGCGATTCTGGCGATCCTGTTCTGGCTCGCCGGACCCTTCCTGCTGCTCCAGAAAATCCGCAGTGCGCGACAAATCACCACGCAGGACATTTCCCGCCTGTATCAATCGCTCACCGGACGACCCTCTCCGGCAGCGGGACAGGAACGACTGCTCGCCAGTCGCTACGTGGAGCAGGAGTGGATGCCCCTGCGTGAAAAAGCGCAGGCGCTCGTAAAGCCTGCGGTCACAGGTCGTCTGGCCTTCGTGATTTCCGCCGCCGCCACGCAGGGACTGCAGCTTCGCGGGATGCAACTCGATTCCACCACGCTTCAGCTTCAACTTCAGGGACCCGAAACGTCCGTCCGCGCCTTCCGCGAGTCCCTGCGTGGAAACGGATGGAAATGCGACGAAGCCCGCCCCGTGTCCGGCGACATCTGGTCCTTGTCCGGGGAGCTGTCGCCATGAAACACATCTCGCCCCGCATGTGGATCGCCCTGGCGCTAGCGTCCTTCCTGCTGCTCTTCACCCTGTCGCATCGGGTGATTCGCCGCGACCTCGAGCTCTGGCAGCGGCAGAACGAACAACGTCAGCAGCTCCAAACCCTGATTCAAAACATCGAGAGTGAAATACAACAACTCGAAAGCGCCGTCACGCGCAGCGCCCCCGCTCCTGCGGACATGGTCGCCGCGTATCTGCCCGGTGTGCAGGTGACGATTCAAGCGCAACCGGACATTGCCCTGCCCCGTGGGTACCGCCAGCGCAGCGTGGACCTTCTCTTTCAGGCCCTGCCCTGGAGCGACCTGCGGATTTTCCTCGAAAAAGCCGAGGCCCAAACCCCGCCCTGGCGCGTGACGGCGCTCGACATCCGTGCCGGTTCCCGCCATCTCGATGGACGGATGCGACTGGAAGCGCTCGACAAAACGGAGGCCGTGGACTAACGGACCCCCATGCTCAGCGCTTCCGCACGACGTGAACTCCTCGCCGCCCTCGTGGGCCGCGAAATGAAGGGCCGCTACAAAGGCTCCGCCCTCGGTCTGCTCTGGAGCCTGCTCACGCCGCTCTTCATGGCGGGGATTTACGCGTTTTTCTTCCGCCTGCTCAGCGGACGTGCCGCGAACACGCAGTCGATTCTCGTCGGGGTCTTCGCCTGGCAGTTCACCAGCAACTGCGTGCACCAGGGTATGAACTGCATCACGGGCAACGCCAACCTCGTCAAAAAAGTCGCCTTCCCCCGCCGCATGTTGCCGATGGCCGTCACGGTCGCCGCCGGCATCGATTACCTGATCAGCCTTGTCGTCCAATTGGGCCTGATCGCCTTCCTTCTTCATCGCAGTGGAACGACCTACACCTGGACCCTTGCCGCGTTGCCGCTCGTGTTCCTGCTGCACGCCATCTTCAACCTCGGACTGGCCTTTTTTTTGTCGGCCCTGAACGTCTATTTCCGCGACACGCAGCACCTCGTGGGCGTCGGTCTCAGCGCCCTCTTCTTCCTCAGTCCCGCGATGTACGACCTCTCGTTTGTCGCGCGCATGGCGCTGGACACCGGCATGGACCCGCGGGTGATGGACCTCTACCTTCTGAACCCTCTCGCTGGCATCTTCAGCCTGTACCGCTGGGCCTTCCTCGGCACGCTACCGCCCCTCGGCAGCTTCTTCTGGGCCGGCATCGCCTGGCCTTTCGTCTTCACCCCGCTCGCCGCCCTCTTCTTCCGGCGGATGCAGCGCAACTTCGCGGACCACGTCTGATGAACATCGCCAT
>CAZCFM010000041.1:0-4909 GCA_964497855.1 uncultured Verrucomicrobiota bacterium | reverse complement strand
TTCTTCCGGCGGATGCAGCGCAACTTCGCGGACCACGTCTGATGAACATCGCCATCGAAGCCGAAAACCTGGGCAAATGCTACGCGATGCGTGGCCTGGGACCGCCCACGCTCTTTGGATCTCTGCGCAACGCGGTCACCCGGCGCAAACCAGGCAGCTTCTGGGCCATCCGCAACGCCAGCTTCCAGATTCCCAAGGGCTGCACCGTCGGGGTCATCGGACCCAACGGCGCCGGCAAGAGCAGCACCCTCGGTTTGACGGCGGGCACCATCACGCCCACCGAAGGACGCATCCGCGCCCACGGACGCATCTCCTCCCTGCTCGAACTCGGCGCTGGGTTCCATCCCGACCTCACCGGACGCGAAAACGTGTTTCTCAACGCCGCCCTGCTCGGCATTCCGCGCGAGGACATCCGCAAGCGTTTCGACGCCATCCTTGATTTCAGCGGACTGCACGACTTCATCGATCAACCGGTGAAAAACTACTCCAGCGGCATGTACGTGCGGCTCGGGTTTGCCGTGGCGACGGAGGTCGATCCCGATATTCTGCTCGTGGACGAGGTGCTTGCGGTGGGCGACATTTCGTTTCAGCTCAAGTGCCTCGACCGCATCCGCCAGTTCCAGAAACGCGGCAAGACGCTGATGTTTGTGTCGCACGCATTGCAGACGGTCGAGGAATTTTGCGACGAGGCCTTTCTGATCCACAAGGGGCAGTTGGTGGACCGCGGCGACCCGGCCTCGGTGATCCTCAACATGATCCGCAACTATTCGGGAGAAGGCGGCGGCATCTACGCGCAGGAGTTTGGCAGCCGCGAAGTGGAGTTCAGCAAGGTCCGCCTGCTTGACCGCAACGGACAGGATCAAATCCAGTTCCGCAGCGGGGAAAGCCTGACCCTTGAGATCCACGTTGAGGCCAAACAGCGCGTGGAAAAACCCGTGTTTGGCTACAGCATCAAGACCGCGAACGGCATGTATCTGTACGGCACAAACACGCAGATCGCCGGACACGACATCCCCGTTCTGGAAACCGGACCCGGCGTTTTCCGTTTTGCGTTGGACCCCTTGCTGCTGCGCGAAGGCAACTATTTCCTCAGCCTCTCGGTGCACTCCTGGGACCACGCCACGCAATTCCACCGACGCGAAGACTGGTATCCCTTCGGCGTCAAAAACGACAACGACGCCCCCGGCATGGTCACCCTCCCCACCCGCTGGGGCTGAGGGATGAGGCGGGACCGGAGCGCGGACACTCCTGTCCGACTCCCCAAAAAAAACCGAATTTAGATTGCAAGATGTCTAAATTAATGTAAATTTGGCTATTATGATACCTAGAACACTGAGTAAACAGTTGGAAAGCACGCTGGTGCCTGGGCGTGTCTGGATGTTATTCGGGGCCAGACGGGTCGGGAAAACGCAGCTTGTTCAGAGTTTTTTGAAAGGGCGGACCGGGGAACGGTGGTTCTCCGCGCAAGGGGAGGACAGGGATATTTCCGACCTGTTGTCTTCCCGGTCTTCAGCCCGTTTCCAGCAGACTTTCGGCTCCTACGACGGATTTTTCCTGGACGAGGCCCAGACGGTTCCCGAGTGCGGCCTGGCGTTGAAGTTGTTGGTGGATCTGCTGCCGGACCTGAAGGTTATCGTCACGGGTTCCTCCGCCTTTCGTCTCGACCAACTCTTGGGTCAACCCCTCACGGGCCGCCGCTCCGTTCACTTCCTGCATCCCATTTCGGTCAACGAAATCAGCGAATGGAGAGGCCCCACGGCCCCCGCAGGTCTGCTGCCGGATCTGCTGACCTACGGGAGTTATCCGGAAGTCCTGCAGATCGGTGCCCCAAAGGATCGATGTGCCTATCTCCGCCAACTTGTGGAGGATTACCTTTTCCAGGACATTTTGACCTTCGACCAGTTGCGGAATGCAAAAAAGTTGAGGGACCTCACGACCCTCGTTGCGCATCAGGTCGGCAGTGAACTCTCGCTGAACGAACTCGCCAATACGCTGCAAATCAACAAGGGCACTGTTGAGCGCTATCTTGATCTTCTGGAAAAATGTTTTGTCCTCTTTCGGGTGGACGGTTTTTCCCGGAATCTCCGCAAGGAAGTCAGCAAGAGCAAACGATACTATTTCGTGGATAACGGTATACGCAATGCTGTCATCGATCAATTCCAGTCGCTGGACCTCCGTCCGGATCGGGGAGCTTTGTGGGAGAATTTCTTTGTGAATGAACGTCGCCGCCTCCTTGCGTACCACCCGCAGGGCCTGCGCGACTACTTCTGGCGTACCTACGACCAACAGGAAATCGACCGCATCGAGGTTACCCCCGACGGCGGTATTCACGCCTACGAATGCACGTGGTCGTCCGCGTCACGACTGCCTCCCGCGGCTTGGAAAAAAGCCTATCCCGACGCCGTTTTCGATGTTGTCACCCCGGAAAATTTCACGCTCCACCTTCAAGTGCCTCCCGAGTGAACTGGGGGAACGCGGCGAACCTTTTGCGGAAATCCCGGGGCGAGCAGCCTTCAGCCGCGCGCAGGGCGCGGGAGAGGACATCCTGCTTGGCGTAGCCGCAGTGTTCGGAGATTTCCGCCACGGTCAAACGGGTGTCACGCAGCAGGGATTTGGCCAAATCGAGCCGCAGACCGCGCAACGTTTCATCGGCGGTGGCTCCGGCGTGTTCGCTGAATTTCCGTTCCAGCGTTTTGAGGCTCATGCGGTGTTCGGAGGCCATCTCCGTCACCGTCACGGGTCCGCCGCGCTGAATGCGGTTCCAGGCCCAGCGGATCATGCGGGCGGTGAGGGGTTCGGCACAGCCGCCGCAGGCGGTGGAGGCGCGTTCGATGACGCCCCTGGGCGGAAAACGGCGCAGCAACCGGGCGCATTGCGCTTTCGCCTCCGGCCCCGGATGTTCCAGCAGCCAGGTCATCGCCGCGTGGCCCATGGCGAAAAACCCCGGCTCGATGGAGGACAGCGCCGGCAACACGCCGAGGTGGGTCTGCCGACCCAATTCATTGTCCACGCCCAACACCCCCGTGGTGTCGAGGTGTTCCGGATACGACATGGCCATGACCCGCAGGAAATAAATCGCCACGCTGTCGCTCGTGGAGAACACCCCCGTTCCCAAGGGCAACTTTTGGAAAGGTTCATGGAAGATGGAGATCATCGCGTCCAAATACCCCGCATGTGTGTTGGATTCTTCGGAGGTGGGGCGGAAATCATGGCGAAACACCTGAAGCGGGAATTTCCGCTTGCGAAGCTCCTCTTGAAAGCCCTGCCCCCGTTCCTCGTGCGTCACACCCTCGGCATGGGAGATCAGCATGAAATTCCGAAACCCCTTGGCAATCAAATGACGCGCGGCCAGGCGACCCACCTCGCGGTCATCGCTGATAAAATTTCCCAAACCCGCGATCGGTCCCTGGCTGTTGCTGCAATTGATCACGGGGAAAGGCATTTTCAGCATGGGGTTGAGAATGGAGGTGTTCCAAGTCGCGCAAATGGCCCCGAGAAGGTCCTGATCCTCGGCGTAGCTCAGATGCACATCCGGGACACAACTCACCATCCACGGACAGTTCAGTTCCGCCGCCGCCACCAAGGCCCCCGCCGCCCCCTCATCGCCCAGCCGATGCCGGGCACAGAAGACATAAAACAATCCTTCACGGGCGTGAATTTTCGGCTTTTCGCTGCGTTGCATTCTCTCCTTCCACCAAATCCCGACTCGAAACGCAAGACAAGACTGACGACTATTATAAAATAAACTGTCCTGGAGCGGGGTAGTTCCCCGGGGGGAACTGTGCTAAAGTGAGTGTGTTTCCAAGCCCGGCCACCCTCCCGTTTTTTCAAACGAAACGCCCTCAATCCCACACATCCATAAGGAATAAACATGCAACACAAACTCATCCTTGGCGTCTTCTCCCTTCTCACCTGCGGGCTCGCATCCGCACAACCCGTGAATATTTATTCGGAAACGTTTAATGAAGGCGCTTCCTCGAATCGACTCCTCAACTTCGATGCCGGGGCCGGAAAATACCGCGGCAACTGGCGGGTCGCGTATGGTGCGGATGGGAACACGTCCCTGGCAAACGGAAGCACTTCATCGGATGCCACGAATTTTTCCGCGATGATTTCCGGAAGCGACTTTATCTTTTTCACATGGTCTACCACCAACATCACCAACAAACCTCTGTTTTTCCGGGATACCAACGCGGTATTTCTCGAGACAGGCGCTTATTTGGATGTCGCGAATCTGCGGGACCTTAGCTTCACCTACAGCCGGGGGGCTGCCGCTCCGGCGGTGAATGCCGTTCTCAGTCCCACGATCCTGATTGGCAGCACCTGGTACATCACCGATGCCACATTCACCAATGCCAGCGCCAACACTATTTCTCCCTTTAGCGTCAACATCCAGACCGCTTTGTGGCGTGAACTGACCTTTAACGCGGGTACTGAAATGAGCATCGGCGGAACGTCGGGCACCCTGTCCGCTCTGGGTGCGACGGGCTCCATCGAGTCTGTTGGCGTGTGGACAAACACTACCTCCACCGGAGCAGGTTCGTCTACAGCCCAATGGCGTTTTGACGATCTCACCGTCACCGCCATCCCCGAGCCCGGCACATTGGCGCTGTTGGGTTTGGCGGGGCTTGCGGCGCTGCTGGGGTTGCGCCGTCGCCGGAACTAAACGTCGGAAACCAAAATCAGCCGCAAAAGACGCCGGGTTCCGGCGTCTTTTGCTTTTCTCCCCTGAATCCGCCCTTCTAAACATCCGCCCCGTCGGCGTGGCAAACAGGAGCATCGATGCATCTTCTCCGTTTCCGCTGTGTCAGCGCGGCAGTCCGTCCACCCACACGGAATCTCCCCGGGCTTCCGCCCTGAGCCTTCTACATAAGTCTGATTTTTGCTTTGGGATGAAGGCGACCCCATT
>CAZCFM010000040.1:19583-28476 GCA_964497855.1 uncultured Verrucomicrobiota bacterium | reverse complement strand
ATCCCCGGTGTCAACCGCCGCGCCGTCGAGCGCTGTTACCGCAAAGACCCCTTCCGGTACGCTGATACCGGTTGCCACAAATGCGGCAAATTCATAGATATTTGTTTAGGTACACGATTAGCGGATGGCGGATTCAACACAAATAACCAATAAACACTTGCCTCAACGAACGCCGTCGCGCAAGATAACCGAAAATCGCCCATTAACGTGTTGGGAGCACCGTGTGCCAGAGGTAAATATGACAATGAAAGACGCCGTTATAAGAATACTGACCGTATTGCTGTTGGCGGGCTGCTTAGAAGACCGCACTGATGCTGGAGAGGTGAATGTTCTCAGCGGAACATTGACTCTCAAACTCGCGGAAGTTGTCCCCGCTGGACGACCTGTCGTGTTTGAACTTACCATTACCAACACGGGACAGACAGCGTTTCACTACTGGTGCGGTGGTCCAGAACTTTATCCTGATGCGGCGGCATTCCGAGCAGAATTGAAAAATTCCAGTGGCCGGAAGATTGAATCGCCGCTGAGCAATGGACAGTATGACCAGGGATCGGGAGGCGATCAGCCCATTCCGCCCGCGACCTCCGTCATGTTACCTTGTGTGATGAATGCGTTGCCTATTGGTACGTGGCAGGTGGGTGTCGTGGGCGATCAGGACGGCTATCTCAAAGAGGGGAAAACCGTGATTACTTGGCCATCTCTTAAAGCCGAAAAGACCAAATCCGTGCTAGTTCGCGATGATCCGGAATTGGTGGCCGAGTACGACAAAGGACTCTTGAGTGAAATCCGGAAGGGTAACCCTTTTGCAGTGCATGTGGCCAAGCAATATGGTCTGACACATTTGCTGCTGCCATTGTTGGATGATCTGCTCCTAGATGATGCCGACCAAGCATTTCGGGCTGCAGCAGCACTATATCCCGGCAATACACTACCGGCGGATGCCGGTGACAAAGTCGCCCTTGCGCTGCAGAAGCATATGCGGACCAAGACTGTGTCAGACGTTTCTGCAAATCTTCTGGTTTATCTCGCCTTGCTGGCCGGGACGGCCGGTGGCGACGAGGCACTCAGCGCGGTAATCGAGCTGGCCAAGAGTGATCATTTCAGTGAAATCCGAGGAAGGGCGGCACAGGTATTGGGGCAGTTCTCTGAACCACGAGCCAGAATCGCACTCCACACACTTCTGCAAGATGGCAACCAGCGCGTCCGATGGGAGGCAGCGGCCGTCTTGGCGAGAGCGGGCGACAATGCGGCATTGCCCATACTCATTGACATTGCCCAAGACCCGCAAAGTCAATGGCGTGAGTATGTTTACACCTCCCTCGCGAGTTTCGAGGACGACCCCGTGGCAGAGAAAGCAATTAGAGCAGGACTGAAAGACCGCGATCAACGTGTTCGCGAGGAAGCTGAACGTGCTCTCAAACAGATCAACCGGAACCGCGAGCAGAAGCGACAAGATAACTCCCAACAATCGGATCCACGCTAACTGGCATTTCGCTTCGCTGCATATCATTACGAGTTCCGCGCGTTCGACAAAGTACGATCCCACACCCCAAAAAACATGGCAAGACGCTCTAAACGGAACAATTCGAAAGATACTGCACAGTTCATCGCTGCACTGATTTTTCTGGTGGCATTGGCTTTGTCGGACGGTAATTTATTGAGGGCGGCGGAGCTTTTTCCGTCGCTCGTGTTTATTGGTCTTATCTTGGGCGGGATAGTACTTTTACTCAATATCCTTTTCCGGACATCTGGAGGTACGGGCTATCATCCGGGAGTATCCCGAAATTTCACGTATCAGGCATCCGTTGGATCCGTTTCTGACAGCGCTCCCGCGCCTCCAGAACGCGTCATTCCGCAGCGCTGTACACAGGAGTTGCTGAACCTAATGGAATGGCGTCGTTTTGAACTGCTGGTTCAAGCCCTGTTCCAGGCAGAGGGGAAGATTGCCTCCCGGATCCGCGCCGGCGCGGATGGCGGGATTGATCTTGCGCTGCGGGAATCTCCAGAGGGTCCGGTGACCGCCATCGTTCAATGCAAGGCCTGGAAGGCCTACACGGTGGGGGTGTATTCGGAACCTGCCCATCCTGCGATACAAAGATGCTGCGGAGAACCAGCAAACACGGTGAATTCTGGGGCTGTCGTTCTTATCCCCGCTGCAAGCAGACCTTCAATATCCGAAAGTGAAAAACTCCATCTCCTCTTCTCCCCTTTCCCCATCCGTGTCCATCCGAGTCCATCCATGGTTACTTCCCTTCCCCCTCACCCCCGCCCCCAAACCAAAAGAGGGGTTTAGGGTCAACCCGTGCATTTTAACATCGGGTTGAATTTTCCGGGTCTCGGGGCTCAGGAGGACCGCAGCTGGATGTGGGCAATCAAACCGCATCTCCACTCCGAGGTGCAGGGTCTTCATCCTCAAGAAGCGCAAGGAGCCTGACATCCTCCAGGTCGACGGCCCGGCCGGCCGCCCGCTTGGAAGCGATAAGGTCATCCTTCGACAGAATGAAAAATTCCTGGTCCTGATAGGTCACCGTCTTGCGGTTCCGCCAGGCAAGATCGAACTCAATCCCGGGCGTGGAGGTCTGCACATCCAAACGAACGCGGTCGCGGAAAATGGTGATCTCGTTTGCCAGAAGGTCCTCCACGCTGGTGAGCGCCGCCGTGCCGAGGCCCGCCTCCAACATGGCATCGAGCAGCCTTCGGGTGTTGTCCGGTGTCGCTTGAATCAGAATGTCGAGGTCAAACGTGGCACGGGGCACACCATGAAGGATGGAGGCGATTCCTCCAATGACGACGTACCTGACATCATGCCGCTGAAACGACTTGAATACGTCCTGCAATCGGTTGAGCATTTTTTTTATCCTGAAGGGATGGCGTCACGCTGAGAGCCAAATCGGTGAACATGCAGAGCATTTCCATGCGATCCGCCATGCGGAGGGAGCCGAACCAGCGGGCTTTTGATTCCGGGGTCTCCTCTTCGCGGTCGTGCGATACCGAACGTGTTGTTTTCATGGAGGAGCCCTAGCAAACCTTGCCCGGCAGTTCAACCACCGAATAGTGGGGCAATGTGTCAGCCCGTGGACCCGTGGGACTCGTGGGACGTTGTAGGACAGGCCTGTCTCCAGGGCGGCGGGGAAGGCGAAGAGTGTCCGCGCTCCGACCTTGGACATCCCTCCGCTCAAAACTGGCCGGTGGCGAGCATGACGAGCGTGCAGGCCTCCAGGCATTCGATGTGCTCGCGCTCCAGGGCGGCAACAAGTTCCGGGTTTTCCGTACCGGGATTGAAGATCACCCGCCGGGGGGCCACCTGGATCAACGCCTCCCGCAGGGGCGTCGACTGGGCGGCGTTCACGTAGAGCGTCACGGTGTCCACCGGACCCGCCACCGCATCGAGGCGCGAAACCACGGTCAGTCCCAGCACCTCGACAGGGCGGGATGGACCGGAATCACGTGGTGTCCGTGCTCCAGCAATGCCACCACGGCCTTGTGGGAATAGCGCTCCGGATTGGCGCTGGCACCCAGCACAACCACGGTTTCAACGGGGGAGGTTTTCATGATTTGTTAAAATGGAAGTTTCGTTGGACTCGTCGGAGCCGTTGAACGACGAGGGCGTTGGTGTTTGCCGCGTCAGGGGAGGAGGGTGGCGATGTCGGTGGCGAGGTCTGCGATGAGCTGGAAATCCGAATCTCGCCCGCGGCGTTGTCCGCGGCATGGGCGGGCAGCAGTTGGCGCAGGTTCTGGCTGAGCACGCGGTGAATGTTTTCGGGGAGGTCTTCGCCTCCGTCTTCTCAGCAACCTGACCCTCAGCCGCAGCGAATTCGATGAGGCCAATCCGGTGTTTGACCGCAAACAGGACGAGGACACGGTGATGGTCTCCCTGAGCGGCATCTACCCCGGACTGTTTGGAAGGAAGGATCTTTCCGGCATGGCGAGTCTGTTGTACGCCGAGCGCGATTCGGACATCGACTTCCACGACTCCGAAGCCACCGTTGCCTCGCTGGGCGTGTTGTACACCTTCTAAAATCAGTCCAGCAGCGGCCAGAGCAACCTGCGCGAGAGCGGGTCGAGCGCGGCGGGATTTTCGATGGTGTAGAGGTCGCCGCAGAGGTCTTCGATAAGAAGACGGCCTTCGCCGATTTTGGTGGGCCACTCGTCGAGTTCGGTTTGGAAAAGGCGCGGGCCCTGCCGCGTTTCCACGTCCCAGCAGCGCAATTCGATCTCTTTGCGGCACTCCCGGATGGCGGTGATTTCAAAGGTCTGCCCGCTGTCGCGCAGTTCTTTTTCGAGCACGGCGCGGGAGGCGGGCTCCAGGTCGGCGGGGTCGCGGACGAGCAGTTTTTCTTCGCCTTTCTCATCGCGAAGGGACAGAAACTGGTTGGGTTTGGCCCAGGGAAAACAGCGGGCTACCTTCAGGGGAATGTCGCCGCTTTCGGCGTGCAGCATGAGGCGTCCGTCGGGACCGGCGAGGAGGATGGGCGTGTTCATCAGATGGCGAACCTTTTGTGAAGTTCCTGCTGCATGTCGTAGAGCCCGCGGAACACGCCGCCGTCGAGGGCGAGCAGTTCGGCGTGGGTGCCGCTTTCGACGACGCGTCCGTCTTTGAGGACGATGAGGCGGTTGGCGCGTTGCAGGGTGGAGAGGCGGTGCGCGATGGCGATGACGGTGCGTCCCTGCACGAGGCGGTCGAGGGCGTCCTGGATTTTGCGCTCGGTCTCGGTGTCGACGTTGGAGGTGGCTTCGTCGAGAATGAGGATGCGCGGGTTGTGGAGGATGGCGCGGGCGATGGAAATGCGCTGGCGTTCGCCGCCGGAGAGGGTCTGGCCGCGTTCGCCGATGATGGTTTCGTAGCCCTGGGGGAAGCCGCAGATGAATTCGTGGGCGTGGGCGGCGCGCGCGGCGTCGATCACGGCGTCCAGCGGGGCGTCTTCGAGTCCGTAGGCGATGTTTTCGAGCAGGGTGCCGTGGAAGAGATAGGGGTCCTGGAGGACCATGCCGACCTGGCGGCGGTAGGGGCCGATGTCGAGGTCGCGCAGCTCGTGGCCGTCCACACGAATGTGGCCGGCGGTGGGTTCATAAAAGCGGACGAGGAGATGAATGAGGGTGCTTTTGCCGGCGCCGGAGGGGCCGACAAGTCCGATCATTTCCCCGGGGTTGACTTCGAGGCTGATGTCCTTGAGCACCTGGCGGACGCCATCGTAGGAGAAGCCGACGTTTTCGAGGCGCAGGGAGCCCTTCAGCGGATCCAGAACGATACCGCCCGCGTCGTCGGCGATTTGCGGCTCGGTGTCGAGAATTTCGAAAATGCGGTGGGCGGAACTGACGGCGCGGTTCATCATGCGGGTCATCTGGCCGATGGTTTCGAGCGGCTGCATGAACATGCCGGCGTAGAGGAGGAAGGTGACGAAGGTGCCGGGCGAGATGGGAGGTCCGGCGATGCCGCTGAGGCGGGGGAGGGCGAGGAAATAGACGCCAAGGGTGATGGCGTGGAAGGTGAAGGTGAGGGTGGGCCAGAAGCGGGTCCAGACTTTGTGGACTTCGGTGAAGGTGACGAGACATTCGTCGTTCTGGTCGCTGAAGCGTTTGGCTTCCCGTTTTTCCTGGTGGAAGGCCTTGACGACGCGGATGCCGGGGATGGTGCCGGAGAGCACGGAGGTGAGGTCGGACCACTTGCGCCAGGCCTTGAGAAAAATGTGCTGCATGCCGCGTCCGTGGCGGACGAAGGCGTAGAGGATGAGCGGGACGGGCAGGGTCATGAGCAGTCCCAGCCGCCAGTCCAGCAGCAGGAGCACGGTGCCGAGGCCGAAAAGCATGAGCACGGCGAGGGCGACTTCGATGACGCCGAAAGCGATGAAATCCCAGAGGCGGTCGGTGTCGGAGGAGCAGCGCGAGATGATGGAGCCGGTTTGTTTGCGGGTGAAGAAGCGGAGGCTGAGGGTTTGCAGGTGGGAGTAGACCTGGGTGCGGATGTCGTGGGCGACGCATTCGCCCATGAAGGCCATGCGGCGGAGGCGGAGCCAGATGAAGAAGGTGCGCAGGGCGTAGGCGATCCCGAGCAGACCCACGAGGCCCCAGAGGCGGAGAGGATCGGGCGTATTCAGGCCATCGATGATCAGGCCGGAGACGCGCGGGGGGACGAGCGAGAGGGCGGTGAGCATGAGGGCGGCGAATCCGCCGACGAGGACATCGTTGCGGTAGGGGATCAGGTAGCCGAGCAGGCGGCGGATGACAGTGAGTTCGCTGCCGCGGACGGCGGCCTGGGCGTTGCGGATGGGTTCGGCGACGGCTTCGGCGTAGACCCGGTCGGGGTTGGGGCGTTCGGCGGGTTCGGAGGAGGCCTCGATCCAGATTTTGATGTTCTCCATGGCCCGGCGCTGGCGGCGGCTGAAGCAGAGTTCGGCCAGGACGCGTCCGGGCTCGTCTTTGGCGGTGATGCGCCAGCGGGTGCTGGTGAGGGCGGAGCGTTCCTGAATGACGCCGATGCGGGCGCGCTCCAGCCGCAGCCAGGTGCGGGCCTCCGGAGGGCCGTGGACGATGACGAGTTCGGTTTCGCCGAGGACAACCCAGTGGTCGGCGAGTCTGTGGGCGCAGTCGAGGTCCGCGAGGGCGTAGAGGAGGATGGGGGACGGGCCCCAGAGTTGTTTCAGGGCGGCGCGCAGGTCTTCCGGAAGTTCGGAGACCTGGCGGGCGTAACTGGAAAGAAGACGGGCGTCGAGTGTGTGTGACATGGGGGAAGAAAGGACGGAGCCGCGGGGACGGATCAGGGATTATGGGCCGCGATGGAGCAGGGGACGCGGATGGCGGGAGAAATTTCGAGGCTGTAGGTTCCCTTGGCCGGGCAGAGGGGGAGTTGGTTTCGTGCAAGATAGGGCTGCAGGTCGTTCAGCGTGAGGCCGGGGGCCAGACCTTTCTCCAAAGCGTAGGTTTCCGCCGCCTGTTCGAGGATCCGCTGGTTGCTTTGGCAGACGGATCGCTGGGCGCGGTCGCGGGCCTTCAGCACCGTCGGCGTGGCCATGGCCGCAAGCAGGCCGATAATCATGACCGCAATCATCACCTCCACCAAGGTGAAACCGTTTTGGCGATGAGCTGCGATATGCATGATCAAAAAAGATAACAAGCGGGGCGGGGAATGGCAATCAAATCTTTTCCAGGCGGCGGGCGCGGAATACCCTTCATTCCACAAAATCGCTGGGGCGGGAGAGGGCGTCGTGGATGATGGCGGGGAGCTGGGCGGGGGAGACGCCTTTCCAGAAGACGGTCCATTTGCCTTCCGTGTGCTGGCCGCTGGCGTGGCGTTCGTACCACTGGTTGATGGGATTGCTGGCGCGGGAACGCCAGAAGAGGGCCTTCTGGGGAGCGCAGGACTCCTCCCACAATTCCTGCGCCAGACCTTCGCCGCGGGCCTGAACGCCGACGGCGAATTTCGACAGGTATTTTCCGGCCGGATGATCCTCCAGGACCGCCGCACCGCGGTAGCGGGTTTCAACGTAGATGTCGCTGGCCAGGCGCAGGCTGTCGGGGTCGCGCAGGCTGCGTCCGAAGGCCTCCTGAATGAGCAGGAGAAGGCGTCCGCGGTCCAGTTCCTCGATGGAGCGGACATGGAAGATACTGCTGCCGGGGCGGATGATGCTGCCCATGCCGCGCACGGTGAACATTTCCTGCAGGAGGTGCAGAGGAGAGGCCACGCTGACGTGAAGCTGGGGTTCGTGTTCGAGCCAGGCTTCGGCCAGTTTGACCCATTCCGCGTCCGAGGGGGTCAGTTCATGCGGATTGGCGCGCCGGGTGTAGTGATAGAAAATTTTCTCGCCACCCACGGCTTCGAGCGTGCCCTCGGCGCGCAGGAGATGAACGCGGCGGGCGATGCGGGGAACGAGTTCGCGGACGGCGGGGCCGAGGTCCTGCTCCGGACGCAGCCAGATGGGAATTTGCTGGCGCTGGCCGCATTCGCGCAGACGGTGGCGCCACACGTCGTCGCTTGCGTCGAGGGTCAGACCGCGCAGCACGGCAAAGTCGCCGTAGGCACTGAGAGAGGCGGCATTTTGGATGGCATCGGGTCCGGAGAGGACGACCAGCGGCGTCAGATCGAGGCGCAGCAGGAATTGCAGATCGAAGGTCATCAAATCGCCGGATTGTTCCACGCTGGGCGTGTCCGGCACCACCATGGAAAAACACACCGAACGCTCCGCCTGGAATTTCTTCAGGTAGAACTCGTACTCGTCGCGACGGCCAATGCTGTCGAGGAAGAGGCGTAAGGTGCGGGAAATAAGCATAAGGTGTAGTCCCGGAAAGGGCGTAGTCCCGGACGGGAAAGAGTGTAGTCCCGGACGTCCCGGACGGGAAAGGGTGTAGTCCCGGACGTCCCGGACGGGAAAGGGGAAGGAGAGGTTAGAGGGCAGAGGTTAGAGGCTAGAGGGGTAAGAGCTGGGAGTTGTCGGATTTCCCTACAACCTTTGTTTCGTGTCTGCAAATCCAATCCGCTGCCGATGAGGGACCAAACCCAAGACGTCGAGGCTGTACAAGCAGTCTGTTTAGACCTATGTATTATGGCTATGAAAACTACGTATTCCTCTCCACGGAACGGATGGAGGCCCTTCTGGAAACCATGGAGATTCTGGCGGCGATCCGCGCTTTTGAAGCGGGCGGGCAGGGCTATCGTCCCCTGTCGGAGTGCTTGGATGACAACTGAGGTGAGGGTGCAGGATCGGGTGTGGAGCTTTTACCGAGCACCGCTCCCTGATCTATCAACTGCTGGAGTCCCGCGAAAATCTCCGTGCTTTTCTTGGCTGATACGGGGAGGGGGGGCGCAGCCGATGCGGAGATCGGCGATCCTGTTGGTCGTCCCAACAGAGAAGACTACGGATGCCATGCGGCTGACCACGGATGAAAACCAGAAACCAGA
>CAZCFM010000040.1:1325-19483 GCA_964497855.1 uncultured Verrucomicrobiota bacterium | reverse complement strand
CAGAGAAGACTACGGATGCCATGCGGCTGACCACGGATGAAAACCAGAAACCAGAAACCAGAAACCTGAAACCAGAAACCATAAACCTGAAACCAGAAACCAGAAACCTGAAACTTGAAACCACAACCTTCCAAACCTTCAACCTTCAACTCTTCTCTTCCCCCCATGCTCCCCACGCTTGACGATCTCCGCCGCCTGCACGGCCCCGCCCGCCGCGCGGCGCTGGAGGTCCTGTATCTGCATTTCAACCGCGCCGAATTCCGCGCCAGTGATCCGGTGGAGTTTGTGTGGTCCTTCCCGGAGCGCGCGGACCGCGAGGTGGCCGCCTGGGCGGCGGCGGCACTGGCCTACGGACGCGTCGCCTCCATTCGCGCGGCCCTGGCCGACTTGAACCGCCGCTGGGAAAACCAACCCGCTGCCTTCGTCTTCCAGGCCTCCGTTCCCGAACAACGCGCGGCCCTCCGCGGCTTCACGCATCGCTGGACCCGCGACACGCATCTGCTCGGTCTCCTCGGTGCCTGGCGCGCCGGTGGCCCGGAGATTCCGCAGCAGCTGCGGGGACGTCCCGATGCCCGCGCCGCGCTTGGAGCCCTTCTGCCCGCTCTCCGCAGCGCCGCGCCCGAGGACCCCGGACATTTATTGCCTGACCCCAGAGCGGGCAGCGCCTGCAAACGATTGGCGATGTGGTTGCGCTGGATGGTCCGCAGCGACGCCATCGATCCGGGCCTCTGGTCCGCCGAACTCTCGCCCGCGCAGCTCTGGGTGCCGCTGGACACCCACATGTTCCGCATCTCAGGGCTGCTTGGCCTCACCCGGCGCCGCCAGCCCGACGGCGAAGCGGCCCGCCGCATCACCGCCGCCTACGCCCGCATCTGTCCGGAGGACCCCGTTCGTTACGACTTCGCTCTCACCCGCCTCGGTATGGGCACGCAGGGCGACGACGAGAAAACGGTCATTCTCGAAGAGCCGGGGAAATGAGCGGCGGACCTGCTCTTCGGCGGGGTCGGGAACGTAGTGCCGCATTACGCAGAGGAAATCCGCGCCCTGGGCAATGGCGGCGGCGACCTGTTCCGGCGAGACGCGGCCGTGATGGTTTTCCGCGGCGATGAGCGCGTCCAGTTCGGGCGTGCTGCTTCCGGAATAGCCGTTGATGAGGCGCAGGTTTTCGTAGGTCATCCAGCGAAGCATGTGTTGCGTGTTGCGGTGAAAGGGCGCGGCGGGCACGATAAACATAACCCCGTCGAGCGTTTCGAAAAAGGCATGTTCGGCTTCGTCCAGACCCAGGTGTGCAGGATCGACCGGGGACACTACGGCATGGGTGCCGATGTTTTCGGAAAGCTGGAGTCCCGTCAGCAGCACGAGAAGGACAAGTGCAGTGCGCGAGGTCGCGACGCTGAGGAAGGCGCGGAAGACGAGGGCCAGCGCCAGCAGATGGGCCAGAGGCGCAAAGCGGATCAGTTCGCGCATTGATCCGTAGCCGGGCAGCAGGCGCGAGAAGAGTCCCCAGACATTTGGCTCGAAGTGGGTGTCGCTGAAGGGACGTCCGGGCCCCATGGCCGTGCCCCACACGAAAACAGCGGAAGCGATGAGGACAAAAAGCCGGAGCTGTTTCGGGCTGGGTTTGCGGGTGGCGAGTCCGTAGAGAGTGGCGGCGGCGAACAGGGCCAGGCGGAACCAGCCCACAAAGGGCCGGATTTCGCGGACCTTCACAAAACTCAGCAGGAAGAGGATCACTGGAATCCACACGATGCGTTTTTGGAGGAGGCGGCGGTGGTGGAAGAGGGCCCAGCCGAGGCAAAGGACGCAGGCGATGAGCAGGCCGGCGCCGGGGTAGCCGCCGGGATGAAGCCGGGGCCAGGGACCCCAAGGTGCGAGATTGCGAATCCATCCGGAGAGTGGGGTGATCAGGTGTTCTGCGCTCAGAGCGGAGCGGCGAAGAGTGGCGAGGGGAATATCCCGGGTTTCGCTGTGGAGGTAGGGCAGGACCAGCAGAACCCACACAAGCGCGAAGGGCAGGACAACAGGCAGCTGCCGCAGAAGGGCGGGGAGGGGATGGCGGTGGTGGTTCGCGAGCAGGGCGAGCCCTCCGACCCCGAGCAGTCCAGCGCCGAGCAGGGCGTAGTAGGGTGCGGAGGCGAGGAGAAACAACATGGAGAGGACGATGCCCAGCAGGTCGCGGGTGGCGTTGCTTCGCAGAAAACGCAGCAGCGCCAGGAGCAGGCAGATCCAGAAGACGCTAGCCAGATTCTGAAAGTGCATGTGGTTTTTCAAGGACGCCTGAGAGAAACAGACGATGAATGCGAAAACAGGCGGGAGGAGACCGGTCCAGGCGGGGGAGGGGATGTCGCGGCGCAGTTCGGCAAAGAGGGCGAGAGTCGCGGCGAAGCCCAGTGCGGCGAGGATCCACACGGTCCAGGCGTAGGCGCGGAAGGTGTCGGCCCCGAGCGCGCGGGGCAGAGAATAGAGCAGGGCTGGAACGAGCAGGTTGTCCGAGCGCCAGTAACTGTTGGGCACCGGGTGGAGGATGCGTCCATCGGAGAGGGCCTGCCAACCCTGTGGCGCGTTGCGATGCACGTGTTCGAGCACCCAGAGATTAAAAAGTCCGTCGCCTTCGTCGCCATAGATCGTGGTTGCGGGAGGGAAGCGACCGACGTGCAGGTGCACAAACGCCCCCGCGCTGAACAGGAACAGCGACAAGAGGGTTAGCAATAGGGTGCGGCGCGGGAGCATGGGCTCGGATGGGCCACTGTGAGGGTTTTGGCCTGTACAATCAACTCTGGGAGGCATTTTTGTTTCGTCAACGGTAGCCATCCTCGTTAGGTTCGCGCCATGCCTCCCATCAACATCCTTTTGCTGCAAGGCGAAGACATGGGCTGTCACCTGGGCTGTTACGGTGCCCCCTGTGCGCGGACTCCAAACCTTGACCGCCTCGCCGCCGAAGGCGTCCGCTTCACAAACGCCTTCACCCACGCCCCCGTCTGCGCCCCCAGCCGCGGCGGCATGATCAGCGGATGTTATCCCTGGTCCATCGGCAACCATCCCATGCGCTGCACCCTGCGCACACCGCCCCGCTGCTTCACGGAGGACCTCCGCGACGCAGGCTACTTCGTCAACTGGCCCACCAAACTCGATTTCAATTTCGACCCGGCCCCGGGCTGGTGCGACGAACAAAGTCCCTGGTGGGAGCAGCCCGCCCCCCGCCAACCCTTTTTCCTCTACCAGAATTTCCAGCGCACCCACGAAAGCCGCATGTTCCCGGACATTCCCGACTGGCACGGCCCTCTGCCCGACTGCGCCCGACATCTCCCGCCCACCGATCCCGCCGACGTGCCGGTGCCGCCCTACCTGACCGATTCGCCCGAACTCCGCACCCAGCTCGTCCGCTACTACGACGCCGTCGCCGCCGTCGACGCCGAAGTCGGCGCCCGCCTCCGCTGGCTCGACGAACAAGGCCTCCGCGACAACACCCTCGTCATCTTTCTCAGCGATCACGGACGCGGGCTGCCCCGCGAAAAACGCTGGTGCTACGACGCCGGCCTTCACCTGCCCCTGATCCTGCGCCATCCACGTTTGTTGCCGCCCGGCGGCGTGCGCGACGACCTCGTCGCCTGGGTCGATCTCGCGCCGACCTTGCTTTCCCTCGCCGGTTGTCCCGTGCCGAAGCGCCTGCAGGGACAAGTGGTTCTCGGAGACAGCGCCGATCCGCGCGACTGCGTTTTCGCCGGGCGCGACCGCATGGACGAGGTCTACGACCGCGTGCGCGCCGTTCGCGACAAACGCTGGCACTATATCCGGAATTTCGCGCCGTCGCTCCCCTGGGCCCAGCGCCAGAGCTATATGGAAGAACAACCCATCGTCGGCCTCATGCGTGCCCGTCAGGCCCGTGGCCTTTTGCAGGGAGGGGAGACTGTGTTTTTTCAGCCCCACAAACCCGCCGAAGAACTCTACGATGCCGAAAACGACCCGGCCATGCTTCACAACCTTGCCGAAGACCCCGCCTGTGCCGACATCCTGCGCCGGATGCGCGAGCGGCTTGCCGAACACCTGCGGAGCGTCGGCGACCTGGCCGAACGCAGCGAGGAAGAACTGATTGACCAAGGGATTTTGACCGATCAACTCGCCGAATACCGCGCCCGTATCCTCCCGCAATCTCCGGTCCCTACCACTCTTCAAGACCTCCTGAAATAGACATGATCTATGCGACAAACCGTGTCCGATTAAATTTGACCCCGTCCGCTGCTTTTTCCGTTTGACGAAGGGCGTCGGATGCCGTTAGAGATGAACTTCTGTCTTAAAAAGTGAAAATTTTAACGATTGAGGAATGCAAATCCATAGTTCCCCTGTAGGATTTGAACTCTCAAACCCCCTAAATTCCCTATGTCAGCGCAACTTTTCAGCCCCAAACACAACACCCTCGCACGTGTATCGCTGCTGCTTTTTGTGGCGGGAGGCGCAGGTTTTCTGGGGTTCATGGACCTCCTGCATCGTTCGCCCTACGTGCGATACACCCAGGTGCGCCGTGAACAGCCGATTCCCTTCAGTCACAAGCACCACTCGAACCTGGGCATCGACTGCCGCTACTGTCACACCTCGGTGGAAGTCAGCGGATTCGCCAACATTCCGCCGACGCAGGTGTGCATGAACTGCCACAACGTGATGTGGAACGAGGCTCCGATGCTGGAGCCGGTGCGCGAGAGCTGGAAAACCGGCAAGTCCATCGAATGGACCCGCGTGCACGACCTGCCCGACTTTGTCTACTTCAACCACGCCATTCACGTCAACAAAGGCGTCGGCTGCGCCACCTGCCACGGCCGCGTCGACCAGATGCCGATCATGTGGAAAGAAAAACCGCTGTTCATGCAGTGGTGTCTGGAGTGCCACCGTGACCCGGCGAACTTCGTGCGTCCCAAGGACAAAATTTTCGACATGGCCTTTGATCCCGCCAGTCTGCCGCGTGTTGAGCGCGAAAAACTGGTGGCCGAATATGGGATCGACCAAGCCAACCACCGCATGACCAACTGCGCCATTTGCCACCGCTGATGAATCCGACAACGCCTACATCTTTTGGAGATAACAACGGCCGCCTGGACTTGCGCAGTATGCGCGAGATCCAGCGCCAGGACTGGGAAAACCGCGACCGCCGCGTCTACCGCAGTCTGCTCGAACGCAACGCGACCGAGCTTCCCCCGGCCCCCACCGCTGTTTCGACGGAGTCCGACGACTTCGGCGTGAACCGCCGCAGCTTCCTGAAGCTGATGGGCGGCTCCGCGGCTCTCGCCGGCCTCGCCGCCTGCACCAAGCAGCCTCTGGAACGCATCGTTCCCTACGTCAAGGCCCCCGAGGAAATCATTCCTGGCAAACCGCTGTTCTTCGCCACTGTCCGCAGCGCCGACGGCTACGCGCAGGGCCTGATGGTCGAGTCCCACATGGGCCGTCCCACCAAAATCGAAGGCAACAAACTGCATCCCGCCTCCCTGGGCGGCACCGATGCCCACACCCAGGCCTCCGTGCTCGATCTCTACGATCCCGACCGCGCCACCGGCACCCGCAAAAAGAACATTCCCAAGGATTTCAACTCCTTCAAGTCCGAACTGGCCGCCTCCCTCGCCAAGGACGCCGACGGACTCCGCATCGTCCTCGGTCCCTCCACATCTCCGACCGAAAAACGTCTCTGTGACGCCCTGTTGGAAGCCTATCCCGACGCCAAAATCCACCGCTTCGATTCCCTCGCCTCCGACAACGAGGCCCTCGGCACCGAACAGGTCTTTGGCAAACCCCTGCTGTCCCAGCCCCACTTCGACAAAGCGGATGTGATCCTCTCCCTCGACGCCGATTTCCTCGGCTGGAGTCCCGCCCGCGCCCGCACGGCCCACGATTTCGCCTCCCGCCGCCGCATGGACGACGGCGTGGTCCGCAACCGCCTCTACATCGCGGAATCCCATTTCTCGATCACCGGTGCCAGTGCCGACAACCGCCTGCCGATCCGCGCTGGACGTGTCGAAGCCATTGCCCGCGCCGTGGCCGCCGGTCTCGGGGCAGGAGGCGCTTCCCCCGAACTCAACGAACGCGAATCCGCCTTCGTCGCCGCAGGGGTCGAGGACCTCCGCGCCGCCGGGTCCAAAGCCCTCGTGGTTGCCGGCCCGCAGCAACCCGCCTCCGTTCATGCCCTGGCCCATGCGATCAATCATTTCCTCGGCAGTGTCGGCGAAACCATCGACTTCATCGAGCCGCTGCTGAATCCCGGCGATGACCTTGCCTCCCTCGTGCGCGACATGCGCGACGGCAAGGTCAAAATCCTGCTCATGCTCGATGTCAATCCGGTCTACGCCGCGCCCGCGACCCTGCAATTCGCCGCCGCCCTTGAGAAAGTGCCCTTCACGGCGCACCTGGGCCACCTCGTGGATGAAACGGCCGAAAAATGTCTCTGGTCCCTGTCCGTCACCCACTTCCTCGAAACCTGGGCGGATCTGGCGGCCTTCGACGGCACCCTCTCCATCGCCCAGCCTCTCATCGCTCCGCTCTACCAGAGCAAGAGCGTCATCGAGCTGCTGTCGGTGGTCCTCGGCGAAGAAAAAACGGCTTACGAACTCGTGCAGGACACCTGGAAAAAGCGGACCGGTCTCGGCGACAATGAAGACGGCTGGCGCGTGTTCTGGCGCACATCCCTGCACGACGGCTTCGTCAAAGACAGCGCCGCCAAGCCCTGGAAAGCCTTGCAGGCCCGCCGCGAGTTCCTGGATCAGCCCTGGAGCGATCCGGTCGCCGATTTTGGTCTCGAAGTCGTGGTTCAGCCCGACGGACGCGTCTGGGACGGCAGCTTTGCCAACAACCCCTGGCTGCAGGAGCTTCCCGCGCCGGTGAGCACGCTCACCTGGGACACGGCCATTCTCATGAGCCCGGCCACCGCCCGGAAATACCGCATCGATCTCACTTCGGAAAACGTCCAGGATCGCAACCGCGTCCGTCCGACAGTGCAGGTGATCGAACTCAACGTCAAAAACCGCACCCTCAGCGGTCCGGTGCTGGTGATTCCCGGGCATCCCGACGACACCGTCACGGTGACCCTCGGCGGAGGACGCCAGGTGGGCCGCGTGGCCAAGGGCGTCGGCTACAACGCAGCGAATCTCCGCTCGGTGGCCGAACCCTGGATCTTGCAGGGCGCCACCCTGCGCGACAGCAAAAAGACCATGTATTTGGCCCTTACGCAGGACCACTTCCCGCTTATGGCCGACGGACGCGCGATCATCCGCGACGCGGCCCTGCCCCAGTTCAAGGCGGTCCCCGACTTCCCCCAGCAGATGGGTCACGTGTTTAACCCCAAATTCACGCTTTATCCCGAATGGGACTACAGCAAGGGCTACCAGTGGGGCATGGTCGTCGACTTAAACACCTGCACCGGCTGCAACGCCTGCATCGTGGCCTGCCAGGCCGAGAACAACATCCCGACCGTGGGCAAAGACGAGGTCCTCAACGGACGTCAGATGCACTGGATCCGCGTGGACCGCTATTTCGAGGACACCGACTCCGGTGAAACCCGCCTGCACGTGATGCCCATGGCCTGCGTGCACTGCGAAAACGCGCCCTGCGAAACCGTCTGTCCCGTCGGCGCCACCATGCACAGCAGCGAAGGCCTGAACATGATGGTCTACAACCGCTGCGTCGGCACGCGCTACTGCTCCAACAACTGCCCCTACAAAGTCCGCGCCTTCAACTTCTACAAGTACACGGACGACCAGACGGAGAGCATCAAGTTCCAGCGCAACCCCAACGTCACCGTCCGCCTCCGCGGCGTGATGGAAAAGTGCACCTACTGCGTGCAGCGCATCAACAACGCCCGCATCGACGCCAAGGTCAAGAGCCGCACGCTCGCCGACGGCGAAGTCATCACTGCCTGCCAGCAGGCCTGCCCCAGCGGCGCGATCACGTTTGGCGACATCAACAACCCGCACAGCAAAGTCGCGGCCTTGAAGAAACACTCGCTCAACTACACGATTCTCGAACCCCTCAACACCCGTGCCCGCACCAGTTACCTGGGCAAGGTGCGCAACCCGAATCCCGCGCTCGATCCCACGGCCACCGCGGCCATGGTTTTCAAGCACGGTCCGGGCGGCCACCACGCCACCGAAGCCAGCAAAGATGCGGCTGCGGCCGATGCGCACGGACCCCCCCACGGTCACTAATTTCCCCGGAGAATGTCGCTTATGTCCACCGAAGAAGTGAAACGAGACCCGGAAGGCAACCTGCCCTACATCAGCGGGCACGACCTCGCCTCTGTCAGCGACAAGATCGCCGAGGTGACCCTGCGCCCCATGGGAAAACTGCCCAAATTCTGGTACGCAGGCATCACCATCGGACTTCTCGTCCTCCAACTGCTGTTTTTCGCGATCTACAACCTGATCACCCGCGGCACGGGGATTTGGGGACTGAACGTGCCCGTGGCCTGGGGCTTCGCCATCATCAACTTCGTCTGGTGGATCGGCATCGGCCACGCGGGCACCCTCATTTCCGCGATTCTGTTTCTTTTCCGACAGGACTGGCGAACCTCGATCAGCCGTTTTGCCGAAGCGATGACCCTTTTCGCGGTGGCCTGCGCGGGTCTCTTCCCGCTGCTTCACGTCGGTCGCCCCTGGCTGGTGTACTGGCTTTTTCCCTATCCCAACACCCTCGGCATGTGGCCGCAGTTCCGCTCACCGCTGCTCTGGGACGTTTTCGCCGTCTCCACTTACGCCACCGTTTCGCTGATGTTCTGGTACACCGGTTTGGTGCCTGACCTGGCGACGATGCGCGCGAAGGCCAAAGACCTCTGGGCCAAAAAAATCTATCATTCCATGTCCATGGGCTGGACCGGCGCCGCCCGTCACTGGCACCGCTACGAAATCGCCTACCTGCTGCTGGCGGGCCTGTCGACCCCCCTCGTGCTCTCCGTGCACTCCATCGTGTCCCTCGACTTCGCCGTCTCCAACGAGCCCGGCTGGCACACCACCATTTTCCCGCCCTACTTCGTCGCCGGCGCCATTTTCGCGGGTTTTGCGATGGTGCTGACCTTCATGATCCCCGTCCGCGCGATCTACGGCATGAAAGACCTGCTCACCGAGCGCCACATCAACAACATGTGCAAGGTCATGCTCTTCTCCGGCCTCATCGTTGCCTACGGCTACCTGATGGAGCTGTTTTTCGGCTGGTACAGCGGGTCGCCCTTCGAGCGCTTTATGGTTCTCAACCGCCTGCAAGGCCCCTACTGGTGGTCCTACTGGATGCTTATCCTCTGCAACGTGATTGTGCCCCAGTTCCTCTGGAGCTACAAGGTCCGCACGAACCCCATTCTCGTTTTCATTATCTGCCAGTTCATCAGCGTCGGCATGTGGCTGGAACGCTTCGTGATCGTCGTCATATCCCTCCAGCGCGACTTCCTCGATTCGAGCTGGGACATGTACGCGGGCACGAAATGGGACTGGATGATGTACATCGGCACGATGGGCCTCTTCCTCACCTTTGTCTTCACCTTCATCCGCACCCTTCCCATTCTCGCCATTTTCGAAATGCGGGAGCTGGTCCACAAGACGGAAGAGCATCACGACGATTCCCACTAAGGTACACCGCATGTCACACGAAGCCCCCCCTGCCAAGATTTACGGAGTGGTCGCGCAATTCAGCAGCGCGAACGCCGTGCTCGCGGCTGTGCACAAGGCCCGCGAGGCCGGCTACAGCAAAATGGAAGCGTACAGCCCCGTTCCGGTCCACGGACTCGACGAGGCCATTGGCCGCAAACGCAGCAAACTGCCCTGGATTGTCTTCGCCGGCGGCCTCACGGGCTGCCTGACCGGCCTCGGCATGCAGTACTGGATGGCCGCTGTGGATTACCCCTGGAACGTCGGCGGCCGCCCGCCTTTCTCCTGGCCCGCGTTTATTCCCGTGACCTTCGAGCTGACCATTCTGTTCGCCGCCCTGAGCTGCGTCATCGGCATGTTCGCCCTCAACGGCCTGCCCCGTCCGCACCACCCCATTTTCAACACCCCCGACTTCGACCGTTCCGCCATCGACCACTATTTCCTGTGCCTCGAAGCGGTGGACCCGATTTTTCACGAGGAACAGGCGACCCAGCTGCTTTCCAGCCTGAGTCCCGAAGCCGTAAACACCATCACCGATGCCTGACCGGAACCCCTCCATGACCCCCCGAACCCTTCTCCCGCTCCTCGCCGCCGCGGGCCTGCTTGTGTCGACCGGCTGCAAACCGCTCTTCGATATCCGCAAGGCCATGTACGACCAGCAGAAATACGAGCCGCTCGAAGCCACCGACTTCTTCGGCGACTCCCGCTCGGCCCGCCCCCTCGTCGCGGACACCGTCGCCCAGGGCCAGCTCCGCCTCAACGACCACCTCTATCTCGGGGTCGAGGAAATCGACGGCGACTTCAAACAGGCCGTCAGCTATCCCTTCGAAATCACCCTCGCCGACCTCGAGCGCGGCCGCGAACGCTACAACATCTACTGTTCTGTCTGCCACGGCCTCTCCGGCAATGGCGAGGGCATGGTCGTCCGCCGCGGCTACAAGGCCGCCCCCGTTTTCCACAGCGATAAACTTCGCAACGCCCCTCCCGGCTACTTTTTCGGGGTGATCACCGGCGGCTTTGGCACCATGCAGAGTTACGCCCACCAGATCCCCGTCGAAGACCGCTGGCGCATCGCCGCTTACGTCAAGACCCTTCAGCGCAGCCAGTTTGCCAGCGCCGAGGACCTTGCCAAGGCGGAAGCCCTCGCCGCCGCCGCCCCTGCCGACAAACCTGCTTCCACGGAACATGCGAATGAGCACTGAGAACATTTACCTCCCCAACAAACTCAAGGACATGGAGACCCGCTCCCTGCTGGGGGGCGCGGTCTGTCTGGGCATCATGCTCCTGTCCTGGATGCTCGGCGTGGCCAACTTCTACCAGGGCTGGCTCATCGGCTGGCTCTTCGCCCTCGGCTTCGCCGGCGGCGGACTCATCATCCTCTGCGTGCACAACCTCGCCGCCGGCGGATGGGGCTACCTCCTGCGCCGCATCGGCGAAGCCGCCGCCCTCACGCTCACGCCCCTGATGCTGCTGTTCCTGCCCATCATGTTTTCCCTGAACAAGCTCTACCCCTGGGCGATTCTCGACGAAAACAACGTCTCCGTCTACGCCAGCGACCCCGTGATCGGCCTGAAACTGCATTACCTCAACCACGGCTTCATGTGGATTCGTTTTCTGGTGATCGCTCTTCTCTGGACCGGCGGGGCCCGTCTTTTCGCTTATTACAGCCGCAAGCAGGACGAAACCGGCGACATCGTCTGGCGTCAGAAAATGCGCTTCATGGCCGGACCCATGGCCCTGATTTACATTCTGACCATCACCATTGGCTCTGTCGATTGGGTGATGGCCCTCGAACCCGCCTGGTTCTCCTCCATTTTCGGCGTTATGCTCGCCGCCGGACACATGCTCAGCATCCTCAGTTTCGGCATTGTCATGCTCAGCTGGCTCTCCACCTGGGAACCGGTCAAAAGCCACTTCACCCTCGAACGCCAGCACGATTTGGGCAAGCTCCTTTTTGCCTTTACGGTGTTCTGGACCTACATTGAGGTCTCCCAGTTCATCATCTACTGGCACCCCAACCTTCCCGAAGAAATCACCTGGTACATGAACCGTCAGACCCCCACTTACAACGGACTTTCCTGGTTCCTCTTCATGTCCCAGTTTGTGTTGCCCTTCCTCGTGCTCCTGTCCCGGGGCGTCAAGCGCAACCGCAAAGCCCTCTATACCGTGGCCTTTTTCCTGATTGCCGTGCGGGCGGTGGATATGTTCTGGATGGTTTCCCCCAGCATTTACATGCCCATTTCCCGCGAACTGTACCCCGTCGCCACCAAAGCCATGTCCGGATCGCCCTACCACATTCTCGACGTCATTGGCGTCGCCGGGTTCGGACTGATTTGGTTCGGCCTCTTCCTCCGCAATTTCCGCAGCCGACCGCTGCTGCCCGTCAACGATCCCTTTTTCTCTTTGGGAACTGTATCGAAGGAGTCCCACGCATGAGCGAATCCGAAAAGCCCGCCGAAGTCACCCCGCCGCCCGCCGTCCACGGCCACCACGCGCCGGTTGATCCCAACCAGCCCGTGAACCCCGACTTCACCGACAACGACATCCATCTGGACACCGTGCGCAAGTTCATGTTCGGATCGCTCGCCTTTGTGCTGGTGTTTTTCGTGCTCATGCTCGTCGTTCACACGATGTACAAAAAAAGTTTCACCGACAAACGCGGCCTGCCCGAAGGACGGCAGATTCCCCGTGCCGACCAGGCCCTGCTCCAGACCAAACCCCTCGAAGGCCTGCTCGAATACAAAGCCCTCGAAGAACAGCGCCTCACCCAGACCACCAACGTCGGTCCCCACGCAGTGATTCGCCCCGAAGCGGCCATGCAGATCATGCTGCAGGAAGGCGCCTTCCCCACACCCGCCCCCAAAACCGCCACCGCCCCAGTCGAAGCAGCCCCGGTCATCGTAGCCCCAGCCCAAGCCCCAGCAGCCCCTGTCGTAGCCGAAGCCCAGGCCCCGGCAACCCAAGCTCCCGCAGCCCCCGCAGTAGCCCAAGCCCAAGCCCCGGCAGCCCAAGCTCCCGCAGCACCTGTCGCAGCCGAAGCCCAAGCCCCGGCAGCTCAAGTCGCAGCCCCCGAAGCCCACTCGTCACTCGACACTCGTCATTCGTCACTCCCCCCTCTCCCTCCTCCCCCCGACCCCGCCATGGTCGCCGCCGGCAAAGCGATTTGGGAAGCCCAGTGCATGGCCGCATGCCACACCGGCAAAAAAGGTTCGATTGCTCCCAACATCCAGAAAGCCTTCGGAACGATGCGCAATCTCGAAGGCGGCGGACAAATCCTCATGGACGACGCCTACGTGCTCAACTCCCTTGTCAATCCCAACGACCACATCGCCAAAGGCTACATGCCCGTCATGATGAGTTTCAAGGAAATGCTCACGGAGGAACAGCGCAATCAGGTCCTCGCCTACCTCAAATCCCAAGGCCAGCCCATTCCCGTCGTTGCCCAGCCCGCAGCCCCGGCCCCCGAGCCCATCGTAGCTGTCCCCGCAGCCCCCGCCCCCGAACCCCATCCCCCCGCGCTGGCCCCCGAGCCCATCGTAGCTGCGCCCGCAGCCCCCGAGCCCGTCGTGCAAGCCCCGGTCCCGGTGCCCGCAGCCCCCGAGCCTGTAGTGGCAGCCCCCGCCCCCGAGCCCGCAGCTCCCGCAGCACCAGCCCCCGAGCCTGTGGCACCCGCCCCCCAGCCCCAGCCCACAGCCCCGGCCCCCAATTCGACACTCGACACTCCACATTCTACACTCCCCCTCCCTCTCCCCACCCCCACTCCCAGCTACATCTTCATCTGATGCGCCTCTCCTCCCTCCTGGCTCTGGCCTCTCTTTTCCTCCCCCTCCAACCCGGACGGGGACAGGAGAACACGGCCCTGACGGAACCGATGGTCGCCGGCGAGAACCCCTACGTGCCCAAAGATCCCCGCACGGAGGCTTTTCTTCGCATTGAGTTTAAGCCCGAGCTGAACACGCTTCTCCCGCTGGACTTGGAGTTTATGGGCGAAGACGGCCAACGCACGCCCCTCCGCGCCCGCACCCTTCCCGGCAAACCCACCCTCCTTGCCCTCGTCTACTACCGCTGCCCCACCATGTGCAACGAGTCCCTTAACGGACTCGTCGATTCTCTCTCCAAAATCTCCCTCAAACCCGGCGTCGATTTCAACGTGCTCGCCGTCAGTTTCGACCCCTCCGAAACCCACGTCACCGCCCAGGGCAAAAAAGCCAACGCCCTCACCATGTACGGCGACCCCGGCTCCCCCGGCTGGAGTTTCCTCGTGGGCAACGCCCCCGAAATCGAAACCCTCACCCGCTCCGCAGGCTTTGGCTACAAGTTCGACGCGGTCACCAATCAGTTTTCCCACGGCAGCGGACTCCTCGTGCTCACCCCCGAAGGCCGCATCTCGCGTTTCCTGCCCGGCATGGACTACCCGATCATGGACCTCCGCCTCGCCCTCGTGGAGGCCGCAGAAGGGAAAATCGGTTCCCTCACCGACAAACTGGCTCTTCTCTGCTACAAATACGATCCCGAGACCAACAAGTACGGCCTCCTCATCCACCGCATCATTCTGGTCGCCTGTCTCGCCACCGTCGCCTCCGTAGCCTGGCTCATCATCGGCCTCGTTCGCTACGAACGCAAACACCGGACGCCTCCGGTGGATTCCGCCGCCACTCCGCACTCCGCAATCAGCACTCCGCACTCCAAATGAACACCGCCGTCAAAACCTCTCCCGATGTTGCATCCTCCTACGCAGGTCAGGTCGATGCCCTCTACGCCTACCTCATCGGTCTCTCCATCTTCTTTACGGTGGCGATCATTGCCGTGATCATCTGGTTCGCGATCCGCTACCAGCGCCGCGCCGATTCGGACCGCCCGGAGGCCACCAAAGACGGTAAAATCCTCGAAATCCTCGGCTCCGTCATCCCCTTCATTCTCGTCATGGGGATTTTCTTCTGGGGAGCCAAACTTTATTTCGACGCGCGTATTCCCCCCCGCGACGCCATCGAAATCCTCGTCACCGGCAAGCAGTGGATGTGGAAACTTCAACACCCCAACGGCAAACGCGAAATCAACGATCTGCACGTTCCCCTCGGCACGCCCGTCAAACTGACCATGACCTCCGAGGACGTTATCCACTCCTTCTACCTGCCCTCCTTCCGTAAAAAAATGGATGTGGTCCCCGGCAAATACACCCAGATGTGGTTCATGCCCGAAAAAGAAGGCGTCTATCACATCTTCTGCGCCGAGTACTGCGGCACGGAGCACTCGCTCATGGTCGGAAAACTCTACGTGATCAGCCCCCAGGCCTACGAGGCTTGGCTGACCACGGGCGGCATAGCCTCCCCCGCCGCCGTCGCGGGCGAAGACCCCGTGACCGCCGGACAGGCCCTGTTCACGTCGAACTGCATGGTCTGCCACACCGGCAAACCCGGCAGCATCGGTCCCAACATCATTGGGGCCTTTGGCACAAAACGCCAACTCGAAGGCGGCGGCGAGATTCTGATGGACGACAACTACGTCCGCAACTCGATGCTGAACCCCAACGACCACATCGCCAAGGGCTACCCGCCCGCCATGACCTCTTTCAAAGGCACCCTGACCACCGCGCAGATGAACAACGTCATCGCGTATCTCAAGTCCACGGCCCCGGCCAAATAATTCCCTCTTCGTCCCCACAGGATCTTTTTTCATGAGCACCGAATCCTCCAGCGCTGAAAAGCCCTACCACTACCTCAACGCGGGCCACACCGTGAAGTCGTGGCTGTTGTCCGTGGACCACAAACGCATCGCCATCCTGTACTTGGCGGCCATGACCTGCTTTTTCATCATCGGGGCCTGCGCCGCCGCCATCTTCCGCATGGAACTGGCCACCGCCCATCCCGATGTCGTGTCCAACGACACCTACAACAAGCTCTTCACCATGCATGGCATCATCATGGTGTTTTTCTTCCTCATCCCCGCCGTGCCCGGCGTCCTCGGAAACTTCCTCGTCCCCATCATGATCGGGGCCAAGGACGTCGCTTTCCCCCGCCTCAACCTCGCCTCCTGGTACATTTACATGCTGGGCGGCACCTTCACCCTCGCCGCCATCATCGGCGGGGGCATCGACACGGGCTGGACCTTCTACACGCCCTACAGCTCGGTCTATGCCGACTCCAACGTGATTCTCGCCGGCACCGGGGTCTTCATCACCGGCTTCAGCTCCATCCTCACCGGCCTGAACTTCATCGTCACCATCCACAAGATGCGCGCCCCGGGCATGACCTGGCTGCGCCTGCCGCTTTTCATCTGGGCGCAGTACGCCACCTCCATCATCAACGTCCTCGGCACTCCGGTTCTGGCCATCACCCTCCTCCTCGTCGTCTTCGAACGCGCGCTGGGCTTTGGCATCTTCGACCCCGCCAAGGGCGGCGATCCCGTGCTCTACCAGCACCTCTTCTGGTTCTATTCGCACCCCGCCGTGTACATCATGATTCTGCCCGGCTTCGGCGTGGTCTCCGAAATCATCGCCTGCTTCTCCCGCAAGCGCATCTACGGCTACGAATTCGTCGCCTTCTCCAGTCTCGCCATCGCCGCCATCGGCTTTTTCGTCTGGGGACACCACATGTTCACCAGCAGCCAGTCCGAATACGCCGCCCTGATCTTCTCCATTCTCACCTACCTCGTCGGCATCCCCACCGCGATCAAGATTTTCAACTGGACCGCCACCCTCTACAAGGGTTCCATCCAGCTCTCCACGCCGATGATCTACACCCTCGGCTTCATCGGACTCTTCCTCGTCGGCGGCCTCACCGGCATCTTCCTCGCCACCATGGCCATCAACGTCCACCTGCACGACACCTACTTCGTCGTCGCGCACTTCCACTACGTGATGGTGGGCGGCATGATGATGGCCTGGCTGGCCGGACTGCACTTCTGGTGGCCCAAGATGTTTGGACGCATGTACGACGAATTCTGGGCCCGCATCGGTGCCGTTGTGATTTTCTTCGGCTTCAACTTCACCTTCTTCCCGCAGTTCATCGCCGGCTACATGGGCATGCCCCGCCGCTACCACGTGTACGCGATCGAATACCAGCCCTTCCAGATGCTCTCCACCGCCGGCGCTTTTTTCATGGGCATCGGCATCCTCATCTGCCTGGTCACCCTCATCACCTCCCTGATCAACGGCAAAGCCTGCGGCAAAAACCCCTTCAAGGCCACCGGACTCGAGTGGAACCAGGCCTCCAGCCCGCCGCACCCCCACAACTTCACGCATGAAGTCCGCGTTGACGTCGAGGCCTACGACTACACCGACGAACGCATTTATCAGGACGCCTAAGGATCCCCGCCATGTCCCACGCCATCACCGACACCCCCGACGCGGCTCCCAAGCCCTACCAGCAGCATCACTTTGAGTCCATGCAGCAGCAGACCCAGTCCACCCTGCTGGGCATCTGGCTCTTCATGGCCCAGGAAATTCTTTTTTTCGGCGGACTTTTCGCCGCCTACACGATTTACCGCATCCTCTATCCGCAGGCCTGGGCCGCCGGTGCCTCCTCGCAGAACCTCTGGCTCGGCACCTTCAACACCATCGTCCTCATCGGCAGCTCCCTCAGCATCGTGCTCGCCGTCAACGCCGCCCGCCACAACGACCGCAAAGGCGTTCTCAAATTTTTCGCCCTGACCCTCCTGCTGGGCGCCGTCTTTTTCGGCGTGAAATACGTCGAATACAGCACCAAATGGGAACATCATCTCGTGCCCGGACTGCGCTGGGACGACGCCAGCGCCCTGCACACCCTGCAAGGCCACCACCACCGCGGCGAAGGGGAGGGGGCTATGACCGTCCTGCCCAAAGGCATTCAGCTCTACTACTCTCTCTATTTTGTCATGACCGGCATGCACGCCCTGCACATGGTCATCGGCTTCGGCCTCGCCATCTGGATCATGATCAAAACCGCCCGCGGCTGTTTCAACGCCGAATACTACCCCCACATCGAGTATTTCGGCCTCTACTGGCATTTTGTCGACGTCGTCTGGATCTTCCTCTTCCCTCTGCTCTACCTGGTCTAACCTCCCTCTTCCACTCGCCACTCGTCACTCGTCACTCTCCACTTCCCAACCGCCATGTCCATCAACACCCGCTTCACCGACGAACACAACCACACCTCTGTTCAGGGCTACATTGCCGTGTTTGCGGCGCTCATGGTTCTGACCCTGCTCACCGTCCTGATGTCGCAGGTCAATTTCGGGCTCTTTGTCGACGCCTTCATCGCCGTCGCCATCGCCACCGTGAAAACCTCCCTGGTGATTTACTTCTTCATGCACGTGCGTGAAAGTCCCAAGATCATCGCCCTCATCGCCGTGGGCAGTTTTGCCTGGCTCTCCATCCTCTTCCTCTTCACCATCACCGACTTCCTCGCCCAATACGGCGAAGGCGCCAGCAGCCTGCCCCACGGAATTGCGTGGTAAGAAGAAGTGAAGATTGAAGAGTTTCTTGTTTCTAGTTTCTTGTTTCTAGTTTCTAGTTTCTTGTTTCTAGTTTCTAGTTTCTCGTTTCTCGTTTCATGTTTCTAGAACCAGAAACCA
>CAZCFM010000040.1:0-1225 GCA_964497855.1 uncultured Verrucomicrobiota bacterium | reverse complement strand
GTTTCTAGTTTCTAGTTTCTCGTTTCTCGTTTCATGTTTCTAGAACCAGAAACCAGAAACCTGGAACCAGAAACCCTCCTGCTTCTTCCTCTTCAACCTGAAACTTGAAACCTTCAACCTTTCAACCTTCCAACTTTCCAACCTTCAACTCCCCCTCATGCTCCGCCCCTACCTCAACCTCTGCAAACCTGGCATCGTCCGCATGGTCGGTGTCACGGCCGCGTTCAGCTTCGTGCTGGCGGCGGCACAGGGAACGTCGGCGGGATGGCTGACGTTGGTTGCGGCGCTCATCGGCATCATGGCCTCGGCGGCGGGATCGGCCGCGCTCAACAACGTGCTGGAGCGCGACCTCGACGCGCGCATGGACCGCACCCGCAACCGTGAACTGCCGCGCGGGGAGATTCGTCCTGAAAACGCGCTCGCGTTTGGATTGATTCTGACCCTCGGCGGCGTCGCCTGGCTCGTCCTCACGGTTAATCTCCTCACTGCCTTCCTCGTGTTGGCCACCGCCTTCCTCTACGTGCTCGTCTACACGCCCCTCAAGACCCGCACCTGGCTCAACACCACCATTGGCGCGATTCCCGGGGCCATGCCGACCCTCTGCGGATGGGCCGCCGCCTCCAACGAACTCGAATTTGGCGCCTGGGTCATGTTCGCGATTCTTTTCGCCTGGCAGCACCCCCACTTCTACGCCATCGCCTGGATGTACAAAGAAGACTACGCCAAAGCCGGCTACAAAATGCTCAGCGTGATCGACCCCGGCGGCACCCGGCTTTTCCTGCAAGTCATCCTCTTCACGCTCCTTCTCGCCGCCGTGTCCATCGTGCCCGCCCTCATCGGCATGGCCGGAACCCCCTATCTCGTCGGGGCCATCCTTCTCGCGTTCCTCGTCATGGCAACGGCCTTCCGCTTCGTCCGCGATCCCAGCCGCCTCAAGGCCCGCAAACTGCTCTTCAGCACCATCATCTACCTGCCCGCCCTCCTCGTCGTCATCCTCGCCGACCTCGGCATTACGCATCTGGGCTTGTGAAATTGGATAACCTGCGCAGGGCGTGGGGCAAGCCCATCCCATTTTGTCGGCAAATGTTCCCACATCCCTTGTGGAATCTAAATTTGATTCTGAAAAGAACACATTTGAATTTGCGATCCATTTAGGCAGATTATACCTTCAAACTGAGGTCTGGGCCCTTCCAGGTGATGTGGGCTGAACAACAACGAAATCACT
>CAZCFM010000039.1:27213-28778 GCA_964497855.1 uncultured Verrucomicrobiota bacterium | reverse complement strand
GTTACAATACGTCGCTACCTACATCGACAATATGTCGCTGGTGCCCGCAGAACCGGGAGTGAGGGACGAGTGAAGGGATTTCGGATTGGGGATTTCGGAATGTGGCGTGGGGAAAAAGTGCGGCGTGGACTCTCCGAGGAGATCAGGAAGTGGCGTTGACCGATGATGCCTGGCACTGAGAACGGTATTCACTGGGGCTTTGATTGAACAACTCACGGAACGCCATTGAAAAAGAACCTTGTTTTTCAAACCCACACTCGGACGACACGCGTTCGATCGACCATTCGGTCCGCTGGCCAAGGAGTTGACGCGCGCGGTCCATGCGCATGTCGAGCATGAAGGCCCGTGCCGTTTTGCCGAGAACCTGGTTGAATTGACGGTTGAGGGTGCGTGCAGACATGTTCATGTGTGCCGCGATATCCTGAATCGAGGGCACACGCCCCTCCTGGATACGCGCCCAGCACCAGCGGATAGCCCGGGACACAGCCGGATGGCCGCAGGCGGGGCCGGCGGTGGACACCTCCTGGTGAATGCCCTTCGGCGACACACGTTTCCGCAAGGCGGCAACGGCTTTCGTGTCCCGACCGTTCAGATGGAACCAGGCCAGGGCCTCCGCGCCGATGCGCCGGAAATCCGGGATAACGTGTGAGATGCCCCTGGATTCGCCCGGCACCCAGTAGCTCCACCCCTCCGCATCCCCAGAGAGAAGCGCGTTGGTGTAGAGGCGTTCGGGATTGTGGGTGATCAGCGTGTGCTGCAGAATGCCGGACACATGCATGTTCACCCCAAAGAGCGCACTGTCCGGAGGCAGCGCATTCAGAACCGGGGCCAGTTCGCCCGCCACCCCGTTGAGATAGCTCAAGGGGCTCCAATCCTGCTGACCATAAACACGGGGATCCTGCGGAACGTCCAGTTCTTCGACTTCGGCACCCGCAGCGAGCACCTCCATCCGGAAGCCTTCGATTCGCTCCACCGAAAACCTGCGTCGGGACCACCCCAGGGCGAGGAAGTGCCGATGGCCCAGCTTCAGCAGGTGTTGTGCGGCCAAACGTCCGATTGCGACGTCATCGTTGAGCACATTTCCGATTCCGTCGATGGGTCCCGCGGTATTGCTGAAATTGATCACGGGAAAGGAAAGGCCTTGCACCGCGTCGGGTGAATACAGCGACCGGATCAAGCCCTGGCAATTCGTGTTTTCCAGGGACCTGGGCCAGGATTGGCCAATGTGGCAGATCGTATGGGGAAAGAGACAGCGCTGGGCCTCCTCTTGCACACCCTCCAGCAGATTGACATGCATGCTGCCCGAAGGGTCCGTCTGCACGACCAGGTATGGGTTTGAATTCATATAAGGCGTGTCCTTAGCATTTTTTCGAGGAGTTTGTCCATCTGGAAGAAAACTTTTGCCGATGGGGGCATATCCCGCCACCGTCTCATCTGCTATGATGACAAGGTTGCGCCAAAACCCAATGTCGCAATGGCCGACCTGGCCCTCCTCCCAACTCCCATAGAAAAGGTATCCCCATGAAAAAACTGTTGCTCGCCCTCCTTGCCCTGCCGATCCCGGC
>CAZCFM010000039.1:6773-27113 GCA_964497855.1 uncultured Verrucomicrobiota bacterium | reverse complement strand
AAGGTATCCCCATGAAAAAACTGTTGCTCGCCCTCCTTGCCCTGCCGATCCCGGCACTGTTTGCCCAAACCCTCTCGAATGGTGATTTCGAAACCACACCCCTGCCAACCGGAGCCAATGGTTTCGGCGCGATTCCGAATTGGACAAGCTACGGTGACGTAATCTATGCTGGCGGCAGCGGAACCGTCGGCGCCACCACCAGCGGCACAGCCACGGGCCGCACGGGCATCAACGGGACCGACAACGGCCGCACGACCTTCAGCGGCACGATTGTCCCGGACGACAACACGGCCGCGTTTATCAACCCGAACAACAACGGTGAATCCGGAATTTCCACCACCGTCACGGGTTTGACCGTTGGAAAGTGGTACAGCGTCAATTTCCAGGGGGCGAATGACAACGGTCGCACCAGCATCACGGGCGTGGTCAGTGTCACCAACGGCACGACCGAACAATACGTATGGTCCCAGCGCCCTGCGGCCACCGGACAGACGACGATGGGTTCGGTCAAGCAGTCTCAGGTCTTCAAAGCGACGGACACCAGCATGACGCTGCGTCTCGGAGCGAATGCGGGGACCAATAACGCGTTTCTCTATGACAGCATTTCCGTGTCGGAAGTGACGGCCTCGAACATCGGCAAAGGTCGCGGCGTTGGCAACCTCCTGGCCGATGGCTACTTCGAACAGTATCAAAACAACAATTCCACCAATGGCATTGGAGGTATCATCGCTGGAGCCAGCACCACGTTTGCCGTGCCGAACAGTTGGACCCTCACCAGTGGGGCCTCCGGAAACACCAGTGGAATTGGAAGACTCATGGGTAGCGGAAGCAACATTTTCAACAACTCTAACACCACTGTCCGCAACGTCGACGGCTTTCAGGTGGGCGCCATTCAGCAAGGTGCGGAAATCTATCAGGATATCACGCTGACAGCCGGTTTCTACGACTTGTACTGGAGCGATGCCGCCCGCAGCGGTGCTGGCACCAACTACAGCCTCATGTGGGGTCTCGCCAGTGGGTCGCTTGGCTCCTTGCAGAATGTCCTGGGCAGCAGTGTAAGCGCCACTGGCTGGACGGACCGAGGACTCCAGATCAACGTCACCACGGACGGCACCTACCGGTTGATGTTTGACGGGACGGGCAGCACGGACAACACCACCTACTTCGACAACGTTTCGTTGGTGGCGATCCCCGAGCCGGGGTCGTTGGTGCTGATGGGCATCGCGCTGGGCAGCTTGCTCCTCTTCCGCCGCAGGAAGTAAGATTGTCTTCAACAACCCCCTGCACCCAGCGGAGTACAACCCGCTGGGTGTTTTCGTGTCGGAGTATGAAAATTTAATATTGCAGCTGTTGCAATATGGTCTTTCTCAGGTCAGCGGGAGCGGAGGGGAAGGGGTTTGCCATCGATGACGGCGCGGATGGCGGAGGCGAGTTCTTCGCGGTTGAAGGGTTTTTGGATGAGCCGCAGTTCACCCTGGGCGAGGCCTTGGGCGTCGAGTTCTTCGCGGGGGTAGCCGGAGGCGAAGAGCACGGGAGTGTCGGGGCGGAGCATGGCAAAGGTTTTGGCGAGGTCCATCCCGCTCATCTCGGGCATGACGACGTCGGTGAGGAGCAAATGGATGGGGCCTTCGTAGTTGCGGGCGGTGTCGAGGGCTTTGCGGGCGGTTTCGGCTTCGAGGACCTGATATCCGAGACCCCGGAGGACGCGGGCGGCGATGTTGAGGACCATGGGTTCGTCTTCGACCATCAGGAGGGTTTCCTGTCCGCTGGGCATGACGAGGGCACCGGGGGACGTGGAGGGAGTTGGGATTTGGGGGGCATGCAAGGGCAGCCAGAGGGCAAAACAGGCCCCTTGAGGGGCATTTCGGAGGCTGAGGGAACCTCGATGTTGTTGGGCAATGCCATAGGCGGTCGAGAGACCGAGACCGCTGCCCTGACCGACTTCCTTGGTTGTGAAAAACGGCTCAAAAATCTTGCCGCGGATTTCGTCGGGAATCCCGGGACCGGTGTCGCTCACTTCGATAAAGGCCATTTCGCGGGAGGGATCGGCGGGCGCATCGTTAAACCAGGTGTCGGGATCGGTCTCCGGTCGGGCCTGACCGCTGGAGACGCGGAGAGTGCCGCCCGTCGGCATCGCATCGCGGGCATTGAGGGCGAGGTTGAGCACAACCTGTTCAATTTGGCCGGGATCGGCAAACACGGGCAGTGGCTGAGGATGCGGGACGGTTTCGAGGCGAATGTTTTCCGGCAGGACGCGGCGCAACATTTTTTCCAAGCCCTCGATCAAGGTGTTCAGGTCCAGTTGTCGTGGAGAGATGACCTGTTTCCGGGAGAAGCTGAGGAGTTGGCGGGTGAGGTCGGCGGCCCGGCGCGCGGCTTGGGAAATCTGTGCGAGTTCAGTGCGGGCGGGCAAATCCTCGGGAAGGGTGAATTCGAGGTAGCTGATGTTGCCGAGGATAATGGTCAGGATATTGTTGAAATCGTGGGCGATGCCACCGGCGAGACGCCCCACGGTCTCCATGCGTTGGGCAAGGCGGAGCTGTTTGGCCAGTTCGAGTTCGTGGGTGACGTCGCGTTTGACGGCAACGAAATGGCGGATGTTTCCTCCTTCATCGCGCACGGGGCTGATGACCGCCTCCTCGGTGTATTCCGAGTTGTCTTTGCGGCGGTTGATGAAACGCCCGGTCCAGGTGGCGCCCGCGTTGAGGGTTTTCCACATTTCGGCGTAAAATTCGGGGCCCTGTTTTCCGCTCTTGAGCACCCGCGGATTTTGGCCGAGGGCCTCTTCGCGGCTATAACCACTGGCCGTTACAAAGCCCTGATTCACATAGAGGATTGCGCCCGTGCGGTCGGTGATCACCACCGATTCGCTGGCTTGTTCCATGGCCTGGTAGAGAATTTCGCGCTGGGTTTCGGCGGCTTTTTTGCCTTCCGACATCTCGGTATAGCGCTGCTCGCTTTCGTGGAGGGCGCGGAGGGTTTCCTTCTCTGCCCGCAATTCTTCGCGGATCAGCAGAAAAAAACGTTTGTCGCCGTGGGGGATTTCGCGGCAGCGCAGCTGACAGGTGCAGCGATCTTTTTTCTCTTCACAGGTGAGAAGGATCGAATCGCCGTCGTGGGTGTTTTTTAATTTGTTTTGAATAAAAGCTGCGGTGGCTTCCCGGCAGCGGGTGCAGGAACCGGGGGGCAGGGCGGAAGCTTCGAGATCGGCCCAGGCCGGGTTTTGGCGCAGGAGTTGTCCCGCATCGTCAAAGAGGGCCAACGCGCAGTCCAGATGATCGAGGATGAGGCTTTCCGAAAAAAAATCAACCGTAACGTCCTTTGGTGCAGAGACGGTGCGTCTGGGTTGAAACAGGGAGGGGAATTTCATGATGCGTTACAAATATTACAAAAAATACATTTAATACATACCACCCTAGTCGTCGGGAATGCAAGGATGAAGGTGGGGGTGGGCTTGGATTTCGTTGGACTTTTGTATGGCCCGAATTTTGGGATGGACGAACCCGCGTTTGGTTCGCTATAGGGCGCAGATCGTTTTTTCACCCTTTCCCCCCTTTCTTTGGAGATTCATCCCCATGCGTCGAGTCGTCGTCACCGGTTATGGTATCGTCAGCAGCATTGGCAACAACAAGGCAGAAGTGCTGGAATCCCTGAAAACAGGCAAATCCGGGCTGGAGTTCTGTCAGGAGTATGCCGACAAAGGTTTCCGCAGTCATGTGTACGGCCCGATCCGTCTGAATGTGGCGGACCATGTGGACCGCAAGCTTTTGCGCTTCATGGGGGAAGGGGCGGCCTACAATTACATCGCCATGGCCGAAGCCATTCAACATGCCGGCCTCAGTGAGGACCAGGTTTCGAATGACCGCACGGGATTGATCACGGGCACGGGTGGCACATCGACCATGAACGTGGCCGCGACCATTGATCTGTGCCTGACCAAGGGTGCCAAGCGGGTCGGCCCCTACATGGTGCCGCGCACCATGGCCAGCACCAACAGCGCCTGTCTGGCCACCGCCTTTAAAATCCGCGGGCACAACTACAGCATTTCCTCCGCCTGCGCCACCTCGGCCCACTGCATTGGCAATGGCTGTGAGCTGATCCAAGCCGGAAAACAGGACATCGTGTTCGCCGGCGGCGGGGAAGAAATTTTCTGGGCGTCCACGGTGATGTTTGATGCGATGGGCGCGTTGTCCTCGCAATACAACGACCGTCCCAGCACGGCCTCGCGCCCCTACGACGCGAAGCGCGACGGTTTTGTGATTTCCGGCGGGGGTTCGATTCTTGTGTTGGAAGAGCTGGAACACGCCAAGGCCCGCGGGGCCACGATTTATGCCGAAGTGGTGGGTTATGGGGCCAGCTCCGACGGCTGCGACATGACGGTTCCGTCCGGCGAAGGCGCGGCCCGCTGCATGAAAATGGCGATGGCCACCTGCGACACGCCGATTGATTACGTGAACACCCACGGCACGAGCACTCCGGCCGGCGACATTGCCGAACTGGGGGCCCTTCGCTCCGTGTTCGGGGACAAATGCCCGCGCATCAGTTCCACCAAGTCCACCACGGGTCACGCGCTCGGCGCCGCCGGCTCGAACGAGGCCGTCTATTGCCTGCTCATGCTGGAACACGACTTCATCGCACCGACCATGAACATGGAAACGCTGGATCCGGGCGCCGAAGGAATGCCCATTGTGTTTAACCAGCCGGTGATGAATGCCGGACTGCGCACGGTGATGAGCAACAGCTTCGGATTCGGCGGCACCAACGGTGCGCTGATCCTGCGGAAACTGTAACGCGCGGCTTTAGCGGAGGGCTGCGGCGATGGCCTCGCGCAGCTCCTCAAGACTGAAGGGCTTCTGCAAGGCTGCATGGAAACCGTGGTCACGGTAGTGCGCCATCACGTCGTCCTGCGAATAGCCGCTGGTGACGATGGCGCGGGTTTCGGGGGCGAAGCGCAGGATTTCCTCAAGGGTTTCGCGTCCGCCCATACCGCCGGGAATGGTGAGGTCGAGAAGCAGCAGATCGAAGGGCTTGTCGCTGTGGGTTGCGTTGCGGAAGGCGGCAATGACTTCGCGGCCGTCGGCGGCCGTGGAGACCTCGTGTCCGAGGTGGCGGAAGATCCGGGAGGCGGTGGAGCGGATATCCGCCTCGTCGTCGAGCAAGAGCACCCGCAATGGAGGGGTGGAGCTGGCGATGGGGGCGCTCTGGGGCGTTGGCAGGGGCAGTGGGGCGGGGACGCTGGTGGCGGGGAGGTGGAGGGTGAATTCGGTGCCGGCGGGAGAAGAATAAACAGCAATGTGGCCCTGATGGGCCTTTACGATGCTGTGAACGCTGCTCAGGCCGAGGCCGTGGCCTTGTTCTTTGGTGGTGAAGTAGGGATCGAACACGCGGTTGAGAAGATGCGGGGGGATGCCAACGCCCTGATCGCGAAGCCGGATCCGGATGTAGGGGCCGGGAGGAAGCGGGGGGTCGTTGTTGTCCTCCACCTGAACATTTTCGAGCTGAATGGCGAGCACACCGCCCTGAGGCATGGCCTGCACGGCGTTGAGGGCCAGGTTGTGGAACACCTGGTGCATTTGGGCCGTGTCGACTTCGCTGGCCCATAGATTGGCGGGGGCCTCCAGACGGAAGCAGCAGTTGGAGCCGTGCATCGCAAAGCGGGAGGATTCCTCGAGCAATTCGCGGAGAGAGGCGCTGCGTTTGACCGGGCTTCCGCCCTTGGCGAAGGTGATCAACTGACGGGTCAGGCCGCGGGCGCGTTGCGCGGCGCGGGAGGCGTTGTCCAGATTGTCGTGGTCCGGGTCTCCGCCGGGGTGTCGGGTGCTGAGCAGGGACAATTCGCCCATGATCACGGATATCAGGTTGTTGAAGTCGTGGGCGATGCCGCCGGCGAGGAGGCCGAGGGATTCGAGCTTTTCGATGCGTTGCTGTTCGCTCGTGCGTTGGCGGGTGCGGGTGACGTCGCGGAGGACGATGACGGAACCGCTGCGTTCTCCCCGGGGAGTGTGGATGGGGGAGGCTTTGGTTTCGATCCAGAATTCCTCGCCGCTGCGGTTGGTGAGGCGCAGCTCCTGTTCGGGGGCGGAGCAGGGGTCGGGAATGGGGTCTCCGCTGAGCGCATCGCGCAACTGGAACTGGTCGGAGATGGGGCGGCCCATCAGGAGGTCGGAGGGGAAACCGAGGAGCTGTTCGGCGACCGGATTGGCGAGGCGGATGAGGTTGTTGTTATCGACGGCGATGACGGCGTCGCCGATGCTGCGGAGGGTGACGGTGAGGCGTTCTTTTTCTTCGGCGAGCTGCTGTTCGGAGAGGCCGAGGGCTTGAACTTTGGCGAGCAGGTTTTCGTGTGCGCCGCGGAGCTGTCGGCTCATGCTGGCGAAGGACTGGGTGAGGGCGCGGATTTCGTCGTCGGTTCGGACCTGGGGGAGGAGGGTGTCCCAGTAGCCCTTGCAGAGGTCGTCGGCGGCGGTGGCGAGTTGGGAGAGGGGTTCGGTGATTTGCCGTGAGAAGGCCATGGCGAGGGCGATGGACAGGACGAGGGCGGCGAGGGTGACGGTGGCGACGAGGGTAACGGCGGTGCGGAAGGGGGCGTCGATGGTGATGAGGGGGACATCATAGAGGACGGTCCAGCGGATGGCGCTTTGGCCGGGAGGCTGGATGCGGCTGAAGACCTGGAGCGAAGAGGGGAGGTGTCCGCGGAGGGGGAGGGATCCGGATTCTTCGCGGAGGATGCCTTGGAGGTCCTGGGCTTCGAGGGGGATGCAGGGGCTGAAATGTCCGGGAGGCAGCAGGGGGTTGCCCTGACCGTCGAAGAGGTTGCACAGATGACCGGGACCGCCATCGTTGAGTTCCCGCAGAATTCCGGGCAGGCCGACTTCCAGAACGAGGACGCCGGCGATGATGCCGTTGTCGTCTTTGACCAGGCTGGAGTAGTGAAGGGCGGAGCTGGGTTGGGGATGGGAAATATGAACGGGGATGTTGCGTCCCTGCAACGCGGCGAGGTGGATGGCGCCGACAAAATAGTCCTGAGCGGAGCTGTCGATGCCGGAGTGGATGCGGGGCGAGGAGGGCTGAGCGGATTGGAGGTAGAGTCGTTCGCGTCCGCGCACGTCGAGAAGCCGAAAGCCTTCGATCATGCCGGACTGTTTGCGGAAGTAACTTTCGAGTCGGCGGGTGAGGGCCTGGAGGGCTTCGTTGTCGTCCACTCCATCGTTGGCATTGATCACGCGGCGGGTTTCGGGGAATTGGCCGATGAGCAGAAGTTCGATGGCGCGTTTTTCGAGCAGGGTTTCGATATAGCGGCTGTGGGCGACGGCTTTGCCGAGGCTGTCATCGCGTTTGGCCTGGAGGCTGTTCTGGTAGAGATATTGGAAGGTCAGGACGGGGAGGGTCAGGGCGGGGATGGCCAGCACGAGGAGGAAACTGCGGATCATGCGACCGCGCAGGGGATGGCGCAAATGGGAAGCGTCGTCGGGCGGAGGGCTCACGGCTGGGGCTCCGATCCGTCGAGGAGCTGAAGGGCGGCCTGGTGGGCGCGGAGGAGGGCTTCTTCGGGTTGGAGCCGGTCCATGAGCATGTCGTGAAACTCCGAACCGAGGATTTCGCAGAGGGCGTCCCATTGCGGAATGGAGGGGCGCATCGCGGCGGAGAGGTTGTTTTGGACCTCTGCGGACGCCATGGTTTTCAAGACGGGATAGCGTTGTTGGAGGACGGGGTCATCGCGGAGGCTGCGCAAGGGGGTGCCCCCATTGCCGTTGAGGGCGAGGGCGCGTTGATGTTCTTCGCGGAACAGAATGTCCATCAGCGCGAGGGCGGCCGCAGGGTCGGCGACGTTGGCGGGAATGCCGAGGCCCCAGATTCCGAGCGGGGTGACGGGCGCTGCGTCGGGGGCGTGGGGGGGGGGCGTGTAGCGCACGAGGCCGCGAACGCGGGAGCTGGGTTCATCTTCGACGAGAAAGGCGCGGGCACCCCAGCCGTACGTCATGGCGACGGTGCCGGAGGCAAAACGGCCCACGCGTTGATCCCAGGCCATGCTGAGGATGTCCGGTGGGGAATAGGCCATGAGCGACTTGGCGTAGCGGGCGGCCTGCAGGCCGCGTTCGCTGTGAAAGGCGGGTTTTCCGTTTTCGTCGAGCAGGGGCTGTCCAAAGGCGGCGAACAAGTGGCACATGGTTTGGCCGAGAGGTTGACCGCGCTGGGCGTTCCAGGCGATGCCATAGCGGTTGCGGGCGGGATCGTGGAGGCGACGCGCGGCCTCCAGCAGTTCGTCGGTGTTGCGGGGGACCGCCAAGCCGGCTTCGTCGAACCAATCGCTGCGCACCCAGAGGAGTTCCGCGTGGGGCTGAATGGGCAGGATGTGCAAGGTTCCGTTGATTCTGCAGGATTCCAGCGTGGAGGGTAGAAACGCGTTTTCGTCGATGGAGATGGGCTTTTTGAGGGGCAGGAGGATGTTTTTAGACGCGAAATCCGCCAGCCAGACCGCATCCACACTGACGAGGTCGTAGCGGGAAACGCGGTCGTTGGCGTTGAGCAGGATGAGGCGGCGGTTGTCATTGTACCCGACAATGTCGAGTTCGATTTTGCGTCCGGAGGCTTTGGCAAGATCGGGCAGGATGCGTTCGAGGGCCAGGGCAAAGGGATCGCCCACGGCAAGGATGCGCAGGGGACGGACGTTGTCCGTTTTTGGCGTTTGTGGAGCTTTCCCGCAGGATGGTAGGAGGAGCAGTCCGGATACAATCAGAATCCGGGCGAAGAGCACTTTGAAAAACGTTGGCGTAGAAATGTCCACATCAAACCTCCTAACGACACCTTAAACGGGTTAGGCGTCGATAGCAATCCGGAAACAGGGTTGCTTCAGGAGCGACGCCAGCCGGGGGCGAGTCCGGCGAGGCAGAACAGGGACAGGAATCCGCCGAGGAGCAGGGCCCCGGCGACGGAGGGCGATCCGGGTACCGAAATGTCGCTGGGCAGAAAACGTCCGGCCTGCAGCAGCAAAGAAAGGAAAAGCAGTGCGGCGCCGGCGACTGCCCCGAGGGAGAGGCGGAAGGGCAAACGCAGCGGAGTGCTGGAGGTCAGCGGGGCCAGAAGCGCAAGTCCGGCGGAGAGGACAAGGGCGGTATGGGTGGCGATGACCCAGGAGCTGAAGGGGAAGCCGTTGTTGATTTCGAGGAGATTGGCCCAGAGATGCAGCGGGGGCAGGAAGGCGAGGAAGGCCAGGGAGGCGGAAGCGAGGACCCGGGCCGGGGAGCGCGGGAGGCCGTGTACAAAAAGGGCGGGCAGCAGGCGGAAGCCCAGCGCCCAGGCGGCGGCGGCGAGCAGGCAATGCAGTCCGATGCTGCTGAGAACGACGAAAGAGGGCAGCATCGCGGGCAGCAGCGAGAGTTGCAGGGTGCAGAGGCTCAGGGCCCCGAGAATCAGAGGGAAGGGTCCGCAGGGGAGGGGTTTGGACGGGGCGAGGGTTTCCGCGCAGAGGAAGGCCGTCAAGAGCATCAGACCCATCGCGAGAGGGGTCCAGGTCCAGGCGACGAGGATGGCGGGAAGCAGGGGCGCGGAGAGGGCGGCGATCAGTTCCATGCCGCTGATGCGTTCCAACAATCCGAGCAGAATCACCGAGGCCTGCACGGGAAGGGCCAGCGCGAGAATGCGGGAGGCGATGGCGGGGGCGGCGACGCGGAAATCGCGGGAGAGCGGAGATCCACTTCCGGCCAGCAGGTCGAGTACGAGAAGTTCCGTGGCCAGCGTGGCAAACAGAAGGGCGAAAAGTTGCAGAACGGACACCAGGTCGCGGGTGATGGGACTGGCGAAGGCGAAGGCCCAGCCGGCTTCCAGTCCGCCTGTCAGCGCCGCCGCCGCCAGGAGAAGAGCGCCGAGGCCCCAGATCGGCCCCGCCAGCGTCATGCAGAGGCCTGGTTTGGTTTTGCGGGACTGAAGAATCAGTGCCGGGAGCCCTGGGAGCAGCACAAAATGAAGAAGGGTGAGGTGCGCAAAGCTGTGGAGTTGGCCGCGCAGGTGTTTCGAGAGGAAGGCCCCGGGCAGAAGGTCATCCAAGGTTTCCAAACCGAGCGCGGCCATGGCGGCGGCGCTGAGCAGAAACAGAGTCCAGACGAGGTAGCGGAAAAAGGAACGCAGGGTAGGAAGGGGTATATTCATGACGAATTGAAACGATAGGGATTGCGCGGCAAAAACGCAACTTCTTTTCGCAGCAACCCCACTTGCGTTGTTTAATCAAACGGCTGCACGTCAAAACGCCTCAGTTCCTGCTCGAGCGGGGTGTAGAGTTCCTGGGTCCAGGCGGGGGCGTTGGAGGGCGGGGAGAGCGGCGTGTTGGGACGCGGGTCGCGGGGGGCGAGCAGGACGCGGATGGGGCGCTGGCGGGTGAGGGCGGCGAGCACGAAGAGGTCTTCGGCGGCGGGATCGCCAATGGCGAGGCAACCGATGGACGCGCGCCCTCCGTGGATCATGATGTCGGAACCCGGTCGGTCGCGGCCCTCGTCTTTTGCGCGGCGGAGGTCGTCGGCGTTCGGGTAGTTGAGGCGCAGCGACAGGTGGAAACGGGAGTTGGGGTTGAGGGATTGGATTTCGTAGAAGCCTTCGGGAACCTGTCGGTCGCCTTCGCGGAGTTTGGGTCCGGGCCCTCCGCTTTGTCCGAGAATGGGGTAACTCCGCAGCCGTTTCCAGGGGCCGCTTTCGTTGGCGACCCACACTTCGAGCCGGGCTTCCTCCTTGAGGCCGATGAGGGTCATGCGTGCGGGAGGCCAGGCAACGCCGACGCGTTCGAAATTGGGTCGCAACCGATCCCGCACGGTTTCGCCATACTCGGCCACGCGTCCGTCGATGCTTTGGGACGGACCGAGTTTGCGGAAGGCGCCGAGGGCGATGCGGCGGAAGCTGAGGGTGATGCCCAACACGGCGGCGGTGGACAGGGAGAGCAGGACGAAGAGGGCCCAGGGTTTCTGCATGGGATTATCCGACGGGCGGGTGGAGATAGAGGGGCGCGAGGTCTTCGTCGGCAAAGGGAAAACGCAGCAGGTCGGCGGCGGCGGGAAAGGCGGTCTGGAGTCCGGCGATGTGGGGCAGGCGTTCGGGTTCGGCGCTGACGGCGCGGCGTCCGGCGCAGCGGGCGCTCCAGACCTCGGGCGTGTGCATTTCCCAGAGCGGGTCGGCGGCATCGCGGTGGAATTCCGCGCCCCAGCCCATGCCGCGGCGGGCGTCGCCGAGCACGAAGACGGGTTCGGAGTTCTCGTCGAGCAGGCGGCGGGCGAGGGCACGTCCGGAGGGGCAGGCGCGGAGGCGAAGTCCGCCGGGGGCGGCGGCGCCGAAGGCCCAGGCGAAGGCGAGGCGGACGCCGGAGTAGTTGCCGGGGCCGCGCCCGATGCGCAGTTCGCGGACGTCGGCGAGGGCGTGGCCGTGTTCCGCGAGCAGGGCCTCGACCAGGGCGAGGGCTTCCGGCGCGTGAAAACGTTCGAGAAACACGTGGCGTTCCCGGACGGAGCTGTCGGCGGCGGCGAGGGCGGCGGAGACGCGGCGGCTGCTCCATTCGAGGGCGAGGACGAGGCTCATGCCGGGCCTCCGCGCTGGATGTGGATGCGGCGGGAGTCGGGGGCGTCGTCGAGGGTTTCGAAACGCAAATGCCAGGCGTTGGCGGGCCAGAAGCCGGGGCAGCGTTCGCTCCATTCGACGGCGAGGAGGACGGGGGCGTCGAGGAACTCCTCCAGTCCGGTGTCCCAAATCTGCGAGGCATCGGCGAGGCGGTAGAGGTCGGCGTGCACGAGGGGCGGCCGGGTGGGGTATTCCTGGACGAGGGAGAAGGTGGGGCTGTTGACGGGGCCGGACCAGCCGAGGGCTTCGGCGAGTCCCTGCACGAAGCAGGTTTTGCCGGAGCCGAGGTCGCCGTGCAGGAGCAGGACGTCGCCGGGCGCGAGCCGGGGCAGGAGGGCGGCGGCGAGGGCTCGGGTTTCGGCGGGCGAGCGGCTGAGCTGGGAGGCATTCACAGGCCGGCTCCCGTGGGGATGAGCAGGACATTGACGAGGGTGAACGAATTAAAAATCGCGTGTACGGCGACGCAGACCCAGAGGCGGCGGGTGTGCAGGTAGAGCAGTCCAAGCAGCAGGGCGAGGGCGAAGAGACCGAGCAGTCCGGCGGCGTGTTGGTGAATGACGGCGAAGATGAGGGCTTGGAGAAGCAGGGCCTTGCCGACGCCGATGTGCTGCCCGATCCACGCGAAGAGGACGCCGCGGAACAGGATTTCTTCGAGCAGAGGGACGAGGCCTCCGACGACAAAAAACGTGAGGACCCAGGCGGCGGGACTGGACACGCCGCCCAGACTGTCGATCACCGCCTGGGACTGCAGTTCCCAGCCCATGCTCTCGGCGAGGACGCGGGTGAAGAGTCCGGCGAGCATCACCAGCGGGAGGCAGAGGCAGTAGCCGGCCAGTCCCCAGAGCAGGTCGGCGGGGCGGGGGCAGCGGCTGAGGCCGAGGGCCTGTTCGGCGGGAACGCGGTGGTGGTGGAGGCGTTGGAGCACGAAGGCGGCGGCCAGTCCCTGGAAGAGCAGGACCGAGACCAGCATGAGCACGGCGGTGGGGGCGAGGCGCAGCGGCGAGGACGGGTCAAGCAGGATGCGTTGCAGCAGGACGCCGGCGATGAGGGCCCAGCCGAGGCGGCGGGGAATGTCGGAGGGAATGGGCCGCCACTGGAGCCAGCCCGCGCCCTCGCGGAGGCGCGCCAGCACGGGCGAGGCGTCGAACAACAGCGTGGCCCAGAGCAGCAGTCCAGTGACGAGCAGCAGGTTCAGCAGAAGCAGCCAGGCGTTGGACGGCATCGCGGGCGGCCCTCAGTCCGCAACCTGCGGCGGGCGCTCTTCGCGAATGTTGTAGATGCGTTTGTCCTGCGACTCGTGGTAGGTGCGGATCATCATTTCCGAAATCAGGCCCAGGCCGATGAACTGGATGCCGAATCCCAGCAGCATGAAGCCCATGATCGGCCAGACGGGGCGTTTGACCAAATCCCAGCCCCAAACCTGAATGTCGGACAGCGTGGCGAAGAGATTGAGCCCGAAAATCGTGCCCAGCAGCAGCGCGCCGAAAAATCCGAGCTGGAAGCCGATTTTGCCGAGGATCTGCATGGGCCCTGTGCTGTAGCGGAGCAGGAAATTGACGGTGAGCAGGTCGAGGAACACGCGCAGGGTGCGGCCGATGCCGTATTTGCTTTTGCCGAACTGGCGGGCGTGGTGGTTGACGGGGACTTCGATGACTTTGCCGCCGACCCAGTGGGCGAGGGCGGGGATGAAGCGGTGCATTTCGCCGTAGAGGCGCACGTCCTGAATGACCTCGCGGCGGTAGGCCTTGAGGGTGCAGCCGTAGTCGTGCAGGTGAACGCCGGTCATGCGGGAAATCAAGCCGTTGGCCATCATCGAGGGCAGTTTGCGGTCCAGAAAGCGGTCTTTGCGGTCCCTGCGCCAGCCGCTGACCACGTCCACCTCGTCGTTCATCGCCGCGAGCAGGAGCGGGATGTCCTTGGGATCGTTTTGCAGGTCGGCGTCCATGGTGACGATGATGTCGCCCGTGGCGTGTTCGATGCCGGCGGCCATGGCGGCGGTCTGGCCGAAGTTGCGGCGGAAGCGGATGAGATGGAGGTAGGGGTGCTTTTCCTGGTTGGCCTTGAGTTTGGTCCAGGTCGCGTCGCGGCTGCCATCGTCCACCAGCAGCACTTCAAAGCTCAATCCCAGCGGGTGCAGGGCCTTGTGCAGGGTTTCGCAGAGCAAATCCACGCTCTCTTCTTCATTGTACACCGGAATCACGACGGAAAGTTGCATAGCCTTTTCCGTTAGCATGCAAGGCGCATGAATCAAGACCAATGCGGCAGCTTGCCAAATGCCCCGCATTTTCGTAAGGCAGGGACTGCATCCCGATCTTCATCCTTTTCAAAAAAAACCGAAGCTTCGCCGTTTGACCTTCGCCCGACCCACCGGATACTACACAAGCGAATGAGTGCCACCCTTCTCCAAGCTCCCCCCGACATCGAGGCCTTCCTGCAGGAAGTGCGCTCGTTGATCGCCCGCACCCTTGCCGAAACCTCTTTGCGGGGGCTCGTCGAGGAATCCGCATCGCTGATCGGCCTGGGCGGCAAGATGTTGCGCTCCCGCCTCGCCTTCCGCGTGGGCCACGCCACCGGCGTCGCGCCCGATCTGCTGACCTACGGTTCCGCCGCCGTTGAAATGATCCACACCGCCAGCCTCCTGCACGACGACGTGATCGACGGTGGCCTCCTGCGCCGCGGTATGCCCACCTTTTGGGTCGAAAAAGGCAGCGCCGGCGCCATTTTGCTCGGGGACCTGCTTCTTTTCAAGGCGATCGACCTCATTTGCCGCGTCGCGAACGGACGCCACACCCACGAACTGGTCAAACTCACCGGCGAAGTCTGCGAAGCCGAATCCGAACAGGAACTGCTTTTCGACGGCGCCGATTCGCGCCTGGACCTTTGCCAAAGCATCGCCCGCCGCAAGACCGGGGCCTTGTTCGCTTTCGCCGCGCAACTGGGTGGTGACGGCCATCCCCACCGCATGTCGGTGCTCAAGGAAGCCGGCTATCTGCTTGGAACCGTGTACCAACTTGCCGACGATATCCTCGACACCCGCCCCGCCGAAGGCAGTTCCGGCAAAACCCTCGGCACTGACGCCGCCCGCGGCATCGTCTCCGCCGCCCGCCTCGACGACGTCGATTTGCGCCACCATCTCGACAAACTTCTCCAACAAGCCGTTTCCGTCCTCAACGGCGACAGTCAGGCCGTCGCCGGCCTCCGCAGCTACATCGATCTCGATTTGCGCCCGGCTCTGGAAAAATTACTGGGCTGAAAAACGTCTTTCTGCATCTTTCCCTTGATTCCCGCGCAGAGTATGGGAAGAAGGGCGCAATGCACTCCGTATCCCTCCTTTTTTCTCCCACCTTGCTGCCTCTGGGTCTGATTCAGAGTTTTCTGGATTCCAACTTCATGGGGCAGGCCATTGTCGTTGGCCTTCTGTTCATCTCCGTCTATTCCTGGACCGCGCTGGCCTACAAATTCCGCGAGTTTTCCATCGTTAAAAACGAAACCCGGCGCTTTCTCACGGATTTCCGTCTGGAACAGCACCCTCTTGGAATGTTCATCAAACAGCAGCGCTATCCCGACAGCCCCACCTACCGCGTGTACCTCCGCAGTTGCCAATCCGCCGCGCGGGTCCTAGGACTGAGCGATCCGGACCTCGGTGCCCTGCTGGCCGGCAAAAGCGAGTCCCATCGACATTTCCTCAATTCGACCCAGTTGCAACTGATCCGCGAAGCCGCCGAACGCGAGCTGGCCGAGCAGGTGCTGCGTCTGGAGCGCGACATGGTTTCGCTCGCCACGGTCACCACCATCGCTCCCTTCCTGGGACTGCTCGGCACAGTATGGGGTGTGATGGACGCCTTCACCGGCATGGCCATCACCGGCGCGCCGACCCTCAGTAGCGTCGCCCCCGGTATTTCCTCCGCCCTGCTCACCACCGTCATCGGCCTCCTCGTGGCCATTCCCACAGTCATTGGCTTCAACGTGCTCAGCAATATGTTGCGCAACGAGACCGTGGGCATGGACAACTTTGTGCAGGAACTCGCCGGCGAATTCCACCACGCCTACCTGAAAGAGGAATGACCCCATGGCGCGGAAAACCGAGCTTCTGAAAAACACCATGATCAGCGAGATCAACCTCACGCCGCTCATGGATTTGACCTTTATTCTGCTGATCACCTTCATCATCACCTTCCCGCTCATCGAAACCGGCATGCCCGTCAACCTGCCCACCGCCCGGGGCAAGGCGATGGAGGAAAAAGACACGGTCCCCGTCACGGTGGACGCGGACGGCAACTGGTTTTTCGATAAACGCGCGGTCAACAAAGAGCAATTCGCCGCCGAAATCCGCTACATCAAGGAAAGCCGTCCCGACGCCGTGATTCTGCTGCGTGGTGACAAGGGCTTGCCGTATGGCAGCCTCATGGACGTCATGCAGGCTCTTCAGGACAACGGCATCAAGCGCATCAGCCTCGTCACCCAGTCCGGAGAACCCGTGCGCATCCCATGAAGCGGTTTCGGATCTTTTTCAAAGTCCTTTCGGCCCATGTTGCGATTTTGGCCCTTCTCTTCGTGTTCCCATCCCTCAAAGGCTGCCGACTCTGGGAGCCCAAAGAAGAAATCATCGAGGTGGAGCTGGGCGGGCCGCCTGCGGAAGAAGCCAGCGAGCCCGATCCACCGCCGGAACCGCCGCCCGAGCCGCCCGTGGAGCCCGAAATCGAACCGGACGCCATCCCGCAGGCCACCGCCGTCCCCACCGCCCGACCCACCGTGACGCCCACGCCCGTGCCCACCGCTGTTCCCGCCGCCACGCCCGCCCCCACGGCCACGCCGCGTCCCACCGCACAACCCACCGCGCAACCTACCGCACGGCCCACGGCTCGCCCCACCGCGCGCCCCACCGCCGTCCCGCGACCCACCATGACTCAGGCGCAAATCCGCGACATGCTCACGAAGGGGCTTCCGCCCGCTTCGACCTCCCGCCCGGGCGGCAGCAGCGGCGGAGGCGGAGGCCCCGGCGTCGGTCCCGGAAGCGGCAATGGTGCCGGTGTTTCCTTCGCCGGCATCGAACAAAGCATCAAACGGCGCTTCTACGCCGCCTGGAACCAGCCCGCCGGGGTCAGCGCCGTCTCCGGCTTCAAGGTGCTCGCCGAGGTCACGCTCGCCCGCGACGGCAGTGTCAGCGGCACCCGCATCCGCAACTCCTCCGGACACGCGGCCATGGACGCCTCCGTGCGCGAAGCTCTCACCGCCGTCACCTTCGTCGCCCCGCTTCCCTCCGGATTTTCAGGAAACAGCAAGACGTTTCTCATTGAATTTGTCGTCACCCAATAACATATACAGCCCCATGCGTTTTTACATCCTCCCCCTCCTTGTCCTGCTGCTGCTCCGCCTGCCGGTGTCCGCGCAGAAAGTCATCGTCGTCGAAAAATCCGGCGCCGAAAGTGCCACCATCGATCTCTCCGGCTTTAGTTCGGATGCAGAAGGACGGGCCTTTTTCGACTCCCTCCGCCGCAACTTGCGCCTCACCTCCTACTTCAAGGAAGCCCCGCCCAGCAGCGCCGAGTTTGCCCTCTCCGGCCAGGCCCGTAGCACGGGCAACGGAGTGGCCGTCACCGTCCGCGTCGTCGACCGCGCCGGCAATCAGCAGCGCTACGGCAAAAGCTTCACGGTGGAGAGCCGCCAGGCCGCGCACCTGGGCCGCATCGTCGCCGACGAACTCGTCAAATCCATTCACAACCGTCCTGGATTCGCCAGCGCCCGCATCGTCATGGTCGGGGCCCAGCCCGGCGCCAAAGGCAAAGAAATTTTCGCCGTGTATCCCGACGGCGGCGATCTGGTCCAGCTCACCCGCGACCGCGCCCACGTGCTCGCCCCCCGCTGGGCCCCCGACGGACAGTCCATCACCTACACGAGTTATCACCGCGGTTTCCCCGATGTGTACCGCCACCACCTCAACCCGCCCCGCCGCGAAGCCATCGCCCGCTACTCCGGACTCAACACCGGCGGCGCCCTCTCGCCCGATGGACGCCTCTCCGCCCTCGTCCTCTCCAAGGACGGCAAAGCCGAACTCTACGTCAAAGACCTCGCCTCCGGACGCCTCACCCGCCTGACCAACACCCCCAATTCCCCCAAATCCAGCCCCAGTTGGTCGCCCGACGGACGCCAGATCGTCTTTGTCTCCGGACACGAAGGCCGCCCCCACCTCTACATCGTCAGCCGCGATGGCGGCGCTCCCCGACGCATCAGCCGCGGGGGTGCCGAAAACCTCTCGCCCGACTGGGGTGCCAACGGATGGATCGCCTACACCCGCAAGGCCGGCCCCAAGTACCAGATCGCCGTCCTCAACCCCGCCAGTGGCGAAGACCGCCTCGTCAGCCCCGCCGATGCCGATTACGAAGACCCCTCCTGGGCGCCCGACGGACGCCACATCGTCGCTTCCCGCACCGCTGGTGGACAATCCGCACTATACTTGCTTGACACAGGGGGCACCGCTCCCATAGCATTGCTCACAGATCGGGGAAGCTGGTACATGCCCAACTGGTCTAAAAAATGATTTTTAACCCCTATTGTAGCAACGTCCTCACCCTCTCAAACTCATGAAGTCCTTCCTTCGCATCGCCCTCCGCATCGGCCTCCTGGCCCTCATCGCATTCTCCTCCACCGCCTGCCGCAAGAAAAACCCAAACGCGCTGTCCGATAACACCCTCGGGGGCTTGGATGGCCCGCCCATTGGCGGCATCCCCGTTGACGGCGAATTTCCCATGGGTTCAGGCGAACGCGTCGGTTTTGAGGGCAGGACTCCCATCGACAGCTCTGCCTTTGCCGCAGTGTATTTTGCGTTCGACAGCTCCGCGATCGCCTCCGGGGAGTTCTTCAAGGTCCAAGCCGTCGCTGATTACCTTCAGTCCAATTCCGGGGATGTCGTCGCTATCCAGGGCCACACCGACGAACGCGGCAGCCGCGAATACAATCTCTCCCTCGGCGAGCGCCGCGCCTTGGCCGTCCGCGAAGCCCTCATCACCCTCGGCATCAGCGCCGACCGCATCCAGACCCTCAGCTACGGCGAGGAACAGCCCGATGCCGCCGGTTCCGGCGAAGCCGTCTGGTCCGTCAATCGTCGCGCCGAATTCCAACTGATGCGCTGATGCTTTCGACGGGTATCGAACGCGACCCAAGCGCAACACCGGAGCCCTCCAAGGACTCCGGTGTTTCGTTTGTGTTGCCCCAGGGACATTATCGTCTGACCCAGGTCCTTCTTCAGGACGGCTCCGATCTGGCAAACACCTACGTGCAGGAAAAGCACTGGCTTCTGCACACCAACGAGGCCCTGCGCCTCCAGGGCAACCTTTTCATCTTCGAACAGCCCCTCTCCGGGGAGGGGCTGATTCTGCTCCTGCCCGAACCCCTCCCGCACGCGCGGCCCCGCAAATCCGAATGGGATGTCTATGTTAAACCCAGTCGCGGCCAGGGCATCGCTGTCAGCCTTGCCCATAGCCCCGACGCCGCCGACTGGGTCCGCCTCGACTACAGCGGCGGACGTCTGGGCATGACGCGGGCCCTCCAGCACTGGCAACGCGCCCAACGGCCCGCCACCCCCGGCCACCAGCAAGCCCTCTTCCTCAGCAACACCTGGGGCGACCGTTCCCGCGACGCCCGCATGAACGAAACCTTCATGCTCCGCGAAATCGACGCCGCCGTCGAACTCGGCGTGGACGTCGTGCAACTCGACGACGGCTGGGAACGCGGCATGACCGTCAACTCCTCCAAGGCCCTTCAGGGCGGCGGTGTCTGGGAAGGTTTCTGGAATGCCGACCCCCATTTCTGGGAACCGCATCCCGAACGTTTCCCCAACGGCCTCCAGCCCCTTGTCGAACGCGCCCGCCAACGCGGCGTGCAGCTCGGCCTTTGGTTTGGCCCCGACTCCTGGAACGACTTCGCGAACTGGCGCCGCGATGCCGACTGCATCCTCGCCCTCCACCGCACCCACGGGGTCTGCCACTTCAAACTCGACGGCATTAAATCCCACAGCCAAACCGGCCTCGACAACCTGCGCGCCTTCATCGACGCCGTGTTGACGGAAAGCCGGGGACAGGTCGTCTTCGACCTCGACATTACCGCCGAAACCCGCCCCGGACATTTCGGCATGGCCAACTGCGGCGTCCTCTTCATCGAAAACCGCTACACCGACTGGTACGGCTACTGGCCCCACCACACCCTCCGCAACCTCTGGCAGCTTGCCCGCTACGTGGACCCTCTCCGCCTCCGTTTCGAATTCCTCAATCCGACCCGCAATCCGGAACACTACATCGACGACCCGCTCGCGCCACGGCACTACTCGCCCGCCACGCTGTTCGCCACCGTGATGGCCTGCAATCCGCTGGGCTGGTTTGAAATCAGCAATCTGCCTCCCGCTTTCCGTGCCGAGGCCGGAGCCCTTGTCCGCATCTGGAAAGAACAGCGCGACGCCTTTTTCTCCGGCACCATTCTCCCCATCGGCGACTGCCCCGAAGGCTGGGGCTGCTCCGGTTTTGTGTCCCTCTCCGAAGACGGCAACAGCTGTCACGTCCTCATCTTCCGCGGTCTCTGTCCCGACAGCGACTACCGCATCGAACTCCCCTTCCACCTCCCCGCCCTCCCCTGGACCCGCCTCTCTGGCGACGGCCATCTCAGCGTCCAGTCCAACGCCCTCGAGGCCCATCTCCCCACGCCCCTCGGCTTCCTCTTCGGCATCCTCTGTCTTTAAGGCTCGATTCATCGGGC
>CAZCFM010000039.1:2287-6673 GCA_964497855.1 uncultured Verrucomicrobiota bacterium | reverse complement strand
CGCCCCTCGGCTTCCTCTTCGGCATCCTCTGTCTTTAAGGCTCGATTCATCGGGCACATCCGTGTACTTCCAGCTTTTCCTATGCGAACTTCCCGAAAAGCTTTCTGTCTTGGTCTCCTTGGCGCGGCGTTGATTCTCCGCTTTTTTGTGTATTGGGAGGGCGGCAGACACATCCCGGTCACGACCGACGAGGCGATCACGGTCCTGCAGGCGAAACGGATTCTCGAAGGCAAGCCACAGTACCTCATGTTCGCCCAGCCCTACATGATTCCCTTCGAGGCCTACGCGATGGTCCCGCTGCTCTGGCTGCCCCGCACGGCGCACGGAATGCGCGTGCTTATCACCCTGGAAAGCCTGACCCTGCTGGCCCTCATGCTCTGGATGCTTCGCCGCAACGGAGGCTCCTTTCGGGCGGTATCAGCGGGTGCCCTGCTCATCCTCTTTCCCTCCGCCTATTTTATCATCAACACCTTCGGCTATTCCTTCCCGCACAACATCTCCGCCTATCTTCTGTCGATGCTCGGCCTGGCCGGCGTCTGCCTTCTTCAAAGTCCGGATCTGCCCTGGAAACGGCGGATCGGGCTGCTCTTCGCCACGGGCTTTTTCTGCGGCATGGCCTTTTCCAACGCCATGCTCTCCCTCACGCTGGTCGTGCCCATCGCGTTGGTGGCGGTGGTGAACGGACGTTTCCGCTGGCTCGTTCCCAACGCGCTCCTTATCGGCGGCGGCGCGGCGCTGGGCCTGCTGCCCTTCCTCTACACGCTGCGACGTTTTCCGGGCGCCCACGCCGCCGTCAGCAGCAGCCGCAGCCTCGCGGACGCCTGGAAGGTGGCCACGAGCCACCTCTTCCGCATCACCCTGCCACGAACCCTCGGGGTGGGCTCGCCCGTTTTCCCCGACGAAGCCGTCTATGCCCTCGATCCCGGACGCGCGGTCGCGCTTTTCGGCGCTCTGTTTCTGCTCGGTCTCATTGCCCTTCTCGTCTGGCGCGTCTGCGTGCATCTCCGCAGTCTCTGGCAGCGCGAATGCCCCGCCCTCGGCCTCGCCGACGCCGCCCTGGGCGTCATTCTGCTCAATCTCGCCGCCTACGCCAGCTCCACCCGCTCGGGTGCGCACGACTACCGCTACCTTTTCCCCATCCTCCTCGTCCTGCCTTTTGCCTTCGCCGAAGCCCAGCGCCGCCTGCCCCGTGTCGGACGCGCCCTGCTCGTCGCCATCGCCTCCGCCTACGCGCTCTTCAACGTGACCACCATGCTGGCCACCCTCCGCGCCTGGGCCGAACCCGGCTTCGCTGAACGCGTGGTCAACACGCCCGACCTCGAACCCGCCCTCGCCGTCCTGCGCGACAACGGCATTCGCCACTGCTACGCCCAGCACTGGGGCGCCTACCGCATCAACTTCGTCACCGACGAAGCCATCCTCTCCAGCCAGCCCTACAACGAACGTTTTCCCACCTGGACCCTGCCCTACAAGGACGAAGTCGATGCCGCCCCGCGCGCCGCCTACGTACTCACCGAGGTCGACCGCTTCCTGAAACCCCACATCTTCGCCGCCCACCTCGAACAAATGGGCATCAGCTCCCGCCGGGTCACGGCCGGTGCTTTCGAGGTCTTCTTCGATTTCGAGCCGCCCACTATCCTCCGCGGCCGCCGCCTGCTGGAGTCCTCCCGCATCCGCGCCATCGACGGCGGAGCCTATTTCCCACCCACCTTGCTCGAACGCTGGACCGACCTCGACCTGCACACCCGCGTCCACTCCCTGCGCCTCCAGGAGGATGGCATGTCCTTCATCGTCGAACTCGACGCACCCGCCGAACTCTCCCTCCTCCGCTACAACATCGGCTTCTGGCGCGAAGACCATCCGGCGGCCCTCCACATCGACGCGCGAATCGACGGCGACTGGCAGCGCGTGCTCAGCGACGGCGTCCCCACCCGCGACCCCTTCGCCTTCCGCAACGGACGCCCCATCTACGGCGGCGACGTCCGCAGCCTCGCCTTTCCGCCTGTCCAGACCGACGCCCTGCGCGTCGTGCTCAGCGGCCCCCGCCGCAACCGCGCCTGGACCTTTTCCTTCATTGAATTGTTCGAAACCTCCCCCGAATAATCCCCATGCGCTGTTCCTGCTCGAAACGTCTTTGCCTGCCACTGCTTAGCTTCGCCATCGCCTTCCTGCTCTGGGCCTGGATCACCTGGCCGCTGGTGACAGTCGGCAACCGTGGCATCTCCGCCTCCGCCAAAAATCCGGAGAACGCCGCGCCGCAGCAGATGATCGCCGGCGACCACCTCCAGATGCTCTACCACCTCTGGCTCGGTTACGACAGCGCCATCGGCAAGACCCCCTGGTCCACCAACCTCTACGAATTCAACACCGGCGACGACGCCGCGCGCAAGGCTTACAGCACCTACTATTTCCCCTTCCAGCTCTTCTACGGCGTCGGACACGTTCTCGGCGGCCACGCCGTCGGCATGAACCTCACCGTCCTCCTCAGTCTCGCCATCGGCCTCGGCTGCACCGTGCTCTGGCTCCGCCGCTGGTTTCCGGGGCAGCCTTGGTTGATCTGGGGCGCGGCCATCGCCGGACAGGCTCTCCCGTATCGCTGGCACAACCTCATGAACGGCAGCCCCACCGGCTTCGCCATGATGTGGGGCCCCGTCCTCCTGCTCGGTTTCGACATCTGGCTGCGCGACCGCAAGGCCCGCGGCGCCGCCCTCGTGGCCGCCGGCGTGTACTTCTCCGGATGGTCCGACTCCCACGCCATCTTTTTCAACGCTCTCTTCTGCGCCGCCTGGCTGCCCGTCGCCGTCTTCATCACCCGCTCCAGCTTCCGCATCACCCGCGCCGATCTGCTCGCCTGGCTCCGCAGCTCCTGGCCGCTCTGGATCGGCATGGGACTGGTCCTGCTCCAGGTGATGAGCATGAAAACCCTCAACGAAGGCACGGAAATCGAAGCCGGACGCAGCCTCCGCGAAGTCGCCCTCTTCTCGCCCCACCTGCGCGAGGCCTACTCGATGCGCGGCTGGGGCGGCGCGACCGAAACCTATCTCGGACGTCTCCTCATCGCCGTCCTCGCCGTCGGCCTGCTGGTCTGGATTGTCCGCGCCTTCCGTCGCGAACGCGGCGCGGGCTGGAGCGCGGGCACACTGGCCGTCCTTCTGCTCGGACTTGCAGCAGCGGTGTTGTTTTCCACCGGACCCCGCAATCCCTTCGGCGACATCTGGTGGGTGCGCCTGACCAAGCTGCTGCCGCCCCTCGGCATGATCCGCCAGCCCGCCAAAATCTACCTCCTGCTGCCTCCCTTGGTCTCGCTGGCCGTCGCCCTCTCCCTCGCTGCGGCCAAGCCTCCGCGCCTGCGCAGGCTCCTGTCGCTGCTCGTGCCCCTGCTACTCTTCTGGAGCTTCACGTCGCGCATCCACCCCCGCATTTGCCTGCTCTCCGGCGGCAACCCCGCCTACGCCGCCGTCGCCGCCGACGCTCCCGTCCCGCGCGCTCTCGTGCTGCCCCTCTGGCCCGGAAATTCGCATTGGAGTTCGCTCTATCAATACGAGGTCATGCGTCCGCGCCTCCGCATGGTCAACGGCTACAACCCCGTCCTCAACCTCGCCTACGTGAAGGATATTTTCGAGCGTTTCCACCCCTTCAACCAGGGCTCCTTCCGCGAAGAGGACCTCGACGAACTGCTCCGCCGCGGCGTCACCCACATCCTCCTCCACGAAAACGCCTTTCCCGACAAAGTCAGTCCCTTCTCTGTGGGCGACACCCTCCGCGCCCTCCTCCAGCACCCGCGCATTCGCCTGCTCGAACGCAACGGACCCGTCTGGGCCTTCCGTCTGCTCGCCCAGGACGACCCCGCCGCCGTGCTGCCCGCGTCCTGGACCCTCGCCTCCTCCGTCCGTTGGTGGCAGTCCGCGCCCGGCACCCATCTCGACCAGGCCCGCTTCCCCATCGCCCTTCCCTTCGACCGACGCGTCTGGCTGCGCGGCGTTGGACCCGGCGTGATCGATCTCCAGCTCCGCTGGGGCGACCAACACATTCCCCTGCGCTGGGAACTCGCCGACGGCGCCCACTGGAAAAGCCTTCCCCTCCGCGCCCAGGAGGGTTTCCACTTCCTCGAACTCAACGCCCGCGTCGACTCCGGCGACGCCCGCCTCCACCTGGCGCATTTGTCCCCCGACGACTGGCACCCGGTACTCGACGAAGCCCGAATCCTGCCCGCCGCCGTCTTTTTTCACGCCGGCTTCTCCCACGCCGACGGCTGGGTCGAGTTCCAGCCCGAACAGGACCCCCACGACGCCATCCTCTACGGACCCGCCCTGCCGCTGGAGCCCGGACGTTACCAGGCCGACTTCGTCTTTGAAAGCAGCGCCCCCGCCGGAACACAACTCGGCA
>CAZCFM010000039.1:0-2187 GCA_964497855.1 uncultured Verrucomicrobiota bacterium | reverse complement strand
CTGGACCCAACCCGAAGGCGCCCTCTTCAACCTCGAATTCATCTACAGCGGACAAGCCCCCCTCCGCATCCACACCCTCCACATCACCCCACTTCCGAGCGACTAAAACCCGCCCGATTTTCGCGAGCAAGGGCTGTTGTTCTATTCAACCACTGATGGATAATTGCTTTTTTTTAAGGTGAATCCCCCCCTGCAGAAACATCCGTGTCCATCCGCCGAAGGCCCCGTTGGGTCGCAACGCGATCCTCACGGGGTGGTTGAATAAATCGACATGCCCGGCAGGGCAACCCCACCAGGGGTTGAAGGTCACTTATAAACATCCCGCCTGTGTCCAATCGTGACGACGAGAACCACAAGTTTCTCGTCGTGGATTTCGTAGATAACACGATACGTGCCGATTCGGATTCTCCAGGCAGGTCGTCCCGTTAGCCTTTTGCACCCTTCGGGTCGTGGATGCGCAGCAAGGCCCTCAATCGCTGTAACAATCCTTGATCGATTCGTGCGTTCGATTTTCGCCAAGTCCTTCTGCGCGGAGCGCAGGATCTCGATCCTAAAGTTCACGCCCCGTAAGACTCCTCGATCTCCCGAACGGCCTGGGCAAAAGGCACGGAAACCCCGGAAGTCGATTTTGCCCGGTCATAGGCGCGAATATCGTCGAGTTCTTCCAGCTCATCCATGATTTGTCCCCATTCAGTCAGCGTCAAAAGCACCGCCTGCGGGTGTTTTTGCTCGTCGATAACATATTGGGGGTGAAGGGATAGCATGTGATGTGCTTCGCGGGATTCAGCGTTGAGATCCCACTTTGAATCTGGCCACCCTGGAAATCAAGATCATTTCAGCGGAAAAACCAGACAGATTGCCTCGTTCAGGGGCTACAGATGCATCCAAAAAGCATCTTGGAACCACGGATACACACGGATTCACACGGATATTCTTTTGTTTTGGTGAATACACACCCCTTCAGAAACATCCGTCCATCCGTGGTTGATTCGTCCATCCCAAGGAATCCCGGCCCACCTCCATCCGAGATTCGGAACCCGAAAATTTCCTTCTTCCGAGCCCCGGAAAACCCTCATCCCACTCAGATCCACTCCGCGCAGAGCAGCTCCGCCTGCATCAGGACCGTGCGCACAGCCTCCTCCTGCAAGTCCGGCGGGTAGCCGTATTTGTTCAGGATGCGCTTCACCATCACCCGGATCTTCGCCCGCGCACCTTCACGGAGAGTCCAGTCAATCGTCACGCTCTTTTTCACCTGGGTGATGAGTTCGGCGGCGATCACCTTGAGCTTGTCGTCGCCCATGGCTTTGATGGCGGATTCGTTCGCGGCGAGAGCATCGTAGAACGCGATCTCGTCCTCAGTTAACCCGAGCTTTTCTCCGCGTTTGGTGGCGGCGTCGAGGTCTTTGGCGAGTTGGATCAGCTCTTCGATGACCTGCATCGTGGAAATCGCGCGATTGTGGTAGGCGTTGAGGGTCTTCTTGAGTTTGTCGGAAAAGGCCTGGCTTTGCACGAGGTTGCGTTTGGAGCGGACTTTGAGTTCGTCCTTCAACAGTTTCTCCAGCAATTCGGCGGCGACGTTCTTGTGCTTGAGGCCGCGCACTTCGGCAAGGAATTGGTCGCTCAGGATGCCGATGTCCGGCTTTGGCAACCCGGCGGCGGTGAAAACATCGATCACCTGGCCCTCGGTGGTGATGGCCTTGCTCACGAGCTGGCGGATGGCGGCATCGATCTGTTCGGGTGTCTTGCGGTTGCTGCTGCTCTGCTTATTCAGCGCAGCTTGCAGGGCTTGGAAAAAGGAAACGTCGTCGCGGATCTCCGTGGCTTCATCGCTGGCGGCGCAGAGGGCGAAGGCGCGGGAAAGTTCCGTCACCACCTGCACCCAGCGCTTCTTGCCGTCTTCCTGCTCGAGGATGTGTTCCTGTCCGGCGGGGATGAGCGCGAGACGTTCGGCGGGTTTGCCCGTGGTCCATTTGTCCCAAGTGAAGGGGTGCATGATGTCGCAGGCGATGCCGTGTTTCTCCAGCATGACGGCGATGGCCTGGGCGGTGTCGAAGGTTGGATTCCCCTGGCCGCCGCTCTCGGTGTAGGTGGCGAGGGCGCGTTTGAGCTGGTCGGCCAGACCGAGGTAATCCACCACCAGCCCGCCGGGTTTGTCGCGGAAGACGCGGTTCACGCGGGCAATGGCCT
>CAZCFM010000038.1:0-29349 GCA_964497855.1 uncultured Verrucomicrobiota bacterium | reverse complement strand
GTTTTGATGGCGTGTCGGTGATCCCCTCGGTCTGGGCCGGGGCGTTTGAGGAGCGGAAGCGCGGGCTGCGCATGCTGCCCAAGTCGGGGGATTACTTTGTACATGTGACCAGCCGCAGCGCGGGTCAGCTTTTTCTCTTCCAGAATCAGGAAAAGGGCTTTTTTCTGGAGTTGTTGCGACGCTGGAGTGCGTTTTCGGGCATCCAGGTGCTCACCCATTGCCTGATGGACAACCATTTCCATCTGTTGCTGTTCGTGCCTCGTTCGGAGAAGGTGGACCATGCGGAAATCCTTCAGCGGCTGGCCTTTGTGTGGCCGGAGGAGAAGGTGGAGGGCTGGAAATTTTATTACGAAAACGCGATTCCGGAGGTGCGGGAGTCGATGGATGAGGCGCTGCGGGAGCGCATGGGTGACCTGCCGCAGTTCATGCGGGTGCTCAAGCAGTCATTTTCGGCCTGGTTCAACGCCACACACGAGCGCAAGGGCACGTTATGGGACGGTCGTTACCGCAGCGTGGTCGTTGAGGGAAATCCGCTGGCATTGTTGTCGGTTGCGGCCTACATCGACCTGAATCCCGTGCGCGCGGGGCTTTGTGACGACCCCAAAAACTCTCCCTGGTCGGGATATGGCGATGCCAGCAGCGGCAACGCGGCCTCGCGGGAGGGGCTGGAACGTCTGGTGAGGTTATCGAAGGGGGATGTGCCGAGCGCGGCGAAGCAGCATCGGCGGAAATCCCTGCGGGTAGAAGGCCGGACAACGGAGAAAATCGGGGCTCTGATGCGGGAAGAAGAGCTGAAACGGGCCGAAGCGACGACCTGGGAAGCGGTGGACGGGGCCTACCGGATCTGGTTGTACGCCAAGGGGAAGAGTCAGGCAGACAATCCGGGTGCCCGGCGGAAATGCCGGGAACGGAAGGGATTCACCGCGGCGGAGGTGGTGGCCGAGTTCGAAAAACAGGGTGAAAATCCGGTGGCGGAACGGCTGCAGAAGCGTGAAAGCGTCTTCACGCGCGGAGTGGGGGTGGGCAGTGGCGAGTTCCTGCAGGGATTGATGGAGGAACACAAGAGCTGTTTCGGGCCGAAGCGCAAAAAAGCGGGCAAAACGATCAAAGGCGGCTGGCTCGGGATGAAGTCGCTGCGGCAGGTGAAGTAAGATCCGAGGATCGGAAAGGGCTTAGCGACCCGGTTCCGTGATTCGGAACAGAAAGCCCGGAAGGGCAAAAGGGTTGCCTTTTGGGGCGGGCCGGGTATAGACAGCCCCTTTCCTTTCTCATCCCGGAGATTTCCATGAACCACTTGCTTGCCCTTTTGCGTGAAAACGCGCGTATCCCTGTTGAAGAGGCTGCCCGCCAGCTTGGCTGCACGGCCGCTGAAGTGTCGGCCCGCATTGCCGAACTGGAAAAATCCGGGGTCATCCGCGCCTATCAGGCCGTGGTCAACGAGGACAAGCTGGAGGCTGACCGCGTCACCGCCATCATCGAAGTGAAAGTGACTCCCGAGCGCGAAGGGGGCTTCGACCGCATCGCCACGCGCATCAGCCGCTATCCGGAGGTCGCCTCCATGTACCTGATGTCGGGACAGTACGACCTGATGCTCTTCGTCGAGGGACCCGACCTGCGCACGGTCGCGTCTTTCGTGAGCGAAAAACTCTCCGGCATCCCCGGCGTGACCGGCACCGCCACCCACTTCCGTCTCAAAACCTACAAGCACCACGGCGTGCACATGGACATCCAGCATGAAACCGAACGGCTCCAAGTCTCTCCGTAACCGCCTCGCGTCGACGGTCGTGGATTTGCCCCGTTCGGGCATCCGCGATTTTTTCGACATCGTGGCGCAGATGAAGGACGTGATCAGTCTGGGCGTCGGCGAACCCGATTTCAGCTCGCCCTGGCACGTCCGCGAAGCCGCGATTTATTCGCTGGAACAGGGCCGCACTGGCTACACCGCCAACCTGGGCATGCCCAAACTGCGCAAAGCCATCGCCGGCTACGTCGAGAAAAACTACGGCGTGTCCTACAGCCCCGACAAGGAAATCCTCGTCACCGTGGGCGTGAGCGAAGCGCTGGACCTCGCCGTGCGCGCCCTCTGCAATCCGGGCGACGAAGTGATTTACCACGAGCCCTGCTACGTCTCCTACCGTCCGCTCATCACCCTCGCCCACGCCGTGCCGCGCATTGTGCAGACCTCCGCCGCCGACGGGTTCCGCGTGACCGCCGACATGCTGCGTCCGCTCATCAGCGACAAAACCAAAGTGGTGATTCTGAACTTCCCGAACAATCCCACCGGCGGCGGTTTGTCGGCGGCGGATGTCGCCGGCATCGCCGCGCTGATGGTCGAAAAAGATCTGATTCTCATCACCGATGAAATCTACTCCGAACTGACCTACGACCGCGAACACGTGAGCATCGCGGCCATGCCCGGCATGCGCGACCGCACGATTTTCCTGCACGGATTCTCGAAGGCCCTTGCCATGACCGGATGGCGCCTCGGCTATGCCTGTGCGCCGCCCGAGCTGATCGAGGCGATGATGAAAATCCACCAGTACACCATGCTCTGCGCGCCGGTAATGAGTCAGGAGGCCGCATGGGAGGCCCTGAAAAATCCGGAGCAAGACATTGCGGTGATGAAGGAATCCTACTGGCGCCGCCGCAATTTCCTGCACGCCTCGTTTGTGGAAATGGGACTTCCCTGCAACCTGCCCGACGGCGCGTTCTACATGTTCCCCGAGATCCGCCAGTTCGGCATTCCCGCAAAAGAAGTCGCCCTCCGTCTGCTCGATCAGCAAAAAGTCGCGGCGGTGCCCGGCACGGCCTTCGGGGCCTGCGGCGAAGGCCATCTGCGCTGTTGCTACGCCACGTCGATGGAGAAGCTCAAAGTCGCGGTCGAACGCATCAAAATCTTCCTTGGAACTCTGGAGCGCTGATGAAAACCCGCGTCATCAATGCCGTCGCTCCCACCCGCATCTGCGACGTGGGGGGCTGGACCGACACTTGGTTCGCCCGCCATGGACGCGTTTTCAACGTGGCCATTTCTCCGCAGGTCGAGGTGCAGATCACGGTCAAGGAAACCCGCGGCGACGAGCCCCGCATCGTCATCCGCGCTGAAAACTACAACGAGGCCTATCCTCTCGACCCCACGCACATTGTCTACGGAAAACATCCGCTGATTGAAGCGGCGGTGCTGGAGATGGGCTGTCCGGAGGAGATTTCGATCCAGGTAAATATTTTCTCCAACGCCCCGCCCGGAGCGTCGATGGGAACCTCCGCCGCCGTGTCGGTGGCCCTGATTGGCGCGTTGCACGCGCTGACGCAGGGGCGCTTGTCGCCGCACGAAACCGCCGCGCTTGCGCACAGTCTGGAGACCCAGAAACTCGGGCTCGAGTGCGGCATTCAGGACCAGTTTGCCAGCGCCTACGGCGGCGTGAACCTGATTCACATGACGGCGTATCCCAAAGCCACGGTCACGCCCGTGCATCTGCCCGACGAGGTGTTTTGGGAACTGGAACAGCGCCTCCTGCTGATCTACATTGGCAAACCGCACAACTCCTCCGAGACGCACCGCAAAGTGATCGCCGATCTGGGCAAAGACCCCTCCGAGGACAACCGCCTGCAGGAACTGCGCGAATTGGCGCTGGCGGCGCAGGCCGCGTTGACCGCCGCCGATTTCAAAGGACTGGGCGACGTGTTCAACCGCAACACAGAGGTGCAGCGCCACCTGCATCCGGACTTGGTCTGCCCCTCCTTCGAGCAGATTATTTCTGTAGCCGAAGACTTTGAGGCCCTCGGCTGCAAGGTCAACGGCGCGGGCGGCGACGGGGGTTCCGTGGCAGTTCTGACCCGTCCCGACATGTTCCAGAAACGCGCGATGGTCCGGGCCCTCGAGCAGTGCGGATATCAGTCCCTGCCATTTCATCTCACGCGCCGCGGACTGCGCGTGTGGCAAACCGAAAGTTAAAGCACTTTACAATTTCCGGCAAAAGCGATAACAAACGCGACATGGAGAGGTGGCAGAGTGGTCGATCGCGGCGGTCTTGAAAACCGTTGAGCCGAAAGGCTCCGGGGGTTCGAATCCCTCCCTCTCCGCCACTTTAGTGAGTATCATGTCTTCTTCTACACTGTCTTCTATGCCGCTGATCACCCGAGCAGATGATTTTGGTTCATCGCCGGGTGCCAATTCGGCCATTCTGGACGCCATCGACGCCGGCTTTGTGCGCAATGTTGGTTTGATGGCGCCAGCCCCCTTCTTCACCCATCGCATCGACGAACTGCGCGAACGGCAGCAGGATCTTTGTCTGGGCCTGCATGCCACCCTGACCAGCGAATGGCCCCGTTTCCCTTGGGGCCCGCTTCTGACAGAGGAACAGGTGCCGGGTCTGACCCTTCCCGACGGACGTTTTCCTCCGGATAGTCAAGCTCTTGGCCAGCGCGCCACGGTTCCGGAAATGATGGCGGAACTCTCTGCACAACTCGAGCGCGTTCGACAGGAAGGTTTTTTTCCGCAGTATCTGGACTGTCACATGGGTTTCTCATGGCTGCCGGGAGTGGAGGCCGCGTTGCAGCGGCTTTGTGACCAGGAGAATCTTGTGTTCGCAAATCACGCCTCGTATGTCAGCCTCCCCATCCTTCTATCCGGAGATAACGATCCGACTCTCGAAGAAATCGCCGCCGCGCTCGATACTATTCGGATGACCTCTCCGGGGCGAAAGCTTTTTGCGATATTTCATCCGGCGTATGCGGACGACATCAGCCATCTGTTTGCGGAAGGAGTCGCAGAACAACGCCACCGCGAAGCCTTGCGACTGGCTCAGCCCGCGAAGCTGCTGGAGATCCTCCATGCCCTGAACCTGCTGCCTGCGACCTATGCGGAGATAACACCGATTCGGGGTTGCGCCCTGGGGTAAGTTCTGAGGCCTTTGAGGCTTTGTTGCCGTGGAGGTTGTAAATCCGGTAGAATGGCATAACAGGGTTGAATCATGTCTGAATCTTTCCGCAATCTGAACCTGTCTGAAGCCCTGTTGAACAACCTGGACACGCTGGGGTATGTGGACATGACGCCGGTGCAGGCGGCGGCGCTGCCCGTGGCCCTGCTGGGACGCGACATTCTGGGACAGGCCAAAACCGGCAGCGGCAAAACGGCGGTCTTTGGTCTCACCCTGCTGCAAAGCCTGAAACCCGAAACACTCGTCACCCAGGGGCTGATCCTCTGTCCCACGCGGGAACTGAGCCTGCAGGTTGCCACGGAAATGCGCCGTCTGGCCCGCTGCATCCCGAACGTCAAAATCACGCCGGTGTACGGCGGCCAGGCCCTCAGCCTGCAAAAACAGTCTCTCAAACACGGCACGCACATTGTGGTGGGCACGCCGGGACGGATTCGGGACCTGCTGGAAAAAGACGTGTTGCACTTGGGCGAGATCCGCACGCTCGTGCTCGACGAGGCGGACCGGATGCTGGAGATGGGCTTTCAGGAGGATTTGGCGCTGATCGTGCGCGCGACGCCGGACACGCGGCAGACGCTGCTGTTTTCGGCCACCTATCCCCCGAACATCGAGGAACTGGGCCGCCGTTTCCAGAAAGACCCCCTGCGCGTGCAGGTGGATTCGCGTCACAAGGCGGGGGATATGGACCAACAGATTTACCGCTGTCCGCCGCTGCTGAAGGCGGAGGGCGTGAAAAAACTGCTGCTACAGGTTCAACCCGTTTCCGCGCTCGTGTTCTGCAATCAAAAACAAGGGGCCCGCGATCTGGCGGAACAGCTCAACGGGCAGGGCATCGCCGCCCTGGCCCTGCATGGCGATTTGGAGCAGCAGGAGCGGGAGGAGGTCCTCTTCCGCTTCGCGCATCAGAGCTGCACGGTGCTGGTGGCCACCGATGTCGCCGCCCGCGGCCTCGACATCAAGGAACTTCCGCTGGTGATCAATCTCGATCTGCCCTCCGACCCGGAAATTTACGTTCACCGCATGGGACGCACCGGTCGCGCCGGCCACAAAGGCAGGGTGGTGAGTTTTTGTTCCGATGCCGAAGCGGCGAAGTGGGAGGCGATCGCCCGGTATCAGTCGCTGGAAATTCCCTGGCAGCCCATCGCCACCCTGCGGCCCGCGCGGGCGACGCTGACCCCGCCGCCGAACGTCACCCTCTGCATCGCCTGCGGACGCAAAGACAAAATCCGTCCCGGCGAAATTCTCGGAACCCTGACCGCCGCGGACGGCCTCGCCGGCGACGATGTGGGCAAAATCGATGTGACGGATTACGCCACCTACGTCGCCGTGAGCAGCGGGGCGACGCGGATGGCCCTCAAAAAACTCAACACCTCCAAAATCAAGGGCCGCTCCTTCCGCGTGCGGCTGCTGGGGGAAAACCTTGATATCAGTAGGCGTTTTCGCGGCTGAAAAGGGTCTTTAAAATGATTTTCAGGTCGAGGCCGAGGGACCAGTTTTCGAGGTAGAAGAGGTCGTAGGTGATGCGGTCGCGGATGCTGGTGTCGCCGCGGAGGCCGTGGACCTGTGCCCAGCCGGTGATGCCGGGTTTGTGCAGGTGACGGCGCATGTAGCGCTCGATTTCGTCTTTGAACTGCTCAACGTAATGGGGGCGTTCGGGACGGGGACCGACCACGCTCATGTGGCCGGCGAGGACGTTGAGGAACTGCGGGAGTTCGTCGATGTTCCACTTGCGCAGGAAGGACCCCACGCGGGTGCGGCGCGGATCGTCGGCGGTGGTCCAGCCGGGGCCCTGCGCTTCGGCGTCGGCGATCATGGTGCGCAGTTTGATCATGCGGAAGACGCGGCTTTTTTCGCCGCAGCGCTCCTGGAGGTAGAAGACGGGGCCTTTGGACCCGAGTTTGACGGCGAGGGCGGCGAGCAGGAGAATCGGGGAGCAGAAGAGCAGTGCGAAGAAGCTGAAGGCGATGTCGAAACAGCGTTTGGCGAAACGGGCGCCGGCGCGGTCGAGGGGCCACTGTCCGAGGCCCATCATGGGGATGCCGTCGAGGTGGCGCACCTGCAGGTCGGTGGTGAGAATGCGGAAGAGGTCGGGAACGAGGTGGAAGGCGATGTAGCGCTGTTCGCAGAGGAGGGCGATGCGGAGGAGGTCTTCGCGCGGAATGCCGCTGTCGGAGAGGACGAGATGGTTGGCCTGGAGTTCCTGGAGGTGGCGCTCGATGTCGGCGAGGGTTTCGCGGCGGAGGGCGGCGGGGATGGCGTCGTCCCAGGGCTGGGAGGCGTCGCTGCGGAGAATGCCGGTGACGCGGGCGCGGAGGAATTTGTCGGCCTCGATGGCTTTGCGCAGGCGGAGGGCGGTGGAGTCGGAGCCGACGAGCAGGACGCGGTTTTCGACGGGGGCGTGGCGGGCCTGGTGGAGTTCGATGCGGTAGATCAGGTAGCGTTCGAGGAGGACGCAGAAGGAGACGGTGACGAGGCCGACGGCGAGGGCGGCGCGGCTGAAGGCGGGGTCGAGGCGGAGGGCGTTTTCGAGGGCGAAGTAGAGGACGAAGGAGATGAGGATGGCGCGGAGGATGCGGGGAATTTTGTCTTCGAAACGTCCCACGTGCGGACGGCGGTGGAGTCCGAGGTTTTTGAAGACGAGCAGGAAGAGGGCGGTGGCGAGGAGGATGAGGCGGTGCTGCTCGAACGCGGAGGGCATGCCTTTGAGGGGATCAACCTCGAACCATCCGGAATGGAAACGGAGGATGACGGCGCACCAGAAGCCGAGAAACACCGCGAGGGCGTCGGCCAGAGCGGCGAGAAAACTGGAAAGAAGATGGGCGGAGGTTTCGCGTCCTTGCATATTCCCTTCATTAACCAGCGGCGCGGGATTTACAAGCGCGGGTGTTCCGGTTACAAGAGGAGACGCCATGAATCTTTTCGCCTCATCCTCCGGCTCCGGTCCGCGTTCTCCCGGCCAGTCCATCCTTGATCGGGGCCTCTGGCGCGCCTTGTATCCCTTTTTGATCCTGTTGTTTCTCTGTGGCGTCACGCTGGGGGCGGCCTGGCATCCGACGTTTTTGCGGGAGGGAACGGCGCTGTGGGTTCTGCTCGGGCTGGGCGTCGCGCTGGCCTGGGCCGGACAGCGGGCGGAACGCGTGTGGATGCGCCATCAGCGCGGCGCGGAGGGCGAGGAACAGGTCGCGCGGGTACTCAAAACGCTGTCGGCGGAGTGGCGGGTGTTTGAGGATGGCGAAGGTGTGCGGGATCTGGAGGCCGATCATGTGGTGCTCGGACCCGGCGGACTGTATCTGATTGAAACCATCAACTGGCAGGGCCGCATCAGCGTGGAGGAGGGACGATTGCTCGACGATGGACGGTTTTACCCCGGTTATGCCCTGGACGATCTGGCGCTGCGGGCAAAACGGTTTCAGGAGGCGCTGCCCGACCCGGCTGTGCCCGTAACTCCGCTCGTCTGCGCGGTTGGTGGCCGCCTCGCCCCGATGCCCAATCCAAACCAGGGGGTGTGGTTCGCGGAAATGCATTCCCTGCTCGCGGTCCTGCAAAAAGCGCAGGGCGGGACGCTGAGCGACGCGCAGCGCCGCGATGTGATTCGTTTGTTTGAACAGGAAAAATCATCATGAAAAAAGCCCTTGTCCTTCTTGCTCCGGGTTGTGAGGAAATGGAAGCGGTCATCATTATCGATGTCTTGCGCCGCGCGGGCATCAACGTGTGCGCCGCCGGTCTGGAGGCGGGCGTGTTGACGGCCTCGCGCGGGGTCCGTCTCCTGCCCGACGTGGCGCTCGATGACCTGGCCGACGCCAAAGACTACGACGTCATCGTTCTTCCCGGAGGAATGCCCGGCACAATGGCCCTGCGCGCCGATCTGCGCGTCAGGGATCTGCTGCTCTGGTATCAGTCCGCAGGACGCCTCGTGGCCGCGATTTGCGCCGCGCCTCTGGTGCTGGATGCCCATGGATTGCTCGACGGAAAAACCTACACCTGTTATCCCGGCGCGGACAAGGAGATTCAGGGCGGTACGCGGCGGAATCAGGCTGTTGTGGAGGACGGCAACCTGGTCACGAGCATGGGCCCGGGCACGGCGATTGACTTTGCTCTGACCCTGGTGCGGCGTCTGGCGGGCGCCGAGGCCGAAAAGAGCGTGGCGGCCGGATTGTTGTGGTCGCGCTGAGCGTCTGCAAGGCGCCACGAAAGACCCTTCACCCCGCAGCAAGCTGCGGGGGCTCTCACCGTGAGGAGGGAACACGTGCCGTAGTCGGAAAACCTGCGCAGGGCGTGGGGCAAGCCCAGCCCTTTGCCGCGAGGGGGCTCTGCGCAGCAGGGCGTGGGGTGAGCTCTGCCATTTGCCGCGAGGGGGCCTGGTGCTGCGCGGCTGTCTCTCCGCCGTGGCCGGGCTTGCCCCGCGCCGCGCGGAAGTTTTCCGCCAACGGATCGGCCACAAAGGGTTTTTCGCGAGCCCCCACAGCTTGCTGTGGGGTGAAGGGTCTTCCTTCACAACGCCTCATTCCACTTCATCACCGCCTGCAGCCGATAGGGCCCCACCGTCCCCACATACCCCCCGTTCTGCCAGAGCGCCGTCCGCCGCAATACACGTCCGCTGGAGTCCTTGATGTTGTCCAGCAGCTCCCGGGCACTCACGCGCGCGCTCCCACGCACCAGAAGGTGCATGTGATCGGGCATCAGGCTCAGCTCATACAACACAAGCTGATGGTCCGACGCGGACAAAACATCTCCCGGAAGCGCCTCCGCAAGCCGTTCCGGTTCCATCCGCCCCCACATGCGGCACCGATCCTCCGTCACCACGATCACATGATAGAACAAATCATAGTTGGTTCGCTGCCCTGTGCGGGGGTCTTGTTGATCCTTTAGCGTATACTGAAGCTCATGATAACGTTTGCGGCACAGCGGATCGGCAAAATCACCGAAACACAAGCTGGACTTGTCGGCCTTGCTGTCTCCAGGACAGCGGCTTGAATCCATCCTGCCTCCACGACGACAGCAGCTCCGGGGTCGGCTTGATGCACGGAGGGGGCGAGGGAGTCTCCGTCAAAAAACCCGTCCATGCGAAATACAGTTTGTGTAGACCACTCATATGTATACTGAAAATGATTACGCTTACAATGTAAAGCACGAAAGACCCTTCACCCCGCAGCAAGCTGCGGGGGCTCTCACCGTGAGGAGAGAACACGTGCCGTTATCGGAAAACCTGCGCAGGGCGTGGGGCAAGCCCAGCCCTTTGCCGCGAGGGGCCTCTGCGCAAGGCATGGGGGGAGCCCTGCCATTTGCCGCGAGGGGCCTCTGCGCAGGGCGTGGGGTGAGCTCTGCTCTTTGCCGCGCGGGGCCTGGTGCTGCGCGGCTGTCTCTCCGCCGTGGCCGGGCTTGCCCCCGCGCCTCGCGGAAGTTTTCCTTTAACGGATCGGCCACAAACGGTTTTTCGCGAGTCCCCGCAGCAAGCTGCGGGGGCTCTCACCGTGAGGAGAGAACACGTGCCGTTATCGGAAAACCTGCGCAGGGCGTGGGGCAAGCCCAGCCCTTTGCTTGTCACATCCTTCAGCCCGGGTCGAGGACTTCGACGATGTGTTTGGGCAGGATGCCGAGGGCGTCGTGGACCTGGTGACGACAACTGAAACCGCTGGCGACGACGACCGTGTCCTCGTCGCGTTTGCGCAGCGCGGGGAAGAGGCGGTCCTCGCCGATTTTGAGGCTGATGTCGTAGTGTTCGTAGCCGAAGGCGCCGGCCATGCCGCAGCAGCCCGCATCGATGATCTTGGCGGCGGGTAGCAGGGCCTTGATGCAGGAAACGCCGAAGAGGGCTTTCTGGTGGCAGTGGCCGTGCACGAGCAGTTTGGGATGACGGGCTTTGACGGGAACCTGTTCGCGGTGCAGGAATTCATCGACGAGGAAGACGCGGCGGGAGACGCGTTGTCCCAGGGCTTCGTCGGCGATGAGATCGGGCAGATCGTCCTTGAGGGCGGAGGCGCAGGAGGGTTCGAGGCAGAGGATGGGGCGGTCGCCGGGGGCGAGGGCTTCGATGCGGCGCAGCAGTTTCTCGCCGTCGCGGCGGGCGTCCTTGAGCAGGCCTTTCGAAATGCGCGCGCGCTGGCTGTCGCCGGCGAAGAGCGGAAACACGCGGTAGCCGCAGCCGGCGAGCAGGCGGAGGGCGGCCTCGCCGACGTCGGGTTCGTAGGCGTTGGTGTAGGAGTCGACGTACAGCGCCACCTCGCCGCGGACGGGTTCGCCCACATGCAGCGTGTCGCCGAGACGCGAGCGCAGGGTGCGGACGACGAATTTCGGCAAATTGCGACGGGCGTCGATGCCGGCGACCTTCTGCAGCAGCGCGCGCATGGGTTTCAGATTTTGTGTCCAGTTGACGATCGGCGCCCAGGGGCCGCAGAGCAGATGGGCGAGGCCGGGCAGGTCGCCGATGATGCGTGCGCCGGGGTCGACGCCGTGGAGCTCGTGGCGTTTTTGCAGGACTTCAGCTTTCATTTTGGCGACGTCCACGGCGTTGGGGCATTCCTTTTTGCAGGCCTTGCAGCCGAGGCAGAGTCCCATGATCTCGTTCATGTCGTCGGAGGCCATCGCGGCGTCGCTGTCGCCGTGTTTGAGCTGTCCGGTGATGGCGAGACGAAGGGCGTTGGCGCGGGCGCGGGTGCTGTCCTTTTCGTCGCGCGTGGCCATGAAGCTGGGGCACATGACGCCGCTGCCGAGTTTGCGGCAGGCGCCGACGCCGTTGCACTGCTCGACGGCGGCGGTGAGTCCTCCCTGTTCGCGGAACTGGAACCAGGCGCGGCTTTCGGCGGCGCGGGCTTTTTCGGCGTAGCCGGGAACCTGGTAGCGCATGTGGGTGGTCAGCGGCGGCACGTCGATGATTTTGCCGGGATTCATCAGGTTGTCGGGGTCGAAGAGCGCTTTGACCTCGCGGAAGGCGGCGTAGACTTTGGGACCGAAAAAGCGGGGGATGTACTCGCCGCGCACGAGTCCGTCGCCGTGTTCGCCGGCCCAGGCGCCGCCGTATTTCACGCAGAGGGCGAAGGCGAATTCGGAGATGCGCCGCATTTTGGCGATGTCGTCGGGCGCGTGCAGGTTGAGGGCGGGGCGGGCGTGGAGGACGCCGACGGAGGCGTGGGCGTAGAGAATCAGAGCGACGCCCTCCTGCGTGCATTTGTCCATGACCTGGCGGATGTAGTCGGGCAGGTGGGGCAGCGGAATGCAGGCGTCTTCGATGAAGGCCTGTCCTTTGGTGGGGCCTTTGACGTTGGTGATGAGGCCGAGGCCGAGGCGGCGCACGTCCCAGGCGCGGTTTTGCGCGGCGGGATCGGTGAACACGGGCCAGGCGTAGCCGATGCCGGAGCCCTGCAGGTGCGCGGCGAGGGCCCGGCCTTTGGCGGCGGCCTCCTCCGGGGTGTCGGCGCAGAATTCGGTGAGCAGCATGGCGGCGGGGCGGCCCTGGATGAAGTCGGCGATGTCGCGGGTGCTGGCGTTGGTCTGGGCTTCGCGGAGGACGGTGCCGTCGAGCAGTTCGATGGCGGAGGGCGAGAAGGCGAGCAGGGGTTGCACGTTCGAGAGGCACTCGAAGATGTCGTTGTAATGGATGGCGACGACGCAGGTGGCTTTGGGCAGGGGGACGAGTTTGACTTTGGCCTCGAGCATCACGCCGAGACTGCCTTCGCTGCCGCAGATGAGGCGGGCGAGGTTCCAGGGCGTGACGGCGGGATCCGTGAGAAAGGCGTCGAGGGCGTAGCCGCTGACGCGGCGCATGACTTTGGGAAAACGCGCGGCGATTTCGTCGCGGTTGGCGTCGATGATGTCGCGCAGGGCCTGCAGGAATTCGGCTTCGGGCGCGGTCGCCCAGTCGGCGGAGAGGCGGGGCTCGAAGTCGAAGACGCGTCCGTCGGCGAGGGCGAAACGGCAGGAGAGAAGGTGGTCGCTGGTGATGCCGGTGACGATGGAGCGGGTGCCGGAGGAGTTGTTGCCGATCATGCCGCCAAGGGTGGCGCGGCTGGTGGTGGCGGGATCGGGGGCGAATTCGAGGCCGTGGACGGCTGCGGCGGCATTGAGCTGGTCGCGGATGACGCCGGGTTGGACGCGGGCCCAGCCTTCGGCGGGATTCAGTTCGAGGATTTGGTTGAGATGGCGGGAGACATCGAGGATGAGGCCCGGGCCGTGGGTTTGGCCGGAGAGAGAGGTCGCGGCACCGCGCGGGGTGACCGCGAGTTTGTGGCGGGAGGCGATGCGCAGCGCGGCGACGACTTCCGCCTCGTTCAGCGGGGTGGCGACGGCAGCGGGCTGGATCTGGTAGTGGCTGGCGTCGGTGGCGTGAATGCCCCGGGTAAATTCGTCAAAACGGACGCGGGGACCCAGAGCGGCGGCGAGTTCGGAAAAAGCGGGAGTGGACATGGCCGCGATCCATAACCGAAAATGGGCGGAGGGAAAAGCGGAGAGCGCAGATTTCAGCGAATCCGGCGGGCCAGCGCCTCGCCGCTGATTTCCCAGGGAATGCCCCAGACGGCTTCGTAGGTTCCGCGAATGACGCCGTCGTCTCCCATCCGAGCGTCGATCTGAATGCGGGCGACGTGGCCCCCGTTTTCGCCCTCTTTTTGAATCAGATAGGGGTCGCCATTGAGGATCACGATGACCTCCCCGTGAATGCGGTCGCCCTCCCGTTTCAACGCGGAGGGGTCCACCTCGTGCCAGGCCTGGCTATATTGAAACGCCACGCCGACGGCGCGGAGCCAGCCCTCCGGTCCCGCATCCAGACTGAGGGTGAGTCCTTTGGCGGGAGGGCGGTGGGGAATGGCCTGATCCAGACCGAGAATCAGCGTTTGCGCGCCTTCGGGATGCTGACCGTAGGCCGTCCAGGGCGTTTCTTTCAACCAGGGCGTCGGATACCCGCGGACAGAAGAGACCTGCCCCTGAAGAGTGCCGGAAACGTTTTGACGTTCGGCGGCCGCGGGAAAGCGACGTGTCCAAACCCCTGACAGAAGATCGCCCTCTCCCCGCAGCTCGACGCGGATCGGCCACACATGGGTGCCGAAATGGGCTCCGATCTCGCCTTCGAACCCGTGTTGGCTCCGAAGAAAGGCGGAGGTGTCGATTTTTTCCCAGGTGGCGCGCCGACGGTAGGTTCCGTAGGGAAGTGCAGCTTCGGCGGCATCCGCGGACCACATTTTGCCGTCGATCCGGCTGTCGGCCCCGGCCCAAAGCCGCAGGGGGAGCGCGGCGGGCAATCCGATCTGTCCACCGTTGAGTTCCAGATCCCAGGTTTCCGTGTCGGGAACCTTGCGGAGATCGTAGCAGGCGAGGCGTCCGTCGGCGAGGCGCTCAAAGAGGCGTCCATCGACGAGAGGCACCTGCATGAGCACTTCGTAGGCGGTGTCGAAATCGACCAGATCGAGACCTCCGGGGCGGCGCGGGTCCATCAGGGGAGCCAGGCGGCCCTCCTCCGTGGCCCACGCGATCAGGGGATGGCGTCCTCCGTGGCTGGCGCCGTGCGAATGATCGGCCCGGACATACGCGCGGGACCCCGTCCACAGAATCAACTCGTCGATAGTCTGGAGGTCCGAATTCCCTTTGGTTGCCTCCGCCAGGATTTTGCCGTCGGCGGCGTTCAGGAGCATTATGCGTCCGGGGGCCTTCGCTTCTTTGGAGCCGAGGGTGTGGAGGAGGACGCGATCCCCGCGCACAAAGGCATGTTGACGGGCGCCGTTGTCCAACCAGGTGGAGACTTCATGGCGGGGCTCGTCCGGAAGCTGCCACAGTTTTTCCGCGCCGGCGGGGGAGAGTCGATAGGCTCCCCAGAGGCCCGGATCCCGTTTGCCCGGACCGGGTTTGACATTCACCATCACGATGTCGGCGCCCGGCGAGAGCGTGGCCCAGTTTCTCCCGAGGCCTTTGACCTGCCAAAGACGCGTGCCGTCGGCCGGGTTCAGCAGGTTCAGCGTGCCGGCGTCGGTGGCGGTCAGCAGATAGGCTTTCCCTCCATGACGCCACACATTCGGCGTGGCATAGCGGCTGATGATGCGGGGAACGTGCCAGCGTTTTGCGCCCGTGCGCGCATCAAACCCGATCAAACCCACGTCCGCGCCGCCCTGAAAATCCGCGGAGATGACAACGTCGTCTGCCACCACCAGGGACGTGAACCACCCCGGCCCCTCCGGAATCACCATCTGCCCGGCCTCCGCGCGGGCCAAAGAGGCCTGACGCTCTTTTTCGACGGACGCATGCGCGGGACCGATATCGCTCTGCCAGCGTTTTTCGCCGCTGACGGCGTCGTAGGCAAACAGACGTCCGGTGGAGCCCAGGGCGAAGGCCTGTCCCTTGTCGATCGCCATGGCCACTTGAAGTCCGCCGCGTTTCCCGCCGGCGCGGAGCAATCCGCCCGCTTCCGATGCTTTCCAGAGGACCTTTCCCGTGTGGGCGTCGAAACACACGACAATATCCTCCGCCTCCACATGAAACCGGGTGGGGACCTGTTCCGTCTCGCCTTTTTGGTAGGGACGGTTTGTTTTGTAGGGGGCCGTGAAAACGGGTCCCGCCGGAACCCAGGAAGAGCCATACACCCGGCCGTCGGCGACGACAACACCGGCCCAATTTCCCTTGAAGCGGGTGGCCTCCGGTCCAATCTGCGCTTCGACGCGTTCGCTGTTGACCCAGGTCTGGCTCCCGGTTTTGGCGCTGCCGAGACTGCGGTCTTCGCTGACCCACAGGAGGCGGGCCTGCGACAGATCCTCCACCAGAGGCGTGCCGCCCTCCAGGGGCTGGAGATTTCCGCTTGGACCCGTGAGCGTGGGCCATCCGATCTTCCAGACCTCTTCTGGAGAGAGGGCCAAGGTTGTCAGGCTGACGGACAAACCGAACACAACTCCGAGGAAAGGATGCAACATGTGAGGAGGATACTACGCCCCCGATCCCCGGGTCAAGCCCCTTTCCCCTGTCAGCCCCATCACCGCCAGGGATGAAAAATCAATATTGCATGCAATATTACTTGGCAACGGCCGCCCCTGGACGTGGTGCCTACGGCTGTCCCGCGATTATTCCGTCCCCACATTGATGCCGTTGGCGGACAGGAGTGTCCGCGCTCCGTTTTACTCTTCGTTGACCCAGACAGCGCCGTAGGGGTGCCAGTGTTCGGGCACGGGGCTGTCGCTGCGGGCGGGGATCCAGACGACGCGTTCGTTGGCGGCGAGGGCGGCAAGGGTTTTTTCGTGATCGGCGGGGCGGAGCAGGCGAACCTGGGAAGAGTGGCCCTGTTGATGGAGTTCCCAGGCGACGGCATAGACGCCCATTGCGTCTTCGACGACGATGTTGCCTGCGGGTCCGGCGGCGGAAACGGCCTCGGCGGCGACGCGGGCGGCGGAGTTTTCGAGAAAGGTCCAGGGCCACAGCAGGTAAGTGGCGTCGTCGCGGTAGGGTTTGTTGCGGGAGAAGGTTTTCAGAACGCCGCTGTGGCGGGCGAGAGTCGGGGCGATGAAGTAGAGCAGGGGTTGCAGCAGGACGAGGACCAGGGCAACGTGCTGGAGGCGACGGGACGGGAGGCGGTGCCAGCCCTGCGCGCCGATCCAGACGATCAGCGGAAAAACGGGCACCAGGAAGCTGTATTGGTCGATGACGTTGTAGCGCAGCACGAACGCGAGGTGGATCAGGAGGAGAAAGAGCAGCGGGCGGGGCAATTTTCCCCGCAGGATTTCGCGGACAGCCAGGGGGAGCAGCAGGCCGGGAAAACTGAGGACGAGAAATGCCAGGGAGATCAGCAGAAAATCCAGGCGGGGCAGGACGCCGGTGACCTGATCGGCAAAATGGTATCCGAACAGGGCGGAATGAAGGGTGGCGGCCAGGTCCCGGCTCTGGAGAAACTCAAGGGCGACGAGGCTGGTGTAGGGCAGGGAGGCGACGAGCCAGCCGAGTCCGGCGAAAACCACATGGCGGAAGGCGATTTGTTTGCGGGCGAGGGCGATGAGCAGGCTGATCCCCCAGACCGGAAGGGAGAGCAGGGCGAGGTTGTGGTTGGAGAAGGCGAGTCCGTTGGCGCAGAACAGCAGGACCCAGCGCAGGGGGCTCGGGTCATCGCGCAGGCGCATCCAGGCGAGGACTTCGAGCAGGAGCAGGGCGGCGGAGAGCGTGTAGACTTCGGGAAGTCCGGAAAAACGCCAGAAGGTGTGCGCGAGGGTGAGCGAGAGGGCGGCGAAAAGGGCGCTGCGGTCGCTGCCGGTGGAGCGTCGGACGCAGAGGGCGAGCAGGGCGACCGCGAGGCCTCCGCCGAGGGCGCTGACGCCGGCGACGGCCCAGGGGATGTTGGCCGGGAAAAGGGCCGCCGCCGCGCGGGCCAGATGGAAATGCAGGGGATGGACCATCGCCAGCCCCCACTCGTTGTCAATCTGACCGGTGCCCACGCGGAGCACAAACTGTCCGGAGTCCTGCCACTGCACCGTGCGGGCGCCGCTGAACAGATAGAGGCAGAACGCGGCCACTCCGGTCAAAAAGGGGTAAAATCGTCGCATGGCGGAATCATGGAGGCGCTTTCAGGAAAGAAAACACAATAGCGACGAAAATATGCCTGTTCAGGTTGGGGACGACGGAATGTGTTATTTCAACAGATGCAATATACAATTTTCCTTTGGACCGCAGTTGCTACTGGCGTTATTACAACAGCTGCAATATTGAATTTTCACGTGGGGCTGCGGTTACGCCTGGGGACAGGTGCTGGTACGGGGACAAAAAAAGGGCTCCCGGTGAGGGGAGCCCTTGGGGGTCAACTACTGAAAGCCTTAGGCTTTGACAGTGCTGATGATCATGGCGGCAACCTTGTAGGGGTTGGCGTTGGAGGCGGGGCGGCGGTCTTCGAGCCAGCCTTTCCAGCCTTTTTCCACAGTGGCGATCGGAATGCGGATGGAGGAGCCGCGGTCGGAGACGCCGAAGGAGAATTTGTGGATGCTCTGGGTCTCGTGGAGGCCGGTGAGGCGCTTGTCGTTGTCCGCACCGTACACGCCCATGTGGCGGGTGTGCACTTTGCCGAGTTTCTCGCAGATCTCTTCGTAGATCTTCTTGTCGCCGCAGGTGCGGAGAGTGGTGTTCGAGAAGTTGGTGTGCATGCCGGAGCCGTTCCAGTCGGTCGCGCCGAGGGGTTTGGGGTGGTACTCGATCGCCACGCCGTATTTTTCGCCGATGCGTTCGAGCAGGTAGCGGGCCATCCACACTTCGTCGCCGGCGCGTTTGGCGCCTTTGGCGAAGATCTGGAATTCCCACTGGCCTGTGGCGACTTCGGCGTTGATGCCTTCGATGTTGATGCCGCAGTCGATGCAGGCGTCCATGTGTTCTTCGATGATTTCGCGACCGAAGGTGTTTTTGGCGCCGACGGAGCAGTAGTAGGGACCCTGCGGAGCGGGGTAGCCACCGACGGGGAATCCGAGGGGGCGGTTGGTTTCCGGATCCCACAGGAAGTATTCCTGCTCGAAGCCGAACCAGAAGTCGTTGTCGTCGTCGTCGATCAGCGCGCGGGCGTTGGACTCGTGGGCGCTGCCGTCGGGATTCAGCACTTCGGTCATGACCAGGAAGGCGCTGCGGCGTTCGGGGTCGGGGAAGATGGCAACGGGTTTCAGAAGGCAGTCGGAGGAGCGGCCTTCGGCCTGCTGGGTGGAACTTCCGTCGAAGCACCACATGGGGCAGGATTCGAGCTTGCCGTCGAAATTGTCAACGATTTTGGTTTTGGAGCGGAGGGACTGGGTGGGCTTGTAGCCGTCCAGCCAGATGTATTCGAGTTTGGTCTTGGCCATGTGAGGGATTCTCCTTGGATGGGTTCTCAGGGGTTGTCACAAACCGACTCCATCCAGAAGAACGGGGCCGATTCGCGGTTTTCGTGTTCAAAAACGAACTCATCAACAGCAATGGGTGTGCCAAGACGTTAATTTGCGCGTTTGTTATTTGTAAGCTGTTATTTTGAAAAGGATTCAGAAGTTTATGTTTTGTGGAGGATGGGCAACGATTTTTTCGTATGATTACACTAATGTATTAAATTAATGTTCAAAATACATAAACGTTACTTTATGAGAAGTTGGAGGATGAGGGTCAGGCAGATGCCGAGGACGGCGGAGCCGATGCCGACGGTGAGAAGGGTGTGGCGTTGTTCCCAGTTGATGAAACGTTCCCAGGGGCTGTAGCGGTGGGCGCTGACGGGTTCGTGGCGGAGGTATCCTTTGAGGTCGTCGGACATGGCGAGCAGGCTTTGGTAGCGTTTTTCGGGGTCGCGTTGGACGGCGTGGAGGCAAATGGAGTCGAGTTCCGGGGGGATGCGGCGTTGCGGGGCGCGTTTGCGGGGCGGCATGGGGTCTTGTTCGAGGATTTTTTTGAGGACCTCCTCGCGGGTGGCGCCCCAGACGAGGTTTTCGTGGGTGAGGACCTCGTAGAGGATGCTGCCGAGGGAATAGACGTCGCTGCGGCCGTCCACTTTGTCGGTTTGCCCGGCGGCCTGCTCGGGGGACATGTAGAGCGGGGTGCCGCATTTGTTGCCGGCGCGGGTGAGTTCGAGGTCGATGGGGTCGCGTTCGGGGACTTCGCCGTGAAAGGTGTCAGGTTCGTCGAGGACTTTGGAGAGTCCCCAGTCGATGACCATGACTTCGCCGAACTCGCCGACGAGAATGTTGGCGGGTTTGAGGTCGCGGTGGACCACGCCGCGGGAGTGGGCGAAGGCGACGGCCTGGCCGACCTGCATGAGGACTTCCACGAGGTATTTGAGGGAGTATTTTCCGCGATAGTAGGGGTCGCGGGCGACGATACCGAGGAGGATTTCGCGGAGGCTGTCGCCTTCCACTTTTTTCATGGTGAAGTAGATCTGGCCGAGATTGTCGCGGCTGATTTCGTAGACGGGAACGGTGCCGGGGTGCTGGATGAGGGCGGTGACGCGGGCCTCGCGGAGGAAACGGCGGCGCTCGATGGGGTCGTCGTTCAGGTCGGGATGCAGCCGTTTCATGAGGACGTTGCGCCCGAGGTTTTTGTCGAGGCACTCTTCGAGAACGGCGGTGCCGCCTTCGGTGAATTTGTGGAAATTGTCGTAGCGCATGAAGCCGTTGGCGACATGGCGGGGGAGTTCCTTGTCGGTGACGACCAGGCGGAGGTGCTCGGTGTTCAGGCGGGGCCGAGAAGGTGGCGGGGGCGGTATGAGTGCAGTTCCCATGGGAGATCGGTCAGGTGGTGTCGATGCGCGTCAGGAATCACATAGGCGAACGCGGGGACCGTGTGTCCCTCGTCGGTGATGACCTGCACAGACAGACGAACATAGAGGTCGGACTCGTATTTGTCCAGCCGTTGCCACTCCGGGTCGCTGATTTCAAAGTAGAGGGTGCCGGGGGTTGAGGCACCGGGCTGGGAAACGATGCCGGGGTAATCCGCGTTGTGGATGAGATAGCGGGCATAGTGTTCAAGCCGTCCCGGAGCGGAAGGCGGGATGCGCCCGAGAACGGGGCGGAGGATGTCCGGGTGCTGGAGGGTTCCGTAGGCGAAGAGGGCATGCATGCCTCACCAGTTGACAAGACAGTCCGTGCACCGCTGCTGACAGCTTTCAGGTCCGTATTGCTGGAATTCGATGTCGATGCCATTGGGATCCGTGCACCAGAGCTGGAACGTGTGGTCCGCGCCCTGCCGTTTGCCGCGCACGGGAACGCCGGCCTGGGTCAGGGTATTCTCCAGGGCGTCGATGTCTTCGACCTCCAGACAAAAATGTTTGATCGCGCCGATGGCCTCTTCGCCGCCTGGGCGCAGAAAACACTCCAGGAAGGTGTTTCCCCCGCAACTGAAATAACAACCGATCGCTTCGTCGTTGCGCAGAAAACGGAAGGTCACGGGCAGACCCAGAATGTCGCGGTAGAAATGAACCGTTGCGTCCAGGTCATAGGTGGTGAAACAGGTGTGGCAAGTTGTCGGATCATGGTGGGTCACCGGGGGAAGGGGATGGAAGTGCATTGTGCTACGGCAACGCGGGCAGGGCAAGAGCGGAATGCGCGGAAATGGATACGAAATTGGAACCAAGCCGGAGCTGGGATTCTCAGTTGACGCGGAAGCTGGCGCGGAGGGCGTGCGGGTCGCGGCTGGAGAGGCCCAGTTCCACCTCGAATTCGCCCGCCTCGACGACGCGCTGGCCGGCGGCGTTGACGATGGAGCAGGCGGCGACAGGGAGCTCGAAGCGGACCCGCGTGCTGCTGCGGGGGGCGACGTCGAGTTTCCGGTAGTCCTTGAGTTCCTTCTGCACCCAGGTGGCGGAGGTCACGCGGTCGGACACGTAGAGCTGCACCACGGTCTGGCCGGGGATGTCGCTGTCGTTGTGGACGGTGACCTCGCACACGACGGAATCGTTCCGCGTGACGGAAACCGGGCCGAGGGCGATGTCCGAGAGTCGGAAGTCGCAGAAAGAGAGGCCTTCGCCAAAGGCGAAATGGGGCGACTGGGTGATGTCGGCGTAGCGGTTGCCGTGTTGTCCGCGGACCTGGGAGTAATAGACCGGCTGCTGGCCGACGTGGTAGGGAACGGACACGGTGAGGCGTCCGGAGGGGTTGACCTCGCCGCAGAGGATTTCGGCGAGGGCGCGGCCGCCCATCATACCGGGGTTGAAGGCCTCGAGGATCGCGGCGGCGGAGTGGACGCAGCGGGGCAGGACATTCGGTTTGCTGTGGACGAGCACCAGGACCAGGGGTTTGCCGAGGGCGCAGAGTTCCTCCAGCAAACGGTATTGTCCCCCTTGCAGTTCGAGGGTGCCGGTGGATTTGTATTCCCCGATGAAGGGCAGGTCGTCGCCCACCACAGCCACGATGACATCGGCCTCGCGGGCGAGGTTGAGCGCGGGTTCAAGGAGTTCCGGACGTTCGTGTTCGATGCCGCAGCCGGGGGCGTAGGTGATGGACCACATTTTTGGCCCGAACTGTTCGAGTCCGTCGCGCAGGGTGATGACGCAATCGCGGGGTTGCGCGGATTGTTCCGGATTCATCTGAACGCCGGCCCAGTCGCCCAGATAGGCCTGCGCATGGTCGGCGTTGGGGCCGATGAGGGCGATGCGGCAGGGTTGGCGGGCGGGAAGGGGCAGGAAGTGGTCGCGGTTCTGGAGGAGGACGATGGATTCGCGGGCGAGGCGGAGATTGAGATCGCGGTGTTCGGGGCAGGCGATGAGGCGTTGGCGGGTTTTGTCGGCGCGGCGCGGATTTTCGAAGAGCCCCATGCGGAACTTGAGGAGCAGGATGCGGCGCACGACGGTGTCGATTTCGTTTTCGGTGAGCCGTCCGTGTTTGAGGGCGTCGAGGGCGCCTTCGCGGAATCCGGGCGTGGTCATCATGAGGTCGTTTCCGCTGCGGACGGCGATGATGGCGGCCTCCGTGAGATCGGCGGCGATTTTCTGTTCGGTGACAAGGCGTCCGACGTTGTTCCAGTCGGTGACGAGCAGACCTTCGAAGCCCCATTCGTCGCGGAGGACCTCTTTGAGCAGCCAGGGGTTGGCGGTGGAGGGGATGCCCTCCATGGATTGGTAGCCGATCATGAAGGTCATGCAGCCGGAGCGGGCGGCGGCTTCGAAGGGCGGGAGGAAATAGGAGCGGAGTTTGCGGCGGGAGATGTCGGCCTCGGAGGCGTCGCGTCCGCCCTGGGTTTCGGAGTAGCCGGCGTAGTGTTTGGCGGTGGCGAGGATGCCGTCGGGATCGTCGAGGCCGCGGCCCTGGTAGCCGCGGATCATGGCGCAGCCGAAGCGGGAGATGAGGGTGGGGTCTTCGCCGAAGGTTTCGCCGACGCGGCCCCAGCGGAGGTCGCGGGTGAGGCAGAGCACGGGGGAAAAGGTCCAGTGGACGCCGGTGCCGCAGACTTCGCGGGCGGTGGCGGCGGCGGCCTGTTCGATGAGGGTTTCGTTCCAGGAGCAGGCCTGGGAGAGCTGGGTGCCGAAGATGGTGGCGCCGGGCCAGAAGGAGTGGCCGTGGATGCAGTCGTCGCCGATGAGCAGGGGGATGCCGAGGCGGGTTTTGGCGGCGAGGGAGATGGCTTGGTTGGAGTTGTCGCCGTTGATGTGGAGGAGGGATCCGGCGAGTTTTTCCTGCACGAGACTGCGCAGGTCGCCGCGGGCGTCGAGTTGGAGCATCTGGCCGACTTTTTCCTCCGGGGTCATCCGGGAAAGAAGGTCGTCGCTGCGTTGTTCGGGGGAAAGGCTGGAGTCTTGATAGGGGAGGGGCATTGGAGTCCTTTAGCGGAACGGAGGAGCGGAGTCAAGCCGGGGGTGGGGTTCACGCAAACGCGACGGCGAGATCCTGTGCGGCGAGTCCCAGGCGCTTGTCCCGTGTCCACAGCAACAGTTTTCCCAGCACCATCATGGGCTTTTTCTCCGGGGAGGGATGCGGAGCTTCGTTTCGCTGCCCCCCAGTGTTGACAGGCGATTCGCTTTCGGGTCAGGGGAGGGCCCAGGTGTAGGTTTCGGTGGGATCGAAGAGGTTGGCGGCCTGGAGACGGGCGTAGGCGAAGGCGCGCAGTTCGGCGTCGTCGAGGGGCCGTTCGCGGGGGAGGCGGTTGTCGCGTTCGAGGACCTCGTTCAAGCGTTCGGTGGCGGACTTGCGCCAGCGCGGGAGGCGGCCGGCTTCGAGGGCCGCGAGCAGGGCCGGGGGATCGCCCTTGACCTCCTCCAGCAGACGGAGCATGTCCGGCACGAAGGTTTCGGAGACGCACTGGGTGTCGAGGAGTTCGGCGGGGGAGAGCGGGCGGGCGCGTCCGATGCGCCAGGCCTCGGCAAAGGCGGCGAAGGCGGCGGCGCGGGCGCGGGCCTGTTGCAGGGCTTCGGGCGTGAGCAGGGAGGCGGCGGCGTTGTGCGCGGCGAGGGTGTGCAGGTCGCCCCAGCGGCGGAGGCCGTGGCGGAGCAGGGGGGCGAGCTGGTTTTCGTCGGGAAGCACATGCCAGAGGGCGAGGTTTTCGGGCGGATGCCAGGGGTTTGCGGGGGGCGTGCCGATGCGCTGCAGCCACTCGGCGAGGGACTCGCCGCCGCGGCGCGCGGGGTCCTCGGGCAGCTCGCCGGGGGGAAGGAGGAGGAGTTCCTGTTCGCCGCGGGCGCGGAGCGCGGCGAGGTCGATGACGCGGTGGGGCGTGGCGCTGTCGGCGAGGACCTGCCGCCATTTGGCCGCCTCGTCGCGCTGGGCGGTGAACACGAACATCTGGCGTCCGCCGCGGGCCAGCAGGGCGATGGCGCGCATGATGGCGCGGGCGCGGGTCTCGTCGCTGGTGCCGAGGGCCTCGTCGACAAACAGGGGCATCGGGCTCTGCTCCTGCTGGGTGACGAAGGCCAGGCGGACGGCCATGAGGAGCTGGGCGCGTTCGCCGGTGGAGAGGGTGGAGAGGGGGCGCGGGGGATGGCCGGGCTGGGCGGCGGTGAAGCGCTCGGTGTCGCCGTCGCGCGCGACGCCCAGTTCCAGCGCGCCGTTGCTGAAGAGGGCGAGGTTGCGGTTGGCCTCGAGCAGGACGCGGGGCTGCTCCTGGCTGCGGCAGGTGTCGCGGAGCCAGTCGAGCACGGCGCGTCCGGCCTCGGAGTGGAGCTGCTGGGTGCGCAAGTCCGCGATGCGGGCGTCGATGCGGGAACGCTGTTCGAGGGCCTCGTGCAGGGTGCGCTGGCGGCTGGCGTGGCGGATGCGTTCGTCGAGGCGGGTGATGGCCTCCAGGAGGCGCGCGGCTTCGTCGAGGTCGCGCTGCGCGTCGGCGGCGAGGCGGAGGAGGTCGGCTTCGGCGGCGCTGGAGAGGTCGGGGGAGTCGGCGAGGGTTTTCCGAAGGTCGGAAAGGGAGCGGTCGAGGTCTTCCGACTCTCGGAACGCGCGTTTCCACTCGGGAAGGAGGGCGACGCGGCGGCGGAGTTCGGCGGGGTCGGGTTCGGCGAGTCCAAGGCGGGTGCAGAGGGCGTCGCGTCGGGTGCAGGTTTCGGCGTGGCGCTCTTCGAGGCCGCGGAGGGAGGCTTCGGTTTCGCGGAGGGTCTGGCGGCGGCTGCGTTCGGCGTCGAGGCGGAGGGCGCAGTCGCGGACGAGGCGGGAGGCGTCGGCGAACGTTGCGGGGGGAGGGCCGGGAATCCAGGGCTGGAGTTCGCGGTGGAGGGCGGCGAGGGCTTCGGTTTCGCGATCGCTCGCGGCGTCGAGGGCGGCTTCGGCGGCGGCGCAGTCGTTTCGCTGGCTGCGCCAGTCGCGGAGGTCCTGGAGGAAGTGGGGGAGAAGGGGGTCACGTGTTAAAACATCAAGACCTGACCCCCGAAGGGATTCGAGGGCCTGGTCGAGGGCGGCCTCGGCGGCGTCGGCCTGCTGGCGGGCGCGGAGGGCGAGGGCGGCGTCTTCGGCGGCGAGGCGGTTGCGGTGGAGGGTGACGAGAAGGGTGTCGAGCTGCTGGAGGGTGTCGCGGACGGAGGCGGGGCTCCAGTCGTCGGGCGCGGGCAGGGAGGCTGGGTGGCGGGACTGGAGGTCTTCGCGCTGGCGGCGGCGGCTGTCGCGGGCGAGGTGGATCTGGGCGAAGCCGGCGAGCAGGGGGAAGAGCAGGAGGAGGTACCAGCGGGCGTTGTGGACGTTGGCGAGGACGAGGGCGAGGGCGGCAACGAGGGCGAGGGTGATCCAGAAGAGGGCGGTGGCGCGGCGGGGCGGCGGGAGGCAGTGCTGGAGCCAGGCTTCGAGGTTGAGGCGGGCGAGTCGGACGGCGTCGGGATCGTGTTCGGGTGGGGCGGGGTCGAGGTTGTCGACGGGCACGCGGTGGGCGAGGGCGTCGGCTTCGGCGCGGGCGGCGGCGGCGCGGTGCTGGGCGTCGGCGACGGCGCGGAACTCGGGGAAGGCCTGCGGGGCTTCGAAGAGGGGGAGGCTGCGGAGGCCGAGGCGTTTGCGGAGGGCCTGTTCGCGGGCTTCGGTCTCCTCGAGGCGGCGGAGGGCGACCTCGTGGGTGTCGCGGGCGCGGGAGGCTTCGTGGAGGAGGGCGTCGAGCTGGAGGCGGGTGCGCTGGAAGTCGGCGTCGGGGAGGAGGGCCCAGGTGGTTTCGCCGGGGCCGAGGGCGCGGAGGGATTCGCGGGCGGCGTGGAGGCGGGTCTCGAGGTCGCGGAGGGACTCGAGGCAGAGCTGGAGGCTGGCGGGGTCCTCCTCGCGGAGGGCCTGCATGTGGGGCGGGGCCTGGTCGAGCTGGGCGCGGAGCTGCTGGAGGCGGGCCTCGTCGCGGAGGCGGCGGAGGGCGGCGTCGACGAGGGGGCGGCGGGCGGCGCGCTGGAGGCAGGCGTCGCGTTCGCGGCGGAGGGGATCGAGGGAGGCGGCCTGCTGGAGGAGGTCGTTCTGCGCCTGCTGGGTCTCGCGGAGGCTGCGCTGGAGGGCCTGACGTTCGGTGGCGAGTCCGCGGGGGGAGGGCGTAGGGCTGCTCCAGCCGCAGGCGTCCGCTACTTTGGCAAAATTGACGCCGCCGGAGAGGAGCTGGGCGATGCGCCGGGCGAGGTCGTTGTCGTCGTTTTCGAGGAGGTCCTGGAGCGACCAGGCGTGTTGGCGGAGGCCTTCGGGATGGGCCGGGCCGGGGGGCGGGAGTTCGACGCCTTCGCGCCAGGCGGCGAGGCCGTGGCCGCGGGTGGCGAAGCGCCAGGCGACGCCGTCGATCTCCAGGTCGGCCTCGAGGGAGACGACGTCGCGGAAGGGCAGGCGGGGCCAGAGCAGGGATTGCAGGGCGCGGGCGGAGGTGGTTTTGCCGCTGCCGTTGGGGCCGTGGAGGACGTTGACGCCGGGGCTGAAATCCGGAATGTGGAAGGCGGTTTCGGGTCGGACGCCGGCGAAGTGGGTGACGCGGAGGGATCGGACGCTCTGGCTCATGCGGGGTCCTCCTGCAACGAATGGAGGAGGCTGCGGAGAAGGCTGTCGAGGGGGATGTCGGCGGGGCGCAGCGGAGGAAGGGCCTCGTATTCGCGTTGGCGGTTGAGGCGTTCGCAGAGGGCGCGGAGGCGGTCGAGGAGTTCGGGTGGGGGCGCGTCGAGGGCGTCGGCGAGCAGGGCGGGGACGGGTCCGGCGCGGCGGCAGGCGTCGAGGTCGAGGACGGGGCGGACCTGGTTGTCGATGGATTCGATGGCGCAGTGGGCGTCGCGCCAGTCGGGGAGGGAGGCGAGGACGCGGTGGAGGGTGTCGGGGTCGCGGGTTTCGCCGGAGAGGCGGAGGCGGAGGGAGGTTTTTCCGGGGAAGGGGGGCTGGAGACGGGCGGCCTGGAGGCGTTCGAGGAGCAGGAGTTCGTTGGGGATGTCGCTGGGCTCGAGGCGGAGGTCGAGGGAGCTGTAGCCGAGGGCGGCGGGGCAGGCGGGCTGGGGGAGGGAGAGGCCGCCGGGGGAGACGCTGCAGGTCCAGGCGTGGTGGGGGCCGTCCTCGGAGGGATCGAGTCCTTGCGGGCTGCCGGGCATGAGGATCCAGGGTTCGCCGGGGGAGAGCGAGGGCTTGTGGATGTGGCCGAGGAGCCAGCCGTGGACGGGCTGGGCGCGGAGGCGGGCGCTGGAGAGGGGGGCGTAGGCGGAGGCGCGGACGTCGGGGTCGCCGTGGACGAGGGCGAGGGTGGGGAGTCCGTCGGCGGGCGGCGCGGGGAAGTGGGCGACGGGGTCGTGGTGGACCTGGCTTTGGGGGAAGGACCAGCCGACGAGGCGGAGGGCGGGGCGTCCGGCGTGTTCGAGCACGAGGGTTTCCCAGTGGCCGCCCTCTCCGAGTAGGTGGAAGGTTTCCGGGGGCAGACGTCGGGCGAGCAGGGGGAGGGTGTCGGCGTCGTGGTTGCCGCTGACGGCCACGCTTCGGATGCCGGCCTCGCCGAGGCTGCGAAGACCGCGTTCGAGGGGGCCGATGGATTCGAAGAAGCGGTTGGATTGGTCGATGAGGTCGCCGCTGAGGAGGAGGACGTCGATTTTTTCGCGGAGGGCGAAGGCGACGAGGCGTTCCCAGGCCGAAACGGCGCGGGCCTCGTCGGACCATTCGGCGGGGAGACGGCTGGAGCTGCGTCCGAGGTGGAGATCGCCACTGAGCAAAAGGTTCATGCAGACGGTTTTAGCGGGGAGACAGCGGCGGGCAAGCGCATTCCGCTTCTGGAAATTTATTGACATGACTCCATGAATTTAGCTAAATTCGTGGAGTATGATCACTCGAAGTATCGAAAATCAATTCAGAACGGCTCTCAATCGGGAGTCACCGCGAAAAGTGGTTTGTTTGTTTGGCCCTCGGCAAACCGGAAAAACCACCTTGATGAGGCAGGTGTACGATGATTTGACCGGCAGAAAGGAATTCCTGAACGGTGATTTTGTGGATGACTGTGCTTTGTTGGTCCCCGAACGCGCGGCGCTGTCGAGGCTGGCCGCGCACGTGGATGTGCTTTTTGTGGATGAGGCGCAGAATGTTCCCGAAATAGGCCGGGTTCTCAAACTGTTGCACGACACCTATCCGGGTTTGCGCATTGCTGCCAGCGGTTCGGCTTCGTTCGATTTGCGACGGAAAACCGGGGAACCTTTGACCGGTAGGCAAATCGTGATGGAGTTGTTTCCCCTTTCCTTTGCGGAAAGAGCTCCATCGCCCAGTGCCCTGTCCACGTGTCTGGAGGAGAGTCTGATCTACGGGGGCTACCCAGAGGTTGTTCTTACGCCAGATCCGAAAGAGAAAATCGCAACCCTCAAACGAATGGTGGCGGACCACTTGCTCAAAGACATTTTCGCGACAGTGGATGTGAACAAGGATCGCCTCCATGATCTGCTCCGCCTTCTTGCCTTTCAAATCGGTTCGGAAGTGTCTTTGAGTGAAATCGCGACCGCCACCCGGATGGATGTGAAGACGGTGGACCGGTATGTGGGTCTTCTCGAAGACGCTTACATCATTCTTCGTCTCGGTGGATTCAGCCGGAATTTGCGGAAGGAAGTCTCCAAATCCCGGAAGATTTACTTTCTTGACCCCGGGATACGAAACGCCCTGCTGCACGCCTTTCAGCCGCCCCCGCTGCGGGAGGATTGGGGGCGACTGTGGGAGAATTACCTTGTGGTGGAGCGCCACAAACGGAATGCGGTTCTGGAGAAGACTGTGGGCGCGTGGTTCTGGCGCACCTACGACCAACAGGAAATCGACTACATCGAGGAGGATGCCGGACGACTGCTCGCGGCGGAATTCAAATGGAAGACGGGCAAGGCCCACGCCTTTCCCAAGGCCTGGACCGAGCACTACCCCGAAGCGGAAAACCTTCTCGTGACCCCGGAGACATTCCGCGCATTTCTGACTTGAGGGGTTGTGGAGGATCGGTGTTCCGTCTTTCTGGGCCTGTCGATTTATTTGCTAGACCCGATTTTAACCACGGATTAACAGGAGGGTACAAAACAATGCGGGCGTATGGCGATGGTCGTGGATTTTTTCGCGCAGGGCGAAGGCGACGAGGCGTTCCCAGGCCGCGACGGCGCGGGCCTCGTCCGACC
>CAZCFM010000037.1:0-29913 GCA_964497855.1 uncultured Verrucomicrobiota bacterium | reverse complement strand
CGTGCGTCAGGGTTTTTCAGGTGCACGATCGGGTCTCGGTGTGTTTGCCACACCGGCCTCTCCCAACAATACAAATCTTTTTTCGGATTTCACTTCCGCCGCGAATTCGAATAGCTCAACTGATTACATTGGCGTAAGAATTGGAGGCCTGGCAGCAGGAACATACACGGTATACGCGTTGAGTAATAACACCTATTTGAACGTAGCAGGAGCGAACACACGCCAAATTCGTGCGGGAACAGGAGCTGCGGGACTCACCGACTACAGTGGTTTTGCAGCCGCCACAACCCTCAGCTACGACTACACAAATATCGCAGCGGACACCGCCACCTGGGCGGCGGCGGAAGGTAAATATTGGACCTCTTTTACCGTCAACGTTACAGCGACGAACAACACAATTTATCTTGGTGGTTTTAAGTCGGGTGATCAGCAGGGGGGTACTTTCAACTCCATTATGATCATCCCCGAGCCGGGCAGCCTGGCCTTGGTGGGCATTGCGCTTGGCAGCCTGCTGCTGTTCCGCCGCCGGAAATAAAGCCCTACCACTTCGAAAATCCCACACCCGGCAAGGCTTCGCTCTGCCGGGTGTTTCGTTCCTAAATCCGGAACAGGAAAGATACAACGTCATTCGAATCTGTAAGGGATCGGGTTCTGAAACGATTGCTTTTCTGTAATGATTTCCCGCATCTTCTCCAAACTCAACGCAATGATTTCACGCGCCCTCCACCAAGGATGGAGCGCGGAAAAGGTCTGTTGGTCCTGCGCCTGGGGCTGCAGCATTGGGATTTTCCCAATTTTAGGGTTTACGATGGCTGCCCTCGCCCTCATTGGTATGGCGTTTAAACTCAATCATACCGTCTTGCAGGGCTTCAATTACCTCGTTTCCCCGCTCAAGTGGGCGCTTATCCTCCCCAGCGTTCGTCTGGGGGAATGGATCCTCCAGTCCGAAAACCCCTTTCGCCTGAGTCTGAGCGAGTTCAGTGACCGCTTCCGCGCCGCCCCCGCAGCGACCGTTGCCGAATTTGGCATGACCTTTGTCCACGCCATTGTTGGCTGGATTTTCGTCGCGCCCTTCATGCTGTTTTTCGTGTATGTGTTGATGCGTTATCTCCTTCGCGTCACCTCGGCGCGGAGAACCTCCCTGGAAGAAGTACCCACATGAAAGCTTTTTTTGCCGGTTTCCTGCTCGCCCTTGTCGCCTTTGTCCTCCTCTTTGTCTGGTTGCACCGCGTGGGGAAATCCCCGCGACATGCGGCCACCGCTCCGGACGCCCTCCACGAAGAGTGGCTCGCCACAAGCGCGGCCCTGGCGCAAAACCCGGCGCCGGGCAGCGACGAAGAACGTGTGCTCATCGACAAGGTCAAATCCGCTTTCCATCCCTTCAGCGTGGAGAACGTCACGGCAAACTTCCCCAAGGCCTACGCCGAATCCTTCTATTTCCGCGACGCCTTCCACCTCTTCACCGAGCGCGGCCCCATGGTCGATTACATGATCAAAACCGCCGCCCTCAGCCCCGGCGTCACCTTTGAGTACGGCGCGGTGGCCCGCAACGGCATCGACCACTATCTCCCCTGGGTCATGGTCCTGCCCTCCCGGAGCGGAGGCAGTCCCCAGCGCTCTCTCGGCGTCAGCCGCCTCCGTTTCAACGCCGAAGGACAGGTCATTTTCCACCAGGATTATTGGGACTCCGCCGACGTGCTCGTCCCCCGCGTCCCCATCGCCAACGGCCTCATCGAACTCGTCCGCCGCCGCTTCTGAACAGGGAAGAGGATGGGGCGGCGGGGGCGCCACCACTCCATTGTCAGATCAGAGTTACAATGGACCTGCGCCGCCCCCGCCGCCACGACGTTCTGGATGACCGCAGTCCCGCGTACTCGTCTCTGTCCCCAGAGGCGGAAGGTTGTCCTTGGGGCGGCGGGGTCGCGCCTGAGGACACGATGGGGCGGCGGGGGCGCCACCACTCCATTGTCAGATCAAAAGTTACAATGGACCTGCGGCGCCCCCGCCGCCCCGCAGTCTTCGTCGCGTAGCGACGATTGAGGGACCTGGGGGTTTCAACCCCCTCAACTGCCCAGGGGCTCAAAATCAACGGCTATGGACCGCCGCCCCCAGCAAAACCGAAGCCGGATTCCTCGCAAAACCCACTGATGCAAGGAAAAGTCTCTCCAAACAAAGGTAGAAAGTCCACTCCCCCCCCCCCCAACCCGAAAAAAGTTCTCCTGTTTGGCTGGAGGGGGGTGTTTGCGCGGGAAATTTCGCCAGTGCTTTTTTCCGGATCGGATTGGTTACGTCACGTGCAGGTGGACTCGGTTTCGGTCGAGGAGATTGGCGAGGATTTGGGCTTCGTCGAGGTCGGTGGGCCAGCCGTAGGCGTGGGCGATCGTTTCGCCGAGTCGGCGCTGGGCGCCGCCTCGAGATGTGCATGTTGTCCTAACGGTTACCGCAGATTCAGGAAGGCCTCAACGGTTAATCCGCTGGCTCTGATCAAACTCCGCAGCGTCCCTTTTGCGATTTCCGCGTGATCGGGTACGGAAAGGGTTGCGATTTCCGCAGGCTTCACAAGGATCATGTGACTTCCTCGCTGCCGAACAAACTCCCATCCGGCCTTTTGGAAAATCTTCACAAGCGCTTTGCCACTCAACACCGGCAGAGGTGGCATTAGACCAGCACCTCAACTTGGCTCGTCTCCACCGTCAGCGGCAAACCCCTCTCGGACCGTACCTCCAGACATAGAGCTATTGCCTCTTTGATGTTTTGCATGGCCTCGTCACGGGTTGCGCCCTGGCTCACACACCCGGGTATGGATGGGCATTCAACCACCCATGCGCCATCTTCATCCCGTTCAATCGTGGTCATAAATTTCATGGTGTTGATCCTGTTGGTTTCCTACGTACTGATTTTGAAAGTCTACAGCCCTGCGGGCCAAAATCAACGATGTACACTCCCGAAAATGGGGTCAGATTCCGGCCGGCGTCATCACGTCCGAAACGTGTCAGCGATTTTCTGTCTCCTGGGCCATGCCGGGTTCACATCGTTTACCCCATCGGTGTTTCCGGGGTCAATCGCATTCTGATACCCCAGACAAACGGAGTATGTTGTTGATGAAGGTTGAAGAGGGTTGAATGATAAAGAGAAGAAGAGAATGGGACAGAATGTTTTGGCCGCAATCCGTCCGTGTTTTCTATTGCAGCCATGGGAAATTCCCTGTATCGCAGCGCCTGCGTTTCAACCCTGATTCCCGGCCATCCGATGTCCCTCTCCCGCTGCTTGTTCCTTCTCCCGTTCCTGTCGTTGTTGCACGCCGACGAAAACGCGCTGATCCGTCTGCTCGTCGAAAAAGGCACCCTGAAGCCCGAGGAGGGCGAAGCCCTGCTGGCTCCGCCGCGCATCGCTCCCGCCAATCCCTGGCTCGACGCCCTCCAGGTGCGCGGACGCGTGCAGACCCAGGCAGGTGTGGTCCAGGCGGAAAACGACAGTTCCGACGGCAGCTACAGCACCATTGAACTCCGCCGCGCCTTCATCGGCCTCCAGGGGAACTACGACAACGATGTTTTCGTCCTGCTGGAGGCCAATGTCGTCCCGGGGGAGATGGCCACCACCAATGCCTTCATCCAGTGGAAAAAACATCCCGAAGCCCGCATCAAGGTGGGCTTCGACAAACCCTTCACCGCGATCGAGGAAGTCGGATCCTCCTCCACGCTGATCACGATGGAGCGCTCGCTGATCACCAACACGGTCGCAGCCCCGGGCGAAATGACCGGGGTCATGCTCGAGGGCAGCGTTTCGCCCTTCTACTACGGCCTCGGTCTCTTCACCGGCGAAGACAACCGCAACACCGACAACGCGAATCCCGACTATCTCAGCAACGCCCTTTTCGGCATCGATTTCGACGATCTGCTGGCCGAAAAATCCAAGCTCAAACTGCAGAGCAGCTACCTCGTGGGCGAAGACCCCGAGTCCAAATTCAGCTACGACTCGCTCGTCACCTCGTCCCTGTCCTTCCAAGGCCGGGCCTTTGAATGTCTCGTGGAACATTTCCATGCCGACAATGAGGGCGAGATCACCGACGGCTTTTACATCATGCCGTCCTACACCTTCAGCCCGCGCCTGCAGGGCGTCTTCCGCTACGAACAGTCCGAATCCGACAATGAGGCCGGTCTGCGCGCCGCCAGCCGCTACGCCCGGCGCGTCGACTTCCTCGAGGACCCCACCCTGCAACGCGGCGACGAACATCACTCCTTCTACGTCGGCCTCAACATCTACCTCAACGGCCACGGCAACAAACTGATGTTCGCGGTCGAAGTCTCCGAGCTGGAGGGCACGCCCGACGGGTCCCTCGAATCGGTCACCACCTTCAGCGCCTGGCGCACCTTGTTCTGATCCGCAGACGTCGCTGCGCGCAGGGGCGAGGCGTGTTGAGCGGGGACTCGGCACGGGGAATGCTGTACAAGGCATGTATGAAAACGTGCCAAAGAAAACCTGTGCAGAGCCCACCCGTCTGGGGACCCGGGGTACGGGCCCCATTGGGTCGGTTCAGGGTATCCAAAGGAGGGTATATGGCAGCGGCCTGTGGGTTTCCGATGACAAGAGGGAGGGGCTTCCGAAGGTTGAAATATTCCGCAGGAGGGGGAATTCGCTATGGACGGCAGGTTCGGAAAGCGTTACAATTTTCAGTTGTGAGAAACGTATCCAACAGATCCACGTGTACGACCGGCACCGTATCGCACTCGGCATCGGCGGGGTTTACGCTGGTGGAAATCTTGATAACCGTTCTGCTCCTGGGCTTCCTGGGCAGTTGGTCCTTACTGTCCGCCAGAAACATGTTGCCCCGGATGCGCGTCGAGCAGGCCTCTTCCCGTTTGGCCTTCCAATTGCAGTTGGCCCGCTCGGAGGCAATCGCCCAGAATCAAATTGTGTATGTGAATCTGGATAGTGACGAAAACACACTTCAGGTATGGGCCGACACAAACCGCGACGAAGAACAGGATGATGACGAGTGGTTTGAAGTGCTGCTGGAGGACCCCGCATTGGTCACGCTCCAATCCACATGGTCCACGGGAGCTTTCAACGCCTACGGTCAGTTTATCACCACCCCGGGCCAGCGCGAAATGAAAACCGTGACCACCACGATCCGCCCGGCCGGAGCTGGAGACAAAGTCATTGAATTGACCCTCCGTGGCTCCGGCGCCATAACCAAAAGGTGACACCGATGCACACAACCTCTTCACGTTCTGCTTTCACCCTGCCGGAAGTTGTCATCACAGCATTACTTCTGACTCTGATGATGCTGCCGATCAGCCGATTGACCTACAGCACCATTCGGAGCACCCGATATGCGCACGATGTCGGCGATGCGATAGCGATTGCCCAGGCTCACCTGGAGGAATTGGAAGATGTCAATTACACTTCATTGGTCGCAGGCACGAAAACGGTGGATGGCTACACGATGAGCTGGGAGGTGGAGGAAGAGGATTTTGCAAAATTGGTTCGCATGACCATTTCCTGGTCGATTTTGGGAAAACCCCTGAGTGCGACTTTCAACACGGTGTACACCAGCAACGCCTCCGGAGGCATCAGCTTCCAATAAGGAAGACGCATCATGAACACCCCGATTCCACATCCCCGACGCCGCGCCGGATTCACCTTGGTGGAAGTCATGGTTTCCGGTGGATTGGCCGCCATCGTCCTCACAGCCTTTCTTGCCGGTTTCACCCAACACCGCCGAACCTTTCATCAGAAAAACCTGGAACAGGAACTCCAGCAAAACGTTCGGACAGCGATGATGTTCCTGCAGCGGGACCTCCGCTATGCGGGCAGCGGACTGGCGATGGGCGAAGCCAACCTTTCCGACTGGTTCGGCGTCGACAGCGGTATCAATACGATTCCCTGGATCGTCGACAACGGCAACCAGGATACACTCATGGTCATCGGGATTTCCGGTGAGCCCGTTGCCACATTGGTGGGTCAGGTCTGGGAGGGAGAAAATATTCTCGACTTGAATATCACGGACAATGCTGTGCTGGCCTACAATCCGATTGCAGGGGATGTACTCGTTCTTGCCGGCATTGAACCCGTGATTGTAGACGCGGTCATTTCGCCCACCCAGGTGCGGATCAGCCGTTCCCCCACCACAGCCGGAATTGGGGTACATCTGATCTATCCCGAAAGCTCTGAAGTGTTCCTCCTCAACGTGATCCGGTATTTTGTCTCCCAAGTCGAGGGCGTCCCCAGTCTGCTCCGAACCGACTCCCGCTTCAGCTACGAATCCAGTGCCGACCAGGTGATTGCCGACGGCATCGAGGTCTTCAATCTCAGCCGCAGCGGCGATGTTGTCAGTATCTCCCTCACAGGACGCAGCCGCAAGCCCCTGCCCTTCACACCTTCCGGAAGCACGGATTCCTTCCTCCGTTACACCGTCAGCTCCAGCAACCGCCTCCGCAACACCTCCCCACAACTGAGCATCCAGGGCTGGCCCAGCGATGCCCTTCTCGCCTCTGCGGCGCCTGCACCCACCGCCACTCCAGGACCCACCTCCACTCCGGGACCCACACCCGCACCCACCGCCACGTTGGTGCCGGGGGCCACCCCCGCCGCCACCGCGACGGCGACTCCGAGCCCCACCGCGACGGCTATCCCGCCCACCCCAGAACCCACGACTGTAAAACGGCCACAGCCAACCAAGAAGCCAAAATAATACTTCGAAGAGGTCTGCACCATGAAAACTCGAACGCATCCTGCTCCTTCCGACCCCCGCGGAGGCTTCATCCTCTTCTTTGCCATGGGACTCGTCGCGCTGCTCTCCATGGCGGCCTTGATTGCCACCACCAGCGCTCGCCTGGAATCCCGCACCGCCTCCAACCACCTTGCCTCCACCCGCGCCCTCTATCACGCGGAGGCCGGCATCAAACTGGTCAAACGAAATGTGGAAAACCGCCTCTCCAACGGCGAGGCCCTCGCAGACATCCTCGACGATCTTTCCGTAACCGCTCCCGATGGGTTTGAATTCGATGAAATCAACAGTTTCAGGGTGATCGTCCCCGACCGCATTTTCAGCTTTGAGTCCGTTGGGCGCAGTGGCGAGGCCGAGGTCAGCGTCGTTGTCCAATTCCGCCGCCGTCCCGTCATGATGGCCGGACTCTTTGGCTCGGACAGTCTGACCACCCGACCCAACATGACCATATATGGATACGACAGCCGTGTCGTCCTGGATCCGAGCCCCTCCGACAGCAACGGCGGTGCCTCCGTTGGCAGCAACGGCTCCATCAACCTGGGAAACCATTTGCTTCTCGACGGTTCGATTCTCCTCGGGGAAACAGCAGGCGGATTGCTGGCGGGCTGTTCGGGATGCAGCAACTTTGTGCAGTTGCAGGTCGGTCACGTGGACCCCGATCCCCTGGGCCTGACCACAGGCGGGACGATGTCCTCAGCCTTCAACAACGCCATGACCACGAACAACAACAGCGCCTTTCCCGCTGTGATCAGCAACAACACCATCAATACAGCCGGTGAAATTACGCTGACCGCAGGCGATTATTATCTCACAGACGTCTATCTGAAACCAAAATCAAAATTGATTTTGGATGATACCAATGGCCCCATCCGCATTTTCCTCAATGGTCCATGGACCATGCAGCCAAATTCCGATTTGGTCGTGACGAGTGGACGCCCCTACGGTTTTCAACTCTATTCAACATCCACAGAAGATATCACGCTGCGGCCCAATGGAGATTCCGAATCCTTCCTCTACGCCCCCAAAGCCAAGATATTCATTCTGCCAAACAACGATGCCAAAGGGGCCTACTGGGCCCGGGTCGCCACCATTCAACCCAACGGGGAGCTGTACATCGACACCAGCCTTCAGGAGCGCATGTTGATGAACAACCTCGAGATGCACTCCTGGTTCGAACAACACAACAACTAAACAAACGCGTCGCTGATGGAGCTGACAACACACGGGTGAATACACTTCCGCCTTCCTCTTCTTCCTCCCATCCCGCCGCCCGCGAAGTGCTGATTGCCTCGCCCGCACTCACCGACCCCAACTTCGCGCGCTGTCTCGTGTATTTGCAGGACCACGACGCGGAGGGCAGTCTCGGCTTTATCCTGAACCGCCCCCTCGGACGCAACCTGTCCCAACTCCTGCCCGACGCCGGCCTTCCCGATCTGCCCCTCTACTTTGGCGGCCCCGTTCAGACCGACCAGTTTCTGCTGGTGCTCTTCCGCTGCCATCCCGTGACCCATCGTTTCGAATGCGAACTCAACCCGCCCCCCGAAACCGTCGCCGACGCCCTGAACAATCCTCTCTGCCGCCTCCGCGCCTTCATCGGCTACGCCGGGTGGACCTCCGGGCAACTCGACAGCGAAATTGCCCGCCGCGACTGGATGTGGACCGCCACGGACGAAATCATGGTCTCCAGCGCCCCCACCCCCAACCTCTGGGAACTCCTCGTCGTCGGCGATTTCCGCTGGCAGGCCCACCGCCACCGCTTTCCCGCCGACGCGGAGCGCAACTGAGCTTACAGCGGCTTGCCCTTGAGCCAGTCGGGAATGGCATCGAGCGGCAGGGCGCAGGCGTGCGGAGACAGGCGTTCGCGTTTGGGGGCCAGCGAGAAGAGGGTGATCGTCGGATAGGCTTTGAAGAGCAGCCGGATGCGTTCCAGCAGCGAGGGCACCTGCGGCGTGGTCGTCCAGAGGGAAACGGCCAGCTGGATCTTTCCATCCCGGTCCAGCAGGAAGTCGGACGACTTGGTCCGGTCCATCCAGAACATCAAATTGCCGCTGCCGATCCCGGCGTCAAGATGGTCGCGCATTTCATTGAAGACCCGGCCTTCCCATAGCTCTTGGATGTAGGTGGAGGCCTCCACCTCGGCTTCGGTCTCCAAGCCCAGAAGATAACAGGCCAGGCCGGAGTCCCTGAAGTGGACCTTGGGCGATTTCACCAGAAGCCGGATCGGCGACGGCCATCCGGGCAGAAGGGCGAGCAGTCCATCGCTCTCGAGGTAATGAAGCCAGCGGTCGATGGTGGGCGGTGTCACGCCGAGAGCCTTGGCGATCGTGGTGCGGTTGATCGGAAGGGAGGAGACCCGGGCTATCGAGGGAAAAAAGTCCTGAAAACGTTTGCGGACCTTCTCCCGGACCAGGGCCACCATGCAGTCCTCGATATAGGATTCCAGATAGGGGCGGTAAAATTCCCGCGGAGAAAGAGTGGGCTGGGTCACCAGCTCCGGGAAGCCCCCCCGCAGCAAAAGAGATGCCGGCGTGAACGCGATGCCCGCAACCCGAAGCTCAGCCCCGCACAGTCCTCCCAGGCGGAACAGCGCCACGTGGCCGGGGGAAGCGTCCGCAATCGCCTGGAGTCCCCGCTGCGGAGGCGAAGCCGTCACGACATAGTGACCCATCGGCACGCGATCGCGCGTCACCCGCTCCTGCAGAAAGTGCAGCAGCGCCGGAGCCTTGTGGATGGCGTCCACAATCAGCGGCGCGGGCCGTTCCTGCAGGAACAGCGCGGGATCCCGCTCCGCCATTTCCGCAAGATCGGGGAGGTCCAGGCTGACAAAAGCGTGGCGGGGGAAAACCTTTTGCACGAGGGCTGTTTTACCGACCCGCCGCGCGCCCCATACGATCAGAAGGGGGCGCGCCAGGGCTTTGCGTTTCAGTTCTTTTTCCAGAAGTCTTGGTATCCACATGGCCTCAAACACAAAGCTGAATTTTTAAAAATGCAAGTGCGGAATGTACGTTTATGGGCTGCGCCCCACGGGGGCCGCGTCTGCACAGTCCGGACAAAAACCGCTGAGGGTGATGTCGTGGGACTTTACCGTGAAGCCGGGCGGAAGTTTCAGGTCCGCCTTGAGCATGCAGCCGTCGAGGTCAAACACTTTGTTGCAGCTGCGGCAGTGAAAATGGTGGTGGTGCTTGAGGCCGGCCCGTTCGTAGCGCGGGGTTTGGCCTGGCAATTCCACGGCGCGGAGGCGATGCTCCTCCACAAGATCATTGAGGGCCCGATACACGGTGGCAATTCCAAGATTGGGTACGGCGGCGCGGGCCAGCGCCCAGACTTCGCTGGGACCGAGGGGGCGGGGTATGGTGTCAAATACGGCTTCTATCGCCGTTCGTTGTCGGGTGTTGCGTTGCCGGGTCATGTCCCCTCTATGCGTGCAGGACCCGAATTTGTCAATACAGAGCCGCTTTCCCGATTTCCACATTGCGGAGAAGAGGAGGGCCTGATAGAGTGAAGGACAGTCCCGCCGTGAACGTATGCTCACTCCCGAATCCACTCCACCTCCGCCGCTTTCGCCCACCACGCTTCGTCTGGTGCGGGCCAGAAGTGTCTTGCCTGTGGATGTTGCCCCCACCGCGCCGGGCGCTTCGGCGGGGTTGACACAGGCCATGGCGCGAATTCATTCCCGGATCGAACAAGGTGGCAGTTCCTCCTCCCCGGGCTCTTCCTCCGTTGCGCCATCCTATCTGGCCAAAGCAACCTCCTCCCTGCCGGAGGCAATGGCCCGCGCCCGGGAGAGCAGCCGACCCAACGCGGCCACCCCCGTCCGACAGAAAATCACCGATCCCATGCCGGGACCTCTGGGATCCAGCCTCTGGTTCTGGTTCCGCTTCGGGCGCTATGCCAACGGCGTTTTGTCGCAGGTGGGCGGCGGCCTGCTCGCGGCCTGGATGTGTCTCTGCGGCGCTGCCTTTTTTCTGCTCGGACTCCTGCTGGTTCCCTCCGATCCCGGCCCCCTGAGTCTGTTCACCGGACCCTTTCTGCTCCAGCAACTCGGCGTCTTCGCCATCGGGGCCCTGCTTTGTCCCCTGCTCGCCGCCGTCCTGATCTTCGGCTGCGGCGCGGTCCTCGGCAATCGCATCCCCTTCCCACAAGCCTTCCGCATCGGCCTCGGCACCCTTGTCCCTCTGGCCTCACTCTCCTTCCTTCTCTTTCTTCTCGGCGCCCTCTTGGCCGGTGAATCCTATTGGCGGGGCTACCGATCCCCCCTTCAGGAGCTGCTGGAACAGGCCCTGCTCCCCGCAGGCGTCTTCTGGACCAGCCTCCGCGCCGCCCAGGCTCTCGTCCGTTCGGGCAACGCGCCCCCTCTGCCGACCTACTGCACGCTCCTGACCTCCGGAACCATCCTCTCCGCCCTGTTTTTCCTTCCCCTCGAAACATTCCGGGCCGCCGCCCCTTCGTTTCAAGAGACGCAGGATCGCGCCCTTGCCGCCTACATCCGCGGAGACACTGGCGCAACACTCCCCTCCCTCAGCCAACACCTTCTGCGGCTGCCCCGCCGGGCCGTCACCCCGAAAGCGGAACTCCTTTCCCTCCGACTGGAACTGCACGCCGCCGGCGGTCGCATCCTCGAGGCCCGCGCCGATGCCCTGCGTCTGCAACGCCTCTTTCCCCGTTCCTCCGCCTGGAACGCCCTCGCCCGCGGCCTGAACCTCGTTCTCCAAGAACGCCCCGACCTCGGCATCAAATATCTGGAATCCGCCCTGATGATGGATCCGGATCTCTATCCAGCCCGCCGCTGGCTCGCCCGTCTGCGCATCGAAAGCCACCCCGCCGCCGCCGCCGAACACGCCCGTCTGGCCTGGCAACAACGCCCCAATGTCCTCCACTTGCGCGAGTGGGTCAACGCCCTCTACCAACAAAAACTCTATCCTGCCATTTGGACCGCTCTGCTCGAAGCCGATCCGGATCCGGAACAGTGGTTTGCCCTCACGTTGTTTCAAGGTGGCGTCGCCGCCCACGAAACCGGTCGCCCCGCCCGCGCCCGCGACCTGCTCCGCCTGGCCCGCCAACGCGACCCCGCTCTCCTCGAACAACTCCCACCCTCCATTCCTCCCTCCTTCCTGGACTAACGCCCTCCCTCATGCACCTGTCTCCCCAACGCGCCCGCGACCTTTTTCTCCGCTTCCCCCACTGCCGCATCCTCGTGGTCGGCGACCTGATGCTCGACCGCTACGTCCACGGCACCGTCGAACGCATCAGTCCCGAAGCCCCCGTGCCCATTCTCAAAGTCCTGCGCGAGCGCACCGTGCCCGGCGGCTCCTGCAACGTCGCCCTCAACGTGCAGGCCCTCGGCGGGCAGGCCTCCCTCTGCGGCCTCGCCGGCACCTGCTCCCACGGCGACGAACTCATCGACCACCTGCGCAACGCCGGCGTCGACGTCTCCTCCGTCCTCCGCGACCCCGCCATCACCACCATCGTCAAAACCCGCATCATGGCCGACCGACAACAAATGCTGCGCGTCGACCGCGAGCGCAGCGACGTGGAGACCTTTGTGGAATCCGAGGCCTTCCGCGCAAAACTGCAGGGCGGACTCGAGGGCGTACACGGCGTCATTCTCGAAGACTACGGCAAAGGCGTTCTCCGCCCCTCCGTCGTCTCCCTCGCCCTCGCCCACTGCCGACGCCTCGCCATCCCCAGCGGCTACGACCCCAAGGACAACCACGAACTCGACATGCGCGGCATCACCTTCGCCACCCCCAACCGCAAAGAAGCCTTCCACATGGCCGGCGTCCGCGACCGCAATCCCGCGCTCGATCCTCTGGACGACGCCGACCTCCTGCACGCCGCCGCCCGCCTGCGCGACCTCTGGCAGCCCGAACACCTCATGATCACCCTCGGCCCCCAGGGCATGTTGCTCATCAGCGATCCCGATCACCCCGTCCACGTCTCCACCCGCGCCCGCGAAGTCTTCGATGTCAGCGGCGCCGGCGACACCGTCATTGCAACCACCATGCTCGCCCTCGCCGCTGGCGCCTCCTTCCGCGAAGCCGCCGAACTGGCCAACGCCGCCGCCGGCATCGTCGTCGCCAAACTCGGCACCGCCACCACCTCGCCCGACGAACTCCTCGCCGCCCTGGAGGAGGACGCATGAGCGCCATCGCCGTCATCCCCGCCCGCTACGGAAGCACCCGCTTCCCCGCCAAAATGCTCGCCGACCTCGGGGGAAAACCGATTTTTGTCCGCACCGTCGAACGCGCCCGACAGGCCGCCTCCATCGATCGCGTCCTGCTCGCCACCGACGACGAACGCATCTGCGCCGCCGCCCGCGCCGCCGCCATTGACTTCCGCATGACACGAGCCGACCATCCCAGCGGCACCGACCGCATTGCCGAAGCGGTTTCGGACCTCGATGCCGACATCATCGTCAACGTCCAGGGCGACGAACCCTTCATCGATCCCACCCTCATCGACCGCCTCGTGGCCCGCATGACCGCCGAACCCGGCCTCCACATGGCCACCGCCTGCACCCCCATTCGCAACGCCGCCGACCTCCATGAATCCTCCGTCGTCAAAGTCGTCCGCGACGCCGGCGGCTGCGCCCTCTACTTCAGCCGCAGTCTGATTCCCTTTTCGCGCGACACGCCTCCCGAGCGCCTGCTCGACGCCGGCCTCTACTTCCGCCATCTCGGCATCTACGCCTACCGCCGCGACGCCCTCATGCGCCTCGTGAAACTCCCCCCGCACCCGCTCGAGGAAACCGAAAAACTGGAACAACTCCGCGCCCTCGCCCACGGCTTCCGCATCGCCGTGCTCGACACCACGCAAACCGCCCCCGGGATCGACACCCCTGCCGACCTCGACGCCGCCAAAACCTATCTGAAAACGCTGGAGACCCCATGAACGTCAAAACCACCCGCACGGTTGACCTCGGCCCCTTTGTCGCCGGCGGCGGCAACGGACTCTTCCTCATTTGCGGTCCCTGCGTCATCGAAAGCCGCGATGTCCTGCTCGAAATCGCCGAGGCCCTCGCCGTCTGGTCCCGCCGCGAAGGCGTGCCCCTGGTCTTCAAGGCCAGCTACGACAAAGCCAACCGCACCTCCATGGGCGCCTTTCGCGGTCCCGGCCTGGACGAGGGCCTCAACCTCCTCCGCGAAGTCAAAGAAACCTACGGATTCCCCATTCTCACCGACATCCACCACCCCGAACAGGCCGCGCCCGTCTCCGAAGTCGCCGACATCCTGCAAATCCCCGCGTTTCTCTGCCGGCAGACCGATCTCCTGCTCGCCGCCGCCGCCACCGGCGCCGTTGTGAACGTCAAAAAAGGCCAGTTCCTCGCCCCCGAGGACATGGGACCCGTCGTGCGGAAAATCGAGGAATCCGGCCACCGCCGCATCCTGCTCACCGAACGCGGCACGACCTTCGGCTACCACAACCTCGTGGTCGACATGCGCGGACTCGTGGAAATGCGAAACTGCGGCTATCCGGTGATTTTCGACGCCACCCACAGCGTGCAGCGCCCCGGTGGCGGAAAAGGACACACAACCGGCGACGGCTTTCTCGCGCCCTACCTCGCCCGCGCGGCCGCCGCCGTCGGCGTCGACGGCTTCTTCATCGAAACCCATGTCCGCCCCGAAGAAGCCCAGTCAGACCGCGAAAACCTCATCCCCCTCACCCAGCTCCCCCGCCTCTGGGAGCAGCTCCAGGCCATCAGCGAAGTGCTCAACGGCTGAAGATTACTCGATCAGCCCCGCCCGGCGTTTGCGCTCCTCAAGCGCGCGTTCTTTGCTTTCGTGTTTTTTGATTTCGGCCTCCGTGGCTGGACGCAGCTCCCAGGGACCCGTGCGGTGGTCGCGGCCGGCAATGCTGAAGTTCATGATCCAGGACTCGGCTTGTCCCGCGCCGTGGCCCGCTTGTGTCAAAACCCCCGTGCCTTCAAAACTCCGTTTCAGTCCCGGATAATCCATTTCGGCCTTGCGAATCCGCAGACGGTTGCCCTCCAGCAGCTCCAGCTCGAAGCTGCCTTTGACGCCTTCCAGCAACTGGACCCTCGCCCCCCGCGGATGCGGCTCCAGACGGGCCAGACCGCGTTTGTACACGATCGGGCAGTCAAAAACGTAGAGGCCGGGCGGGAGCTGGCGCGCGAGTTCCGACGTCGGCGGGGGAGAGCTGCACCCGATAAGCAGCATAAAAAACAAGGTCTGGAGTTGCCAGAGAGCCCCGGACAGGGCAGGGTAGGGGGACTTCATTATGTTCATGCAAACACCTTACGCTATTTCCAAAGAAGAAATCAACCAGAAGCCGCTGTTGGAATATGGGGGCGTCATTCATTTCATCCGATCCCCCGAACAACTCCTTCCCGCCCTCCAGCTGATTCGCAAGGAGAAGCTTCTCGGCTTCGACACCGAGACCCGTCCCGCGTTCCGCAAAGGCGAATCCTACCCGCCCAGCCTCCTCCAACTCGCCGGCGAAAACGAGGTCTGGCTCTTCCAGTTGCGCCGCTTTCCCGACCTCGCCCCGCTTTTTGCCATCCTCGCCGACCCCTCTATCCGCAAGGCCGGCGTCGCCATCCGCCGCGACCTCAGCGAACTGCGCGACCTCTGCCCCTTCGAACCCGCCGGCTTCGTCGACCTCGGCATCGCCGCCGAAAACCGCGGCTTCCGCAACACCGGCCTCCGCCCCCTCGCCGCTCTCCTCCTCAATGGACGCATCAGCAAAAAAGCCCAAACCTCCAACTGGGCCGCCGAATACCTCGACGAACGCCAGCTCCGCTACGCCGCGACCGACGCCTGGGTTTCCCGCCGCCTGCATGACCTTTTGCACCCATCTCCCCAACGTGACGAAAATCCATGATTGCTAAAGAAGGGTTCTCGTCGTAAGGGTTTGTACTCCGGCCTATGACCACGCCACTTCCACCCCCCGCTTCTCCCTCCTCCCGGTTCCGCATTTTCAGCCGAACCGATGTCGGCAAACGTCGCAAACGGAATGAAGACTCGCTTGGCGTGATTGCCCGACACGGCATTTTCGTGGTGGCCGACGGCATGGGCGGCGTGGACGGCGGCGATTATTGCAGTCGCCTCGTCGTGGACCGCGTCGCCCTCGCGTTTCAAAACCTGGCCCCGGCGGACCTGTGCTACCGCGAAAAACTGGACCTCCTCGAACGCAGCATCGTCGAATCCAGCGCCCTCATCAAACGGGAGGCGGAACTGCGCGGCATCAGCGGCATGGGCACCACCGTCGTTGCCATTTGTTTCAACACCGCCGGTTTCCGCGAAGCCTGCATCCTGCACGTGGGCGACAGCCGCGCCTACCGCTGGCGCGCCCGCGACCTCAGCCCTCTCACCACCGATCACTCCATGGCCGCCGAATCGGGACTCAGCGACAGCGCCCTGATTCCGATTTTCATGGCCGGCGTCATCACCCGCGCCGTGGGCGTGCGCGCCGATGTGCTTGTCGACCGCACCCACGTGGATGTCCGCGCCGGGGATTCGTTCGTGTTGTGCAGCGACGGGCTCTACAACATGGTGCCACGCACCCAAATGGCCTCCATTCTCTCCCGCCAACCCCCGGACCCCGCCGCCGAACTCGTCGCCTGCGCCAACGAAGCCGGCGGCTTCGACAACATCACCGTCATCCTCGTCGATGTCCTGCCCGACCCCGCCGCCACCGGCAATCTTCGGGAAACCCAGTCCTGACGCGGTGTTTTGATGGAATGTTGGAGATGCCGGAGTCCCACCAACAGTCCCCCAATCGCCATGACCCGCCGCGGTCCAAGCCGCTCAATCCAGGGCCCCGCGAACATCAGAGCCGTTTGGCGAGCATGTCGGGCACGGGAATGGTGATGGGGCTGGTTTTGATGAGGGTGGTGAGGCGCTGGTGCCAGGCGATGTCGCGCCACATGCCCACGAACTGGGGTCCGCAAAAATTGCTGGTGGCGATGGCGGTCCAACATCCACTGGCAGCGGCGCGTTCGGTGCCGAGGGCGCAGAGTTCCTTGACCCAGCCCCAGTCGAGCAGCGGCGCGTCTTTGTAGTCCACAATGCCCCAGCACTCGGTGGTGATGAGGGATTTGCCGTGGGTCCGGGCAGTCGCGGCCATGTCGTCGATCACCTGACAGAGCTGTCCCCGCCAGTGTTCCGGATCGGCGCGGTATGTCGATTCCGCGCGGCGTTGCAGGTTTTCGTATTCGGCGTGATCGAAGCGGTGGGCAAAGGTGTAGCCGACGCGCGGATTGAAGTCGCCGCCCATGACCATCCAAATGTGCGGTTCCCAGAAATCGCAGAAGGTGGCCTGGCTCCAGTCGCCCTGCATCTGGGTGGAAAAGGTGAGCGGCATGTCGGGATAGTCCTGCCGGATGCGGGTGCAGGCCTCGCGGGTCCAGGCCAGCGCTTTGGGGTTGTCCCAGGTCACGGAGGCGGGGCCCGCGCCGGTGGCCGCATCCCATTCCTGGCCGTAGAGGAAGGGTGCCCAGTTGGGGAGAGGCCATTCGTTGCAGAGGTCGAGGTAGAGGATGTGGTCGAGCAGGCCGGCGTCGCGAATGACGTCGAGGGTGCGGATCCAGGAGAGGGCGTGGCCCTTGGGGGTGCAGAGCGCGTGCCAGCAGTCGCGCGTGTCGCGCTGATACCAGGAACTCAGAGCGACGCGTATGTCGCGGGCGGCGCAGGCGGCGATGAAGTCCGTCAGCGCGGGCAGGATGCGCACGCGGCTGCGCATGGGGGCTCCCCAGTCGTTGACGGACCACGGGGGGCGCAATTCGTGTTCGCCAACGGGATCGTGATAGAGCAGATGTGGATAGGCGTCGATGCGCACGGCGTTGTAGCCGCGTTCCGCCAGTTCATCGAGGGCTTGGTCCCAGTCCTCGTATCCGGCGCCGGGCCAGCGGCGCTCCAGCCAGGAAAAATCCCACATGGTGATGGCGCGGCAGGCAGGTGTAGATGGGGTTTGTTTCATGATGAGATTTTTTTTCCACTGTTGATCGCGAAGGCCGCCACATCCCGGATCGGGGCACACCACAGGCGGGCATGGTTGTCGCCCAGTCGCCGCAAAAGAGTGGCGTGTGCCTCGCGGCCCATGGATGCGAGGGCGTTTGAATCAAAGCGCCAGATCGACCATCCGGCCAGGGGCACCTCTTTTTCCACAGAATCCATAAGCTCTTGAGGTTGTGGAGGGGCGGGGCGGGGCGGGGGCACTCCTTCCGGAACGCTTTCGCGCACATCCCAGGCGCGCGAACGCAGAAGCGTCTCCTCTTCATCGGGACGCCTCCGCCACGTGGCGCGAATCCCCACGGCCGCATGATGCTCGATCACCCACAGCAACGATTCCGCATCTGGCAGATCATAGAACAAACTGACTGCGCTGACGCGCCCTTCTTTCCAGGGACCTGACACGGGAGGAGTTTGGTGTTGCATGGTTCCTCTTCTATGATCCAAACCTAAGCTCCACACAATCTCAAAACAACAATCTGCGATACCGGGGCGGATGTGCTCAGGGGCTCTCGGGAACGGGCGCCTCGGTGATCAGGCGGACCTGAATGCGCTCGCCGTCCTGGACAAAGAGCACCAAGGCGCGTTTGTCTTCATGCAAGGGCCAGTAGGTCGAGTAAAAGGTGCGGGTTTCCCCTTCGATGCGGGCGGCGGCGGTCACGGAGGCCCCCTGTCCCAGCGCATCGCGGATGTTGTAGCTGCGTTGCGAATTGGCGGGAAGAATGAAGGGCTCGTCCGCATCCCCGATGCGCAGGGCGATGGGAGAGGAGGAGGCGTTGATCAGGCGCCAGTCCGATGCCTTGGCGTTGCGGATATCATCGGCCACGGCGACGTAACGGTCCGCGGTTCCGTTGGGCACGCAGAGCAGCAAAATGTCCGTCGTGCCGCCGGGAAGAGGCACGCTTGCCGAGGGCACAGGGGCTTCAGCGCCGTCGGTGGGGAGGGCGTTGTACACTGGCAGCGGGTTGAGATTGCGCACTTTCTGCGGAGGCGAGGGCTGGAGCGGGGAAATGCGCAGGGCTTCCCATTTGCCATCGCCGGCGACAAACACGACCCTCGGTTCCTGCCGGGGAATCAACAGGGTGCGGAGCTGCAGGAACTCCGGGGCATCGGGGCTTTGCGCAAAAGCCAGGGAGCCCCGGAGGAGCAGAGAGGCGAGGAGTATCGGGATCTTAAATTTCATCTTCAGTGAGCCAGCGGAAGGAGAGGATGTGATAGCGTCGTCCAAACGGAGAGGGGGGCGTGGCGAGCTGGGTCAGATCGAGAGGCAGGGATTCATCGCTGCGGATGGGGTCCGGCAGACGCTGCACCACGACTTCGCACCAGGCTTTGGCCATGGTCGATCCGCCGGGGCTGCCGACAAGTTCGCCGTAGGAGCGGATCGTAAAGGTGTCGGAGCGGACGCTCATGATCGGGGAGAGGGCCTGGAGCAGGTCGCCCTGCAGCAGTTGTCCGGGAAAACCGGCCCCCTGGGTGGAGGTGCCGGGAGACGCGGAGGCCGGACGTTCAAAGGAGGAGGACAGATTGTCGTTGAGGGTGGCGTCGAGGGCCGCCTGCAGCACACCGGCATGACCGTGTTCGTCGTTTCGCAACATGCGGTTCACAAACTCACCCATGCTGAGGAAGGGGCCGCGAATTTTGATGAGACGCACGATTTCCTCCGCCAGGGCGCGGATTTCGTCTGTGCGCAATTCGCGGAAGCCGGTCCAGTAGTTTTCGTCCAGGCTGTCCCGGTCCATGCCGTCGCCATACAAGGACATCACGCGGGGGAAACGCACGCGGCCCGGCGCGACGGGGCGGAAGCCGGTGATGCGTCCCTGGCTGTCGATGCTCTGCACGGGCAGGTCCAGGGTGCCGCTGAGGAAGGCTTCCCAGGCGGTCACGGAGGTGGAGTTCACATTGAATTGCCCATCGACAAGCACATGGCCGGCGTTGTGATGGAAGGATCCGCGGGCACCGGCGGCGTCGCCTTCGTCTTTGAGCGAGGTGGCGTTGAAAACCGAGCCTTGCGGTGTGTAGGGGATAAAGCGGGGATTGGGGAAAAACACGGCGCGGGTGAGAAGCGCTGGATAGGTGGGCGCGGTTTCACTGCCGGATGGATAGTTGTCGGGTTGTTGGGGAAGGGTGGTGAAGACAAAACCGTCCCAAAGGCGCTGATTGACGAGATAGGAGGCGTCGTAGAGGTTGAAGTTTCCGGAAATCGGGTGGGTGAGTCCGCGGGAGCTGCTGAAGGTGTCTCGGATGGAGGCCCGCCAGTCGTTGAGGGGAAGGCGGGGATTGGCGTAGGAGTTGCCGACGATATAGGTGGGTTCGTAGCTGAAACGTCCGGCCCCGGCGTGCTGGAGTTGTCCAAGGGAAACGAGGTCGCTGCGCGGAATGTCGAAGAGGATGACACGGGTGCTTCCGTAGGAGGGATCGCGTCCGGCGCCCCAGTAGCTGAAACCCAAGGGGGAAACGCCGGTGTCCATGGGCAGGTAGGGGTCGGTGGCTTCGCCCCGGTTGTCGGGCGTGTAGGCGGCGAGGGTGGACAGCCCCAAGGGCGAGTCCCAGCGCGGATTGCACCAGGGCGCGCGGATGTTGGCGTCGATCAGCGGGCGAAGGGCGTTGCCGGATTCGCGAGTGGTTCGCAGACTGAAAAAGGCTGAAAACATGTTGTTGGAGGTCAGTTCGGAGGGCGTGGCCGTGCGGGAAATTTTTTTGGAGGGATACCCGGAGACCTGATCCCAAGCGAAGGGGGCATAGAGCACCTGGTTGACTTCCATGTCGCCGTCGGCGCTGGTCGGGGCCATGTCGGTGCCATGCATGATGTTGGGAGCGGCGCGGCTGGTGGAGGCAGGCATCATGCTGAAAGCGATGTTGACGGTGAGGGACGCGCTGGGTGCGCTGGCCAGATTCTGGGTGGTCGTCACACTCTCCAGAACCAGATTTTTCACGGCCGGGCCAAAGGTGCTTTGATTGATTTCGGACCCCTGCCCCACGTTGCGCTGCAACCCGTAGACCTGCGTCATGCCTGGCCGGGTGATGAGCTTGTTGACGTCATGCAGCTCGCGCAGTCCTGTACTCATCCCGGCAAGCCCGGGTGCGGTGGCAAACTCCGGAATTTCGGGGATATGGAAAAAACCTGGGGGTAATTGAGCAGGCGGGGGCCGGCTTCGCGATTGTTGGCGCTGCTCGAATTGCCGCGGGAAATCAAGGCGATGTTGTAGGGGTTGTAAAAGCCGGTCCACAACTGAACGCGGGTGCGGAGTTGCGGGGAATCGCCGGGTGTGGGGGGCGGCACGTATTCGAGCCAGGCGTTTTGCTGGACGGTGGCCAGAATGAGGCCCACGTGGTTGTGTTTAAAACCGCGGGCCTCTGGCGCCACGATGATATCGCCATAGGGTTGTGCGGTGTGACTGGGGTCTTGGGCGCCTCCCAGATCGTGTGGGGCAAAATTTCCGAAGGCGAGCCGGGTTGTTCCGGAGGCGAGGGAGCGTTTATCGATGGTCTGAAAATCCAGCACGGGCTGGTTGTCGCGTAGGTGAATGAAACGCTTGGTGTTGTAAAAGTCCTTGAAGATATTCCAATGGATGTAGCCCTTGGTTCGAAGATCCGAGGCCGCCGCGAGTTTGTCGGCGTCGAGCAGGAGATAACGTGAAAAATTGCCGGCGGGAAAAACGCGCGCGAAGACGGTGTCGTTTTCGAAGGCAAGGGTCAGGTCCTTTTTCAGGCCCCCGTTTTTCGCATCCGACAACACGCCCAGCGAGCGGGTGGTGTAGTCAAAACGATGGGTTTCGACGACCTGGGGGGCGGCCCCAAAAAAGGAAAGGTCCCGGAGGCGGTGCAGACGCTGCGCGGCGCTGGAGCTGGTGTTTCCCAGGCTGGAAAGACCGGGCAGGCGGCCCAAAGCGACAGCCCCGGGAATGACGCCCAAACCGGGAGGCGGGGTCGGGGCGTCGTTGCGGTTTGCCGAGGCCAATTGGGCTTTGAGGCCCTCATCCTCCACCATCCAGGCGAGGGCTTGCGTTCCGTCGCCCCAGGTTACTTTGCCCGCGCGAATCTGGTCATTGGGCTGCGCGACAGAGGCCGGGCCCAGCAGCAGGACATTGTCTGCGGGAAGGGTGTCCTCCAACCCCAGGATCGTTCCACTGGCGCCTGCGGACACCAGCCATCCCAAAAAGCGTTTGGCGCCGGGATTCGTCTCTGCAAAACTGGCCGTGTCCCAAACGCCCACCCAACGGCGTTTTCCGAGCGGCAGGGCCACACCTGGACGCGCCAAATTCGCAACCGTTCCATCCAGCATTTCCCCCGGCGCGGTGATGCGGCGATCCGGTCCGGTCAATTCCTGCAGGCGGGAGATCGCCAGATCGGCACCCAGGCGGGCATTGGCCTGGGCTTGTGAAAGATGTTGATGACTCACGACTCTACGCATCTCCATGCGCACAAAAACGGAAAAGGCCATCACCAACAGGAGCAACAGGCTGACCACCATCAGGGTCAACACCAACACAGAGCCGCAGCGCTGGGACGGGGCAATGGGTTTCGATGGGGAAGGCGAGTCTTGCATGTCTCCACATTCTACACGGAGTCGGGACTTGTAGATAGGCGTTTTGTGCACTATTAATACGCAATGAGCGACATCTGTGTGCGAAACATTGGTTTGGTGCTGGAAATGACCCGCGCCTGGGGCCGCGAGGTGCTTCCCGGAATTGCCGAGTATTCCCGTCATCGCTGTCATTGGAATCTGGCCCTCCTGGATTGGGCCTCCACGACGGTTCCGCCAATAAGCGGTTACATTGGAGCGCTTACGTTCAAGGACAGCTCCTTTGATTCGGGTCCAAAGCGCGAACACATCCCCGTTGTCAACATTTCCGCCGCACGTCCTCCCCCGAATATTCCCCTGGTGACGCACGACAATCTGGCGGTGGGACGTCTGGCGGCCGAACATCTGCTGGAAATGGGGGTCACCCGTTTCGCCTGCGCGTCCATGCCGGACAACAACCTGAGCAATGAAAGGCGAAACGGGTTCGAAGCGGCTCTGGGCGCGGCCGGTTTTCCGCCTCCTCCTTCCTTCAACGAAGTGGAGTTTTCCGGCATCCTGCGGGTGTGGAAACAGGGCCGGGGTCCGCTGGGCGTGTTTGCGGTTACGGATCGTCGGGCGCGGCATGTGGTCTCCAATGCCAGTGCTTCCGGCTTGTCGATTCCCTCGGAAATCGTTCTGGTCGGCTGCGACAATGACCCTGTGGAATGCGAACTGTCCACGATTCCCCTGAGCAGCATCGCCCTCGATTACGCCGCTGTCGGTTATCGCGCGGCCGAAATGTTGGATGCCCTGCTGCAGGGGCAGTCCGTGCCCGCCGAAGTGCGGGTGAAACCCCTCGGGGTTGTGCGGCGCCGTTCCTCCGACTTCCTGCATGTGGAAGATCCGATGATTCGCCGTGTTCTCAGCATCCTGCGCATGCAGTACGCGGAAACCCTCCGCACCGTCGATCTGGCCAAAACGCAGGGCCTGACGCCGCGCCACCTGCAGCGACGCTTCAAATCCGCCACCGGCAAAACCCTGCAGGCCGAATTGCTCCGTCTCCGCCTGGAGCGCGCCCGCGACCTGCTGATCAACAGCCCCCTGAGCATTTCCGAAGTGGCCCTTCAATGCGGGTTTACGGATTTCACCCGCTTTCCGCTGTATTTCCGGCGTCGCTTTGGCCACACCCCCCGCGAGTATCGTTCGCGCATGGCCGCACAGCGGGGCTAATCGACAGGCCAGAGTCCTGCGGGCGAACCCCCGAATTGGTGTCGTTGAAAAAAAAGGAGGTTAGGCTTTTAGCCTCACGCGGCACAGAGGCACGTTGACAGCCTCGGATGGCGGAACTCCGGTGAATTCTAAATGCGGAAACGCTCGCCGGGACGCGGCGCGTCGGGCACGAGCACTTCGACGGCGTTGCGGCCCCGCTGGAAGGGACTGTCGACCCAGAAGAGGCGGGTTCCGAACTTCGGAGGATGCGCGTCCTCCTCGATCCGACATTCGGAAAGGATCATGGAAGCAGACGGAGGACGTGGCGGACGCTGGCGGCGGGCGAGAACGTGGGTTCAACCCCGGAGCCGAGCTGGTAGGCCACGACCTCAATTTCGATGGGGAGCTTCGCGCGGGTCGGGACGTCGCTAAGCACAATCTGGTTGTCGCGGATGACGGCAGGACCGCGGGCGACGTAAAAGTCGACGGGCAGGCCCGAACTGGCCTTGGCGAGCAGCGTCTGGGGTTCGGCGCCCACGCGCATGTCGGCGGGCGCGGGGAAATCGATGCTCTGTGCGGGGCCGCGTCCGGGGCCTTTCCAGCCGCGGGGGGCCATGCCGACGATCTCGGTAAAGCGGTATTCGGCATTGCCGGGACTTTGGGCGAGGAAGGTCATGCGTCCGACGGATTCGACGGGATGAAGAGTGCTGTGGCGCACGCGGAATTCCAGGGGGCCGACGACTTCGATGGGACCGCCAACGGGGTACACGCGGAAGGGCGCGCCGGAATTGCCGACGGGCTGTCCGGCCTGAAGCCACTGGGGGCCCTGCTCCCCCTGCCGGGTGGGATAGCTGCTGGCATACGCGGGCCGCACGCGGAAGGTTCGGCCATCGCCGACGATCTCCATGTCCGAGAAAAAGTAGCGGACTCCGGCGTCGATCCAGTGTTTGTTTTCCCAGCGGATGAACTGGTCTTTTTTGGGGACGCGGAGATCGCTGTGGGCGTCGTTGACGCGGCGGGCGCTGGCCTCATCGAAGTGCCAGGCGACGGTGGCGGGGTCGCCGTTGAAGTCGATGGCGGGGATAACGAAGGGTTCGGCGCGGAGGTCGAGGAGGGTGAGCCAGCCGCTGGCGGGATCCACGCGGCGGAGCGTGCCGTCGTCCTGAATCTGGCGGGCGGCGGCCTCGCGGAGGAAGGGGGCGAAGATCGCGGCGTTGCGTTCGGTCCATGCGAAGTGGCCGGCGCCGGGCTCGACGTAGAGGCTGGCGAGGCGTCCGGGGGCTTCGCTGCGGAGTTTGGCGAGTTCGTCGCGGGGGCGCTCCCAGGCGTGTTCGCGGCCGTTGTCAAAACGCATGACGCCGCCAAATTCGTCGAACTGGCCCATCATGACGAGGGAGGGAATGGCGGGGTCGACGCCGTAGGGGAGGCCGCCCCGGAACTGCATGAGGCCGAAGCAGCGCTCGGCGACGTCCTTGGCGCGGTCCATGGCCTGAGGGCCGCCGGCGGAGTGTCCGGCGAAGAAGAGGGGTGCGCTGGACAGCTCGGGGAGGCCGCTTTGTTCCGCCAGACTGTCGAGGGTTTCCTGCAGTTTGAACTGGCGGATGCCGCAGGTGGAAAAGAGAATGGCAAGCGACTGTTCGCGGCAGACGGCGCGGACGGCGGGATCGTTGACCATGTAGGGTTCCATCAGGGTCATGCCGGCGGCGAGGATGCCGCGCACGCGCGGGGCGTCTGGAGGAACCCAGAGGAAGACCTGTCCCTCTTTGTCGTGGCCGACGGCGGGGACGCGGTACTGGAAGACCTCGGCGGGGAGGAGAGTGGGAAGAAGTGCGAGGAGGAGGAGGTATTTCATGGGTGTGACCGGGGAGAAGGTGAACGAATCCGAGAGTCACACTATGCCAACAATCGAAAGGAGAAGTCGAGACCGGATCGAGCCTCCGAACATTTTGACGCAAACAGATACCTTGTCTGACGCAAAAAAAACACTATCGTCACGGAAATCCTCAGGAAACCCTTCCACCCACAAAAAGACGAATCCATGATGAAACAAACGGAACCCCCGGATCAGAACCGCAGCCGTCCTTTCGGAAAAATTGGACAGCCCGATGCCCTGCGGAACGGGGACGCCATTGAGGTCCTGCTGGCCGCCAAGGCGGCGGGGAAAATCCGTTTTGTCGGGTATTCGGGCGACAACGAACGCGCTCTGTTCGCCGCCCACCACGGAGCCTTCGATCTCATCGAGATGTCCATCAGCATCGGCACCAAAAATCCTGCCCATGCCCGCGCCAACCTTTCGGCGATGGCGAAAGGCCCTCTGGCCCCCGAAGTGATGCAACAGATTCGCAGCGCCTTCCAGCGGGCCGCCTTCGCCTCCGGAATCGCGTGGCTGGGCGAAAATTGAAGCGATACCGGAGTCCCGCGTTTAGGGCCTTAGGCCCTCAGGGAATAAAACAGGTGCATCGCTTCCACAAATTCCACATTCGCAGTGATGCGGAACATCTGGGCGTTGTCCTTTAAATTTTTGCTCCGCCGCCATACATTGTATTGTCTGCGCCCGTCCGGCTGAACGGAGCACACATTGCGGGAAAGCTGCTTTATATCCTCCCGCATAATCCGCAACTGCAGCTCCAGCATCCGCTTAATCAGGCTGATTTCCGCCTTGCCACCCACAGCCTACCGGCCTTTGATGTGGAACTCATGGTCCACCGCCGGGTAGGTGCCGCCATAGACCTTTTCTTAAAGGGTGGAGAGCACATACCCTTCGCGGATGTCCTTTTACCTGACCATAAAGGTGCGCTCGGCTATCTCCGGCAGCAGGTTGTCCCAATAAAAGCGGGCGTATGCTTTCTCAAGCGTCTGCCCGTGCTCAATATCAAGCTTGATATAGTAGATGACCGCCCAGGTGGGCGGTTTATAACTATGGGGATGTGACTTATTGTATGTATGGATAGGAAATCGCTTTTCGCGCTTTGAGGGCGAGAGGCGGTTTCGGGGTTGTGAGGGGGGCGAACATGCGGCGGGTCTGGTGGGTGGAGACGTCGATGCCCCGATCCAGATCGCCGCAGTCCATGAACTTGTTCACCACCTCCGGGACGCCCGGGATCCGGTCAGATGTAGGGACGGTAGGACGGCTCGAACATCTGGGAGCGGATGTCGCCCTCGAGATCGGCGGGCCGCTCGCGACGCGCCACACCGAGGCGGTAGGCGTCCTCGGCCACGGCCAGGGCGATGCGCAGCGACACATTGCGGATGGTCTTGAGATCCGGATAGACGCGGCCCATGGCCAGGTCGTTGTCGCCCACACAGTCGGCGAGGACCCTCGCGGCGGCGAGGAACATCGACTGCGTGACGGTGGAGACCCCGCAGGCGAGCACACCGAGGCCGACGCCGGGAAAGACGTAGACGTTGTTGCACTGGCCGGGGACGTGGGTGACGCCGTTGAGGGTGACAGGTGCGAAGGGGCTTCCGCTGGTGAAGATGGCCCGGCCGTGCGTCCAGCTGTAAGCCTCCAGGGCGGTGCACTCGGCCTTGGAGGTCGGGTTCGAGAGGGCGAAGATGATGGGGCGGGGGTTGATCTCCGCCATGGCCTCGACGATCTCGCGCGTGAAGGCGGGGCCCGCCCCGGCGACGCCGACCAGGGCGGTCGGGCGCAGCTTGCGGACCGCTTCAAGCAGGTCGGAGGTGCCTTCGGCCTCGTGCGCGAACGGGGCCTTGTGGTGGGCGATCTTGTCGCCGCGGTTCTTGACGAGCAGCCCCTTCGAATCGAAGAACCAGCACTGCTTGCGCGCCGCGTCGCGGGCGATGCCACTGGCCTCGAGCGCCTCGACCAGCAGTTCGCCGATGCCGGTCCCTGCCTCGCCGGCGCCGTAGAAGAGGACCTTTTCCTCCTTGAGCGGCCGGCCGGTCAGGTGGGTGGCGGCCATCAGGCCGGCGACCGAGACGGCGGCGGTGCCCTGGATGTCGTCGTTGAAGCAGCAGATGCGGTTCTGGTAGTGGTGCAGGAGGCGGAATGCGTTGGCGTTGCCGAAGTCCTCGAACTGCAGCAGGGCACCCGGAAACACCTTCTGCACCGCCTCGACGAACTCCTCCAGGAATTCGGAGTAGGGTTCACCGCGGAGGCGTTTTTCGGGCAGGCCGATGTAGGAGGGGTCCTTGAGCAAATCGGGATTGTCGGTGCCCAGGTCGATCGTGATGGGCAGGCAGTAATACGGATGCAGGCCCGCGCAGGCGGTGTAGAGCGACAGCTTGCCGATCGGGATGCCCATGCCGAGCGCTCCGAGGTCGCCCAGGCCGAGGATACGCTCGCCGTCGGTCACGACGATCATGCGGACGCCGCGATGGGGCCAGTGGCGCAGCACCTCGGCGAGATGACCCTTGTCGTGCCGGGTCAGCCACAGGCCACGCGGCTTGCGGAAGATGCTGCCGTATTCCAGGCAAGCCTGGCCGACCGTCGGAGTGTAGATGATGGGCATGAGCTCCTCGAGATGATCGAGGAGGAGCCGGTAGAACAACGTCTCGTTGCGGTGCTGGAGCGTGGTGAGGAAAATATACTTCTCCAGGTCGTTCGGCTTGCGGCGCAACTGGCCGAGGGCGCGCACGACCTGCTCCGCCATCGTAAAGACGCGCGGGGGCAGCAGCCCCCGGATGCCCAGGGCGTCGCGCTCCTCCTCGCTGAACGCGGTCCCCTTGTTGAGGATGGAGTTGGAGAGCAGGGCGGTTCCGGCGGGCAGATCGCGATGACCGACGGGAGAGAGCTTGTGGACGAAGGAGTTCATTGATCGGGGACTTTACCGTGCTCCCGCGGGGAATCAAGAACGATAAGAGGACAGTATGGGGCGTTTCATGGCCGGGGGTTGTCCCCGGTTGAAATCCCGGATATGCAGGCGGGGCCGGACAAAATCGCGGAGTCGCTGGAGGGCGAGGTGACCCTGGATCCAGACGGGTGCTGCGCCTGCCTACGGAATAATGCCCATCCCTTTCAACACCGAAAGCATGATGGCTGCAGCCATGACGGAGCCGACTTGGCCACCGGTGTTTGCACCTACCGCGTGCATGAGCAGAAAATTGAACTTGTTGTATTTCTGCCCTTCTTTCTGGACGACTCGCGCCGCCATGGGATATGCGGATATCCCGGCCGCACCGATCAGCGGGTTGATCTTGCCGCCGGTGGCGAAACTCATGATTTTGCCGAAGCCCACCCCGCAGATGGTGTCCAGGCAAATCGCCACGAAGCCGAACGCCATGATCATCAGGGTATCTGCTTTCAAGAAGGCCCGGCCCTCCATGGTTGCACCGATGGAGATGCCGAGGAAGAGAGTCACCACATTGGCGATCTCGTTTTCGGAGGCTTTGGCCAGCCGACTCACCACGCCGCACTCCTTCAACAGATTGCCGAGCATGATGGTTCCCAGCAGCGGCAGGCCCATGGGTGCGATCAGCCCGCCGACGATGGTCACGATGATCGGGAAAACGATCTTCGTCGTCTTGGAGGCCGGGGTGGAGGTGTTGAGCTCCGACATGTTGATCTGCCGCTCTTTTTCCGTCGTCATCAATCTCATCAGTGGCGGTTGGATGATCGGCACCAGCGACATGTAGGAGTAGGCCGCCACCGAAACGGCCCCCAGAAGATGAGGTGCGTATTTCGACGACACGTAAATAGCGGTCGGACCGTCGCAGGCACCGATGATACCAATGGCCACCGCGTCAAGCTTGTCAAAGCCGAAGAACAGCGCCAAGCCAACGGTAAGGAAAATGCCGAACTGCCCGGCCGCTCCGAGAAGGAATATCTTCGGGTTCTCCAGCAAGGGGCCGAAATCCGTCATGGCGCCAATGCCGATGAAGATGAGCAAGGGGAAAAGCTCGTTCGCGACCCCCATGTTGTAGATGACCCTGAGGAACCCGTGTTCCTCCATCAACCCCGCCAGCGGAATGTTGGTCAGGATGGCCCCGAAGCCGATCGGCACCAGCAGCAGGGGTTCCACGTCCTTTTTAATTGCAAGAAACAGAAATAGGCAGCCGATCGCAATCATCACCAGATTGGACCAGTGCAGGTTGGCCACACCAGCCGTCAAGCCGCTCAAGCCATTTATAATCGCTTCGTACATGGCGTAACCTCGCTTTCCACCCGCTAGTTGGAGAGTTCTTTTTTGTAGGGGAATATCTTTTTAAGGAAACTCATGATCAGGGCGAGCATGCCCAGGGAGGCTAGCGTGCCCCCCATCCCGACGATCAGCAGGGTCATTCCAAACGTAAAATTGTCCATGTCCACCTCCGCATATGCGTGTTATTCGTGATTCTGGAAAATTGGGGTTACCTATTGGCCTGAAAACAGGAGTCAATATAAATCGGAATTGGGCCGGGGCTCCCATCTCCTCGCGCTTTGTCATTCCGTGAAGAGCAACAGACACGGTACGGTTTCCGCTATTCGATCCACTCCCAGATCCGCTGGAGATAATGGTGGTAGGTGGACAGCTTCACCCCGCCGGGAATCCGATGGTCCAGGG
>CAZCFM010000036.1:0-30483 GCA_964497855.1 uncultured Verrucomicrobiota bacterium | reverse complement strand
TCAAACTCCACGGAGCGGGTATCACACAGGAAATCCAAAGGGGCAGACCGACGAATAGTGAAATCAGCAGGCACCGATGAAAACTTTCGTCATTGCCCATGCTCCCATCCAACCGCGAATCCTCAAGAAAATATATGAAATGCCATAACGGAAGAAACGCGATTGTCCATCCAACAAGCTTTAACAGCCAGTGTCGTTTCAGGGCGACTTTTCCGGGGTCAGAGACGGAGAGAGGCATGGGCGCTGAAGGGCCAAAAAGGGGTGCGGCGACTTTTAGGTTTCCCATGGCGTATTCATGGAGGATTCTGTATGTTTTCGGGGAGTCAATTTCCGCCTTGTCGTTTTCAAGTTCAGTTTCGTATTTCTTTGGAGCATCCCCCGTGCTGATTAAACGCATTCTCGTTATTATTTTATCAATCAGGTACCATTCTTGATCGTTTATGATTTTAAATTGAGGCCGTCCGGAACATCTGTACGCATCAATGTCCCCGTCGCACCATATGTACTCGGTAATTTTGTCTTCTGTGATCATGTGCGCTCCGTTCCGAATGTTTGCTTTCCGACAGCCGCTCATTTTGCAGGGCTAGGACAGTCGCCCGTCGCGGCGCAGGAGGGTTTCGAGGGTTTGGTGTTGAATGCCGAAATGGGTTTTCAGGCGCTGGAAGTCCTCCAGGGAGGCTTGACGAGGTTGTTGGACTCTCCGGGCGAGGATCATGCGGTTTTTGGCCGTGTGCTCAGTGGAAATGAATTCAAAAAGCGTGACGTCGTAGCCGCAGGCTTCGAGCAGGAGCACGCGTAGGCTGTCGGTGAGCATATCGGCTTGTTGACCGAGGTGAATCCCGTGGCGCAGAATCGGCGTGAGGGCGTCGGGAATGCGGAGTTGCGGGCGGATTTCCTTGTGGCAACAGGGGGCGGCGACGAGAAGTTCGGCGTCGCGGACAATGCCGAGGTGCAGAGCGAGATCGGTGGCGGTGTCGCAGGCGTGCAGGGCGATCATGCCGTGCAGGGGCTCGTCCGGAAAGTCCCGGATGTCGCCAGCGCGGAAGTGTAGACCGTCGAGTCCCAGACGCTGCACGGAGCGGTTGGCCTCCTCGGTGAGGGCGGGGCGGAGTTCGACGCCGGTGACGCGGGCCTGGGTGCCATAGCGCTCCCGCAGCAGTCCATGCGTGGCGAAGGTGAGCAGTCCCCGTCCGCAGCCGAAATCGGCCAGATGGAAAGGGCCGTCCCAGGTTTCGGGCAGGGCGTGGGCGAGGATTTCGATGAAGCGGTTGATCTGTTTCCACTTGTCGGACATGCTGGCGCGGACACGTCCCACCTCGTCGCTGATCCCGAGTTCGCGCAGCCAGGGGGCGGCTTTTTCGACGGGGCGCTGTTTGACGCGGTCGTGCTGGGCGGACTCTGGCGCGGCGGACGAGGGAGGAAGGCGCAGGAGCCGGGGGCTGCCGCGTTTGCTGAAGTCGAGTTGCAGGTCGGCCTGGGCGGTGAACAGGTTCGCGCTGTGGAAGGGCGTTCCGAGTTGGGAGACAATACGGGAAATGGCCTGGGCGGGTGAAAGGTTTTCGGTGTGATCGTTGTTGCGGCGGCGGGTGACGAGGGAGAGGAGCTTTTCGCCGCGGAGTTCGATCGGACGCACGCGCAACTGTTGGAGCTCCGGGTCGCCGCCCCGAGGCTTGCCGAGGGTCAGCTTGTAAAAGTCGCCAGAGCGGACCGCGCGGGTCAGGGCGTCCGCGAAGTCGCGGATTTCAGGAGGCGTTTCCATCCGACTCGTGGAGGAGGACATGGGTGTAGCGGGAGCGGAGCCAGCGGACGGCAAAGAGGTCGCGAATGGTTTTTTTAAGGCGTCCCCAGTTGGTGTATTTGCTGGTTCCGGCACTGCGGGGGCGGTGATTGACGGCGATCTGGACAATCTTGGCCTTCTGCATGAGAAAGAGCGAACCGAGAAAGCGGTGCATGCCGTTCCAGGGGCTCAGGCGGTCGAAGAGGCTGCGGCGGAAGACTTTGATGGCGCAGCCGGTGTCGATGATGTCCTCGCTGAGGATGGCGTTGCGGACGCCATTGGCCAGCTTGCTGCCCCAGCGTTTGGAACGGGTGTCCATGCGTTTGGCGCGGAAACCAAAGACCGCATCGGCGTCGGCGCGGGCTGCCATGAGGGCGGGGAGGTCGGCGGGGTCGTTCTGGCCATCGGCGTCGAGAGTGGCGACCCAGTCGGCGCGGGCCTGGCGGATGCCCATCCAGAGGGCGCCGGATTGGCCCACGTTTCGGGCGAGGCGGAGGAGGCGGATGCCAGGAAAAGCCTGCGCTGCGAGGCGTATGCGCTCGGCAGTATCGTCGCGGGAGCCGTCATCCACTGCCAGCACTTCCCATTGACCCGGCCAGTGGCGGTCGAGCACATCCGCCACTTCGCGCAACACATCCGAAATGCCTTCGGATTCGTTGTAGACGGGGAGGACGACGGAAAGGAGCGGGTTCATGACAAGAAGAGACTCTAAAGCGAAAAGGCGGGGGAATAAAGAAAAACCGTCGCCGGAGCGACGGTTTCGGAGGGAGAAGGGATGGAGTTTCCCTTACTTGATTTTGGCTTCGCGGTAGGTTACGTGTTTCCGAACCTTGGGGTCGAACTTTTTGGTTTCGAGTTTTTCGGGTTTGGTGCGTTGATTTTTGGTCATGGTGTAAAAATGACCGGTACCGGCGGTGGAGATCAGTTTGACGAGTTCGCGGGGCATGGGATGTTTTCCGGAAAGGGGTTAGATGCAGAAATCTTCTTTGCGGGGATTGTCGTACTTGCCGGCTTTGAGGTCGGAAGGCAGAATCCACATGGTGCGCACGGTTCCGTCGCTGAAACGGATTTTTTTGCGTTGCGCATTGGTTTTGAAGGTGCGGCGATGAATGCCGGTGGTGTGCAAGCCGATGCCGCCGGATTTTTTGGGCAGACCTTTGCGGGTGATCTTGTTGCCGCGCGAAGTTTTCTTGGCGCCGCGGGTGTTGAGTTTGGCCATGGGGTTCTCCTGAGTTAAATCGTCGTTTCGAGGGGGATTGAGCGAAAAAAGGGATGGTTTCTGTAACCGATCGCGGGGGCAGTGGCAAGAGGAAAATCCCTGAAAAGAATGTGAACTTGACTTCTGGAGTCCGGAGGCCATTCTGCCGCGCATGAAATACCATCATGTTTTCTGGGATTGGAACGGAACCCTCTTTGATGACGCCTGGTTGTGCCGCGGGGTGATGAATGAGATGCTGCGGGCCCGCGGAATGGCGGAAATGTCGGCGGAGCGTTACATGGCGATTTTTGAGTTCCCGGTGCGCCAGTACTATGTGAACATCGGCTTCGATTTCGCCCGGGAACGTTTTGAAGACCTGGGGATGGAATTTATCCGGGGCTACGAACTGCGCCGATTGGAGGCGCGGTTGTACCCCGATGTGCGTCCGGCCCTGGAGCGGGTGCAGGCACGCGGGCTGGGACAGAGCATTCTGTCGGCCTACCAGCACGATGCGTTGGTTTCACTGGTGGCGCAGTAGGGGCTATCGGTCTTTTTCCGCAATTTACACGGCCATGCCGACCATTATGCCGAGGGCAAAGCGCCGCAGGGACGACTTGCCCTGGCGGGATTAGGCTGCGCTCCCTCCGACTGTGTGCTCATTGGCGACACGGCGCACGACGCGGAGGTGGCTGCGGAACTGGGGATGGCCTGCGTGCTGATTCCCGGTGGAAACCAGCCAGAGGAACGGCTTCGCGCCACGGGTTGCCCGATTTATGACTCGCGGCTGTCCGCGCTGGCGGCCCTGGGTGTCTGAGTCGGAGCCTCGGGGCGTTTGGGCCGGGTAACGGGCCGGGCGAGGATTTCCATGTACACCGCTGGCCATCCGGCTTTGACCGCTGCGTCCACCCCGGGGATGATGTCGGCGGGCTTGATGACTCGTGCCACGGCCTCGTTTTCGCCCGTGCGGCAGTCAAAATCCCAATAATCGACCCCCTCGGGAAGTTTGCGCCGGTTTTCACGGCGGAGATACTTGCGGAGTTCGTATTTGACGGCATCGACCACGCGGTCGGGATGTTTGCCAGGGGCGCTGAGCGGAAAGGTTTTTTTCATGGGAAGACTTCCCATGTATCAGGAATCAGGCGGCAAGGGAATCCTTTTACGGGGGGATGCGCCCCTCCTGTCACAGCGCGGGTGGCGAGGATTTGACATCTACGGAGGGACGATTAAAGAGGGACTCATGAACATCCTGATCCTGCATGGTCCCAATCTGGCGCTGCTGGGCACGCGCGAGCCCGGCATTTATGGTCGTTGCACGCTGGCCGACATCAACGCGAAGCTTGAGGCCGACGCGCAGGGACTCGGAGTGGCTGTGGAGTGCCGCCAATCGGATATCGAGGGCGAGTTGGTGGGATGGATTGGTCGCGCGCCGAGCCAGGGTTTTGCGGGAATCGTCCTGAATCCGGCCGCCTACACGCACACCAGCGTGGCGCTGCGGGATGCCATCAGTGCCTCGGGCCTGCCCGTGGTGGAGGTTCACCTGTCCAACACCCACGCGCGGGAGGCGTTCCGCCATGAAAGCCTCACGGCGCCGGTCTGCAAAGGTCAAATCATGGGTTTTGGCCCGGAAAGCTATCGTTTGGGCCTTCGTGCATTGGTGAATCATCTAGCCTCGACAGCGGATGAGAAAACGGGTAAGTGAATCCCCCTTGTTTTTTCCGACCAACCCAGGAGAACTTCCCATGGACTTCAAGGATCTGAAACGGATCATCGATTTGATTAAAGCCAATGATTTGGTGGAGTTTGAAATTCAGGACGGTGAATTCCGTCTTTCCACCAAACTTCGCGGCACTGAAGTCGTGTACGCCGCCGCCCCCGTGATGCAGGCGGCACCCGCCCTTGCACCGGCCTCCGCCCCCGCGTCCACGGCCCCTGCGGCACCCAAAGCCGGCATCAAATCGCCCATGGTCGGCACCTTCTACCGCGCCGCCAATCCCGATTCGGAACCTTTTGCCAAGGCCGGCGACATCGTCACCCCGGAAACCACGGTTTGTATCATTGAAGCGATGAAGGTCATGAACGAAATCAAGGCCGACACCAAAGGCCGCATCCTCCGCTGCCTCATCGAAAACGGCGAAGCCGTTGAGTTTGGCCAGATCCTGTTTGAAATCGAACCCCTCTAAGAAGGCAGGTCCCGATGGAACGCGTCCTCATCGCCAATCGCGGCGAAATTGCTTTGCGCATCATTCGCGCCTGCCGGGAACTCGGCATTAAAACCGTCGCCGTCTACAGCCAGGCCGACCGCGAGGCCGCCCATGTGCAGCTCGCCGACGATGCCATCTGCATTGGCCCCGCCGCCGCTTCGGAAAGTTACCTTAAAATCTCCAACATCATCAGCGCGGCGGAAGTCACCGATGCCGACGCCATCCATCCCGGCTACGGTTTTCTCGCCGAAAACGCGGACTTCGCCGAAATCTGCGCCAAGTGCAACATCAAGTTTATTGGACCGCCTCCGAGCGCCATCCGCAAAATGGGCGACAAAAACACGGCCCGCGAAACGATGAAATCCGGGGGCGTGCCCATTACTCCCGGCAGCGACGGACTGGTGGCGGACGAGGAGTCGGCCCTGCGCATCGCGCGGCAGATCGGCTATCCGGTCATCATCAAAGCCACCGCCGGCGGCGGCGGCAAGGGCATGAGGGTGGCGCACAACGAATTATCGCTTGTCAATGCCTTCACCACGGCCCGCCACGAGGCCGAACGCGCCTTTGGCAACGGCGGGGTGTACATCGAAAAATACGTGGAGAGCGCCCGCCATATCGAAGTGCAGATCATTGCCGACGAACACGGAAACGTCTGTCACCTCGGCGAACGCGACTGTTCCCTGCAGCGCCGCAACCAGAAGGTGCTGGAGGAGTCGCCCTCGCCCGTGCTGACGGACGAAATCCGGAAGCGGCTTGGGGACGCCGCCGTCAAGGCCGCGCAGGCCGTGGGCTACACCAATGCCGGCACCATCGAGTTCCTCTTCAACGAGAAGGAAAACGAGTTCTACTTTATGGAGATGAACACGCGCATCCAGGTGGAGCATCCGGTAACCGAGGAAGTGACCGGCATCGACCTGATCAAGGAGCAAATCCGCGTGGCGATGGGCGAAAAACTCAGTTTCCGCCAGGAGGACATCCGTTCGCGGGGACATGCCATCGAGTTTCGCGTGAACGCCGAAGATCCCTCGAACAATTTTTCGCCCTGTCCGGGCAAAATCAATTGGGTCAACTTCCCCGGCGGCCTTGGGGTGCGCATCGACTCGGCGGTGTACACCGGCTACGTGATCCCGCCGCACTACGACAGCATGGTCGCCAAACTCATCGTGCGCGGACGGGACCGCGCGGAGGCGCTGGCCCGTCTGGGGCGCGCGCTGGATGAGTTCATCATCGATGGTCCCGCCACGACGATTCCGCTGGGACTCGCCCTCCTGCAAGATGCCAAATTTCTGTCCGGGAATTACAACACCCGCTATCTCGAAAAATTCATGGAAACCTACAAGGCCCCCGAACGCCGCCATCACACATGAGCACACAGCCGCACGACCCCCGTCTCGTCATCGTTGGATCCATCGGTCTGGACACGATCGAGACTCCCCGGGAACTCCGCAAAGGCCTGCTCGGCGGTTCGGTGTCCTACGCCTGCGCGGCGGCTTCCTTCTTCACAGCGACCGGAATGGTCGGCGTCGTGGGCGACGATTTTCCTCCCGAATATCTGGACTGGTACCGGGGCTTTTCGGTGGACCTGCGCGGTCTGCAACAGCGTCCCGGGCGCACCTTCGCCTGGACCGGCGTCTACGAAGAAAACATGGACAACCGCCGCACGCTGGAGACGGTGCTGGGCGTGTTCGAATCCTTCCAGCCAGAGCTGCCCGGCGCCTACCGCGCCGCGCCCTTCGTGTTCCTCGGCAACATGCATCCCGCCCTTCAGCTCCATGTGCTCGATCAAATGGAAGCCCCCCGGCTCGTGCTCGCCGACACAATGGACCTTTGGATCAACATCACCCGCGCGGAGCTGGAGTCCGTCGTCCGCCGCGTGCACATGCTGACCGTCAACGAGTCAGAGGCCCGTCTGCTGACCGACCGTCACAACCTGCTCGATGCGGCGAAGGCCCTGCTCGACATGGGGCCTGCGTTTGTGCTCATCAAAAAGGGCGAAAATGGCTCGATGTTGTTCAGCCACAAGGGCATTTACATCCAGCCGGCCTATCCGCTGGCCTCCGTGCAGGACCCCACGGGAGCGGGCGACACCTTTGCGGGTGCGGTGATGGGCTATCTCGCCCAGCACAACGTCTGGGACGAGTCGTCCATTCGCCGGGCCATGCTGCACGGCTCCGTGGTGGCCTCTTTTGGCGTGGAGGCCTTCAGCCTGGAACGTCTCAGGGGACTCAGCGCCGGGGACATCGCGCAGCGTGCCGCCGCGCTCGGACGGATGATGCACGTGGACCTGGGCTGAGGGCTGCAATGCCTTTGCCCGCCGCCTGGAGTCCGGAGTGCTGGAGTCCGCGCTATGTGGTGGATCGACTCCTCGCCCTTGGCTGGCAGTGGACGCATCCCGGACGCCCCTGGTTGACGCGACAGGCGAATCGGCTGTTGGCGCAACGGATGACAGGCGCGGAGCGGGTGCTGGAGTTCGGGTCGGGGCGCAGCACGCTCTGGTTTGCCCATAACGCCGCGCAGGTGGTGTCCATCGAACACAATCCGCAGTGGGTGGAGCGCGTTCGCCACACGCTGCGCAAGCGTGGACTGCTGGAGCGCGTGGAGATTCGGCTCGCGTCGGCGGAACAAGTGGAGCTGGCGGCCGGGGACCTGACCGGGGGCTCGGTGGATGTGGTGTTGATCGACGGAGTCCGTCGTGCGGAGTGTCTCCGTGCCGCACTCTCTGCGCTGAAATCCGGAGGGTTATTGCTGATCGACAACATCAATCGCTATATTCCCTGCGAGAGCCGGGGCCCGGGAACGCTGCGGGCTTGGCCAGAGGAAGGGAGTCCCTGGCGGCCCTTGGCGGAGACGCTGCAACACTGGGAACACAGCTGGACCACCGACGGAGTGACGGACACCTGGGTGGGCGTTGCGCCGTAGTCCCGCAGGTCCCGGGCGGGAAACCAGTAGTCCCGCACGTCCCGGGCGGGAAACCAGTAGTCCCGCACGTCCCGGGCGGGAAATCGGTAGTCCCGCACGTCCCGGGCGGGAAAATTATGACGTCCGTTTCCCGTCCGGGACGTACGGGACTACGGAAGAAGTTTCCCGTCCCGGAGGTACGGGACTACTGTTGCATTTCCCACGCATGCAGAATATATTGGCCGTCGCGCAATCTGGCGCGGGAAGGGTTGGCTCGAATGTAGGATTGATAGCGACGGAAATGATGGAGGGATCGAACCATGTGGTCGAAACCCTCATGAGCCCAAAAAGAGCCTGTGGTGCCCAGATGCTGGTTGATCATCCTCGCACTATAGGATCGAACAGAGGCAAGGATTGATTTCAGCGTGATTTCTGGGTGGGGTTGAATCAATGCATGGACGTGGTTGGGCATGACCACATAATCCGCAAGAAGGCAGGTTCGTTGGCCGTGGAATTTCAAAGCCTCCGAGACAATGTGTGCGCATTCACATTTTCGGAGAACGCATTCCCCGGAACCACGATCCAACGCGCGTTGATACAGCCGCGAGGCAAAACGCTGGAACTTTTTCAGGTCACTGGGGGAGAGGATTTCGAAGAGGCTTTCAGGATCGAGATGCGTCGGGAATCCTCGGCAGCGAAGCCACTCCTGTTTTGCCCGATCCGATTTTTCACGCGCAACTTTTGGGACGGCATCGCGTGCGCAAAACGTGACGAAGTAACACACATTGTCCTGCTCCAGATGGGGTAGGCATCGACGTCGCGCCGTCGTGTCGCGGCTGGGGCTATAAAAGCGAAGGGTAGCTGGTAATTGATCCATTTGTATATTTTTTTAAATTAGAAGAAAAAACACAAGAAAAATGTATGCTGAAATGTAGTCCCGTACGTCCCGGACGGGAAATTGTAGTCCCGCACGTCCCGGGCGGGAAAATTGGACGTACGTTTCCCGCCCCGGAGGTGCGGGACTACGGAAGAGTTTCCCGCCCCGGAGGTGCGGGACTACTTCTGCAGCCTGCGCCAGGTCCAGGCGACGTAGATCAGGGTGATCAGGGCGCCGGACCAGACAGAAAGAAAGGCACCCCACCAAATGCCACGTTCGGGGGGATCGAGTATGCGCATGAGAAAGGGAATGGTGAGCAGCGGGGCCAAGAGTTGTCGGTAGAGTCCGATCCAGATGGCGTAGAGGGGGCGCTGGATGCCTTGCAGGGCGGAGGTGGAGACAAACAGGATGACAAAGGCGTAGAAGATGAGCATGGAGACGCGCAAATAACTGACGCCGACGGCGATGACCTGTGGGTCCTGCGTGAACAGGCCCATCCAGAAGGGGGCGAAAAGGGCAACAATCGGTGCGCCGACAACGTAAATCACGGCACCGTATTTCCAGCAGGTGAGCACGGTTTCGCGGAGGCGGTCGAGGCGTCCGGCGCCGAAGCTGTGGCCGGCGAGGGTCATGGCGGCGGCGTTTAGGCCGATGGTGGGCAGAAGGGCGAGCTGTTCGATGCGCATGGCTGTGCCGTAGGCGGCGAGCACGTGGGTGCCGATGCCGGCGGCGAAATGGATGTAGACAAAGAGTCCGGCGCAAATGGTGAGCATGTTGAAGAGGGCGGGAAAGCCCTGTCCCATGAGTTTGCGCTGCACGCGCAGGCGCGGATGCAGGTGTCCGAAGCCGCTGGGAGGAACGATGCCTTTGCGGACGGCGTGGGTCCACATGTAGAGCAGCGTGAGGAACTGGATGAGCACGGTGGAGACGGCGATGCCGGTGAAACCCATGGCGGGAAGGCCGAGTCCGCCGAACACGAACCAGAGATCGAGCACGATGTTGAGGAGAAAGCCGACGATGAGGGAATTGCGGAAGGGCCGGGTGTCGCCGTGCGCGGTCAACAGTCCGTTGAAGGTGGAGGCGAGCACAAAGGCGGGGGCGGCGAGGAAGATCACGCGCATGTAGTCTATGGCGTGGTCGCGGGCGGGACCGGTCACGGCGAGCAGATCAAACAGGGCGGGGCAAAACAGACTCCCCAGGATGCCGACAAGGAGACCCATCCAGGTGGCGAAAAAAAGGGCTTGTCCGGCCAGTTCGGCGGCGCTTTCAGGATCGTTGCGGCCCAGGGCGTGGCTGAGGAGGGCGTTGGCGGAGGCCTGGCAGCCGTGGGACACGGCGACGATGAGAAAAAACACCGGGAAAGAGGCGGAGAGGCCGGCCAGCGCGTCGGTGGAGAGTTTGCCCGCCGCCCAGTTGTCGACCACGTTGAACATGGTCTGGAAAAAGAATCCGATGCTCACCGGCACGGTCATGGAGAGGACGAGCCGGGGAATGGGGTCGGTGGACAGGCGGAGCGGGGGGCGTTTGGACATGTTTGGATTATGCCTCCGCGATGGCATCCGCGGGGTGGGTCGTCGTTTGCATACGACTGCCTGTACGGCGCATGGCCGTAAATACAAGAGGGAATAGGATTGAGGAAAGCCCTTGCACAATCTACATTCCAGAAAAGCGCTTGACTTGTGTCTCATTTGCAACACAATTATCGTATGAAAACTGCAGTTGTCCATGCACGTATTGAACCGGCAGTGAAGAAAACCGCAGAGATGATTCTGCAGCGTCTGGGACTCAGTCCCACCGAAGCCATCCGAATGTTCTATACGCAAATTATGCTCAGAAACGGTCTTCCCTTCACTGTTGATCTCCCAAACGAAAAAACCCAACAGGCGTTACGCGACTCCCGCAACGGCCACAACCTTGAGTGTTTTGAATCTGTGGATGATCTCGTCAGCAGCTGGGATGCATGAACATTTTTCAAACCAGCCAATTCAAGCGTGATATCAAACGCCTGAAGAAAAGGGGGAAGGATTTAACCAGACTCAGCCATGTGGTCAGGCTATTGACTGAAAACGGAACGTTGGACCCGTGGTACAGAGATCATGCACTCACCGGAGACTGGTCAGGCTCGCGTGATTGTCATATCGAACCCGACTGGCTATTGATTTACCGATTGGAAACAGACTCACTTTTTCTTGAGCGCTCCGGCAGCCACAGCGATCTGTTTTCCTAAGCAGCCTCCCGCTGAGAAGACATGGAATCGTTTCGCAATGCCCAGTCCAGACCTGTGAGGACAAGGTCTTTTGGAGCTCATCACCTTAAACTGGCGCGCCAGCCCTGGGCGTTTAGTTTTTCGACTTTGGCGAGGACCTGGTCGCGGAGCGTGGTTTTGTAGGCGCTGATCTTGGCGCGGAGGGCGGGGTCGGATGTGCCGAGAATCTGGGCGGCGAGGATGCCCGCGTTTTTGGCGCCATCGACCGCGACGGTGGCGACGGGGACGCCTGCGGGCATTTGCACGATAGAGAGCAGCGAGTCCCAGCCGTCGATGCTGTTGCGCGATTTGACGGGGACGCCGATGACGGGCAGGGGGCTGATGGCGGCGATCATGCCGGGCAGGTGCGCGGCCCCGCCGGCACCGGCGATGATGACGCGCAGTCCGCGTCCTTCGGCGCTGGCGGCGTAGTCGAAGAGCCGCTGCGGGGTGCGGTGGGCGGAGACGATGCTGACCTCCACGGGCACGCCGAGGGATTCGAGGAAGTCGGCGGCTTCGCCCATGACGCGAAGGTCGGAGTCGGAGCCCATGATGATGCCAACGAGGGGGGAGGGAGTCATGTTGTGGCCTTGAAGGAGGTTTGGATGCGTCGGGCGCGTTCGATGGCGCGTTCGGGGGTTTGGTCGAGGAGGGTGAGGTGTCCCATCTTGCGGAAGGGGCGGGTTTCGTGTTTGCCGTAGAGGTGGAGGAAGGCGCCGCTTTCGCGGAGGACGCTGTCCATGCCTTCGTAGCGCACAGGACCGGAGGCCCCCTCTTCGCCGAGGATGTTGACCATGACGGCGGGCTGGCGCAGGGTTGTGTCGCCGAGGGGAAGATCGAGGATGGCGCGGAGGTGCTGCTGGTACTGGGAGGTGACGCAGGCTTCGATGCTGTGGTGGCCGCTGTTGTGGGGGCGGGGCGCGACTTCGTTGAGCAGGAGATTGCCGCGGGTGTCGAGGAACATTTCGACGGCGAGCAGACCGCAGAGGTCGAAGGCCTCGATGCAGGCGCGGGCGAGGTCGCGGGCCTGCTGCGCGAGGGCGGGGGAGATGCGGGCGGGGCAGACGAGAAATTCGACGAGGTTGGCCTCGGGATGAAAGGTCATTTCGACGGGATCGTAGGTGGCGATCTCGCCGGAGGGGGAGCGGGCGGCGATGACGGCGATTTCCATGGCCACGTCCACGGCGTCCTCGATCAGGCAGGGGCCGGGCAGGAGTTTGTCGAAGTCGGCCTCTGTGCGCAGGATTTTGACGCCGCGGCCGTCGTAGCCCTCGGTGCGTTTTTTTTGCACGCAGGGGAGGGCGGGGCGGGCGGCGTGGACGGTGTCGGGTCCGTCGTACAGAACATAAGGCGCGGTGGGGAGTCCGTGGCGGGTGAAAAACTCTTTTTGCAGGCCCTTATCCTGGATGATGCGGAGGGCGGCGGGGGCGGGGTGGATGGTTTTGCCTTCGGCGGCGAGGCGTTCGAGAGCGCGGACGTTGACCTGTTCGATTTCGATGGTGAGCAGGTCGCAGTCCTGTCCGAAGCGGTACACGGTTTCCTCGTCGCGGAAGTCGCCCGGCACGAAGCGGGCGCAGAGGTGGGCGGCGGGAGCGCCGGGGGTGGGGTCGAGCATGTGGAGGGTCAGGTCCCAGGGAGAAGCGGCCTGGGCGAGCATTTTGCCCAGTTGGCCGGCACCGAGGACGCCCAATACGCGGTCATTGCCGAAAAAGGATTGCATGCCAGCTGTTTGGCCGATTTTTCCGGCGGGGGCGAGATTATTTTGGTTTCATTCACCCCGCGACGCGGAGGTCGGCGGGGGAGCCGATGAGGGCGTAGTGGTCTTTGCCGTGGTTGTTGTCCCAGTGGGAGGCGCCGGAGGGATCGATGGCTTCGATGGCGTAGCGGATGCGGGTGGCTGCGGGGAAGGTGCCGAGGTTGACGTGCCAGACGTCCTGTTCGCCGAGGACGCAGGAATGCTCCATCGGCTGCTGGGTCCAACGGTTGCCATTGTCGGTGCTGTACAAAATGCCCACGGCGCGGGCCTGGCCTACGGGGGTGGTGAAGGTGGTGACCCAGAACTGGGTCCAGGAGCGGCTCTCGCCATCGGCGGGCCAGTGGTAGGTGTTTTCGATCATGCCGGTATCCTTGACGGGTGCATGAAACCGGAATCTAGGGGGGGCGTTGGGGCGCTGCAACCGAAAAACCGTGAGTTTTTTGTCAGCGCATTACAAATAGTACAAAATCGTGGGTTGGTCTTGGACCTTGACAATTGGGGTGCAATATTTGATGGTCTATAACATCTATGCACGAAGAGAACCACAGCCGAAACGGACAGAACGGACAAATCGGACGGGGGAAAGGTGAACCCTCCCGGAGGGCATTGCGATCGGAGGCGGCTGGGCGGGTGTTTGGGAAACATGGAGGCTACCGCAATCTCAAGGCCTATCAAGTTTCGGAGATGTTGTACGATTACACGTGTCGTTTTTGTGACCGTTTCGTCCCGAGGCAGGATCGTCACCATGATCAGATGGTGCAGGCGGCGCGGAGCGGGTATCAGAACATCGCCGAGGGCAGCGAGGACAGCGCCACCAGCCGAAAACTGGAAATGAATCTGACGAATGTGGCCAAGTCCAGTCTGGGCGAGTTGGGGCGGGATTACCACAAACATCTCACTCCGAAAGGCTGTATATGGCCCGGATGACTCGTCCTGCAGAACGGACGGAACAGACGAAACGGACGGAATCCGCAACTGGGGCTTCGGCCCGAGACAAGCCCCCGCAGTCCGTTCCGTCCGTTGTGTCCGTTCAACTGGAGGAGGGCTGGAAACAGCAGTTGGCCGCCGCCTTTGCGGCTCCGTCGTTTCTGAAGCTGAAACAATTTCTGGTTGCGGAGAAGGATGCCGGGAAAACGGTGTTTCCGCCGGGGCCCCGGATTTTCGCGGCATTTGACAACACGCCCTGGGACAAGGTGCGCGTGGTCATCCTGGGCCAGGACCCCTACCACGGCCCCGGCCAGGCGAACGGACTTTGTTTCAGCGTTGGCAGGGACGTGGACATTCCGCCCTCCCTGCGCAACATCCACAGCGAGATGAAAAGCGACCTCGGCCTGCCGCCGCCGGGCCACGGCGACTTGTCGGCATGGGCCGCGCAGGGGGTTCTGCTCCTGAATGCGACCCTGACCGTGCGCGCCCACGAGGCCGGATCGCATCAGAAACAGGGTTGGGAGGCCTTCACCGACGAGGTGGTGCTGCGCCTGAACGGGCACCCGCGTCGTTTGGTGTTTATCCTCTGGGGTTCCTATGCCCGCAACAAAGCGGTGGCGATCGACAGGGGGCGTCATGCTGTCATCGAATCGCCGCACCCCTCGCCGCTGTCGGCGCACCGCGGCTTCCTCGGCAGCCGTCCCTTCAGTCGCGTCAACGCGATCCTGCGGGACTGGGGCGAGCCGGAAATTGACTGGCGTCTATAAAACCGAATGCTCAGCGAGCGACTGGTCGTGGAGCAGGCGGGAGAAGAGTCCATCGCGGTTGCGCAAGTCCTCGAAAGAGCCGGTTTCCACGAGGCGTCCGTTCTCTAATACGAGGATTTCGTCGACGTTCTTGACGGTGGAGAGGCGGTGGGCGATGAGGATGACAGTGCGGGTGCCGCGCAGGGCTTCGATGACGTCCTGAATGCTGCGTTCGGTGACGGAGTCGAGGGCGGAGGTGGCTTCGTCGAGAATCAGGATGCGGGGGTCTCGCATGAGGGCGCGGGCGATGGCGATGCGCTGGCGCTGGTCGCCGGAGAGGGAGACGCCGCGTTCGCCGAGGGGACTGTCGTAGCCTTTGGGGAGCTGGAGGATGAAGTCGTGGGCGAGGGCGGCGCGGGCGGCGGTTTCGATGGCCTCGGAGCTGGGGGTGTCGGCGGCGAAACCGATGTTTTCGCGGACGGAGGTGGAGAAGATGATGGGGTCTTGGAGGACAGTGGCGACCTGGCTGCGGTAGTGGGAGAGGGCGATGCGGGTCAGCGGCGTGTCGTCCAGGCAGATTTGGCCTTCGTTGGGGTCAAAAAAGCGGAGAATGAGCTGGGTGAGGGTGCTTTTGCCGCTGCCGGAGGGGCCGACGAGGGCGTAGGTGCGTCCGGCCTTGAACTGAAAATTGAAATCGTGGAGCACGCGTTTTTCGCCGTAGCCGAAATGGACGTGTTCGAAGCGGAGGGCCCCGCTCAGGGGAGGGGAGAGGGCCTGGGGATCTTCCTCCGGGTTGGGGGAGAGTTCGAGGATGTCGTGGATGCGCTCGAGGGCGGCAAAGCCTTCCTGAATTTGGATCAGGGACTCCGAGAGGCGCTGAACACTGCCGTTGATCAGGGAGCAGAACAGCAGGAAACTCACCAGATTGCCTTTGCTCAGACTGCCCGGCATTTCGAGAATCATCCAGGCACCGACGAGGGCGACGATGACCTGGGCGGCGATCAGCAGGCTGTGGCTGATTCCCTGAAAGGTGCCCTGCAAATGTGAATTCGCCAATTGCAAGTCGCGAACCTGGGCCGAGGATTCGCTGAAAATGCGGCCGCTCTCTTTTTCACCGCCGTATGCTTTCACCAGGGAAATCGCGGAAAAATACTCGGCGGCGCGGCCGGTGACCGAAGACTGTTGTTCCTGGATGGCTTTGAGGCTGACGCGAATGAGGGGGCCGAATTTGCGGACGGTCAGGGCGTTGCCCCCGAGGAGGGCAAAGGTGATGAGGGTGAGGGGTACGTTGATGCGGACCATGATCACGGCGAGCGTCAGGAGCATGACCCCATCCATGGAGAGCTGAATCAGGCCCTTGTCCACGACAATGCCGGCGTAGGAGATGTCGGAACTCACGCGCGAACCGAGGGAGCCGGCGTGGTGGCGGTGAAAGAAGCTCATGCCCAGGCGCTGGATGTGGTGGAAAAGGCGGCGGCGCAGGTTGTGCTGGAGTTGGCTGGCGAGCTGTTGGGCGAGGGCGGAGCGGTAGTAGGTGGCGACGGCGAGGGCGAGGAGCAGTCCGGAGGAATAGAGGGCGAGGTGCAGAAGTTCGGCGCGGGTCTCCGGACCGGCGGGGCGGAGCAGAACTTCGTCGATCAAATGCCCGGTGAGCAGCGGAACCCCGAGGGGCAGCATGAACTTCATCCAGCCGGCAATGATGGTCAGGACTGCAAGATGGCCGTGCTTTTTAAGGGGTTTCTTGAGGGGCTCCAGCAATACGCGCAGCGGCAGATGCCCGGAAGCGGTGGGGGTTGGTTTCATTGTGAAACGCAGAATAGCGCCTTCGCTGGCAAATACCAGAATCCTTGCGGAAAAACGCAAGTGCGCATGAAATGCAGATCGTGGCGTCATTATTTCAAGCTACAATATTAAATTCTCCTGATTCGTGTGGCGCTTTTACTTGAGTGGGGTGGTCCATCCGGTAGAAGAGCCTATCCCATTCCAAAGGTTTGAACCCATGCACCCTCCAACGCCTCCTGTCCGTATTCATCCCTCCATTCTTGCCGCTGATGTCGGGCATCTGCATGATGCGTGCCGACGGGTGGAGGATGCCGGGGCGGACGAAGTGCACATTGACATTATGGACGGGGTGTTTGTCCCGAATGTCAGTTTCAGTCCCTCGGTGGTTGCCATGGCCAAAAAAGCGGTCCGGATTCCCCTGAATGTTCATTTGATGATGCTGTACCCCGACCGCTATGTGGACCCGTTTTGCGATGCGGGGGCGGATACCTTGCTGGTGCATATTGAGGCCGAGCACGATGTTGCGGACACGTTGGGCCGCATCCGTGCCCGCGGTGTACGGTCTGGCATTGTGCTCAATCCCGCAACCCCGCTGGAGGCCATTGATGGGGTGCTCGATCTGTGCGACGAGGTGTTGTTCATGACGGTGAATCCTGGATTCGGAGGGCAGGCCTTCCTGTCCGAACCCTTGCCCCGCATGGCCGAACTCCGGCGGCGCCGCCCTGACCTTGCGATTGCCGTGGACGGGGGCCTGAACCGAGAGACCTGCGCCCGCTGCCGGGAACAGGGGGCCAACATTTTCGATGTCGGTTCCGCCTTGTTTCGCCCGTCGGACATGGCGGCCGAAATCCGCTGGTTGCGTCAAAATCTCCTGTGATGCTGGAACTCGCTGATAGAGGTTAATCCTCTGGCACGTGCGTGGACTCTCTTTTTTCTGACGTGTTTTTTATTTGCGGTTACCCATAAGTTGGTTATCGTCTATATTCTTTTTCCAATGGAGACCTCCCGATCATGAAAATTCTCATCCAGCTTTTGCTGCTTCCTGTTGATCTTGTTTTTCTGACGATAGACGCATGGATCATCACCTTCGGGTGGATGAAACGTGTGGTGCGTCGTGACAAGGATCAGCCTTGCCATTTGTGCCGGGGGGAAGACCACAGCAGCAACCCGCATCCGGTGCGATCGGTGCTCAAATACCGCAACGGATGGCTGGTGACGATGGTGTCGCCCTGCATCCGCTTCCGCAAAGAAGGCGGCAAACGCATGGCCTTCTGCAAACGGGAGGGCGGTTTTGTGCAGGTGAAGGGCTGGGTGTCCCTGGTGGCAATCGGTCTGACACTCTTCTGGTTCGCGTTGATTTTCTCGGCCCTGATCCTCTCGTCCTCCAATCCCAAGGAACTCTTCAGGAATTTCGTGACGTTCTTCAACCCCTCCCAAGGTGTGGAAAACACAGACATCGACTTTTTGGAAACCGAAGGGGTTCGCCACAATCCGGAGAAAGCCGAACGCTATTTCCTGTCCGGCGTGAAGAACTTCGACAAAAAGGATTTCAAAACCGCGATCACCGAATTCCGCATTGCGATCAAAGCCGATCCGGCCGTGCCCAAAATGCATTTCGAATATGCCCGCACCTTGCTGATCACCGGTCAATGGACGCAGGGCGAACAAAGTCTCCGCAAAACCATCGAGCTGGACGCGAAACATGTCAATGCGCTGTTGACCCTTGCCGAGGTATTGGAACGCAAAGAAGCCCGCGCGGAAGCGGTGGTGTATGCGGGCCGGGCCCTGGAGGCTGCGCCCGAAGACCGCAGGGCCCTCCGGATGAATGCGGCGCTGCTGGCGTCTGAAAACCAGCCCGAACGGGTGAGGGAACTGCTGGATCGACTGGTGGCCCTGGAACCCGAAGATCCCGATGTGTTGTCCTTTGCCGCCCGTCTGGAAATGGGGTTGTTCCGCAATCTGGACATTGCCAAGGGCCACATTGCCAAGGCCCTGGAATTGGATCCGAACCATGTGGACGCCCTGATGGCCAGCATTCCGCTTTTTGCCCAGGACAAACAAATGGACAAAGTGGATGCAACCTTGGCGCAGGTGCTGAAGATCAACCCGGACCATCTGGAAGCCCTGCGCAATCAGGCGGATTTGATCAGTGCCCGCTACGGGTTGGGGGCCGGACTGCGGGCCTACAATTCCCTGATCAGTCGTTTTGGTGGCGATCTCGGGTTGCGCCTTCGTTATGCCGAACTTCTCTTGCAATCCGGCAACATTTCCGAAGGCAAAAAATGGGCTACCCAGCTCACGGGTTCCCGTGTGGCCAGCGTGGAGCGCTCCGCGCATTGGATGCTGGCCCAGCTCTATGCCCAGCTCCGCATGCATGAGGAGGCGGCGCAGCATGCGACGCAGACTCTGCTGAAAGCGCCAGGGACCCGCAACATCGAAATTTTCCTGGCTCAGCAGCTTCTGGCCATGAACCGCCCCGGGGAAGCCAAGGTTCAACTCGAAAAAGCTCTTGCCCTCCGCCAGGATGATCCTGCGCTGATCTCCCTGCTTACCCAGGCGATGGTCAACATGGGTCAGCAAAATGAAGCCATTCTCTACCTTCGGGATCGACTGAAGGAAACACCCGAAGCGGATGTCCTGCGGGTGCGCCTGACCCAAATTCTGATGCAGACTCCGCAATGGCGCGAGGCCTTGGCCGACACGCGCATGTTGCAGGAGAAGTATCCGGACGCCGCCGATCTGAAAAACAATCTCGCATTCCTGCTGGCCCGCGCCGGGCAGGATCTTGATCGCGCCCTGGTCCTCTCCGAGGCCCTGAAAGCGCAGTTTGCCGACAATCCGTTGATTATGGATACGCACGCATTTGTTCTGGCGGCGATGAACCGTCATGAGGAGGCTCTCACAATCTACGAAGACGCTCTGAATCGCGTCGGGGGCAATTCAACCATCCGGTATCATTACGCCCGAAGTCTCAAATCCCTGGGTCGCTTGGATGATGCCCGCCGAGAGCTCCACACATCGCTGATGGTGGACCCCAGTTTCCCGGATGCGGCTGAAGCCACTGCGCTGCTGAAAACGCTTCCTGCCGGAGAGTAATCATGACCGATACCCCTCTACCCCCTTCGACGCCTCCCCCGCCGGATCCGTCTCAAGCACAGCCCGCAAAGGGCGGACGCTCGCAGCGCAGCCGGGCACAGCGCCGTCGTTTCTACGGCTACGGCTACGGAATGTTGAAGGACATCATCCGCGTTCCGCATCTGGATTATAAAGAGGCGGTCTGGATTCTGCTGGGCCTTGTTCTGTCCAATATCTACATGTACATCAGCCTCGGCAAGTTTTACCTCAACATGGCGGACTATTCCCACGTCATTTTGGTGCCGGTGATTGCCGCCGCCGCCGCATGGAAAATCATCGCGGAGGCTAAAAAAGGCGATTTGCCGGTCGCGGTGGGCGATTGGCGGGGTTTTCCGCTGTTGATTGTTGGACTCGTGATTCAATTTTTCGCGATGTGGTACGAAATCGGACTTGTGGCCGGTGGCGTGGCCAGTGAATACTTCACCAGTGTGGGCATTGTTTTAACGGTCTGGGGTATTTTCATTTGTTTTTTCGGAGTCGCGGCCATCCGCATGTTCTGGTTTCCCTTGCTCTATCTACTCTTTTTGATCCCGGGTCTGCCGGGCTACCCGGAAACCTGGTTGAAGAATATCCTGCGCAACATTGTGACGGCTTCGTCCTCCTGGATTCTGAGTGTTTTCGGTTTCAGCGTGTACGTCAGCAACAATGTGATTGAAATTCCGGATGTGCAACTCGGCGTTGCCGATGCCTGCAGCGGGATTCGCTCCCTGTGGGCCATGCTTGCGGTTGCGCCTGCGATTGCCTGGTTCCTCCGCTTGCGTCCTTTCCTGATCGGGTTGTTCGTTCCCCTTGGAGTCTTTCTGGCGATTTTCCAGAATGTGCTGCGTGTGGTGGCCACCGCCCTGTTGTGCCACTGGGGTGGCGGCATGAGTGGGGGCGGCATGGTCTGGGCGGAAGGAACCCGTCACGATATCGTCGGGGGCGTTTCGTTTTTCCTGTCGTCGATCATCATGGTCTTGCTGTCCCGGTTCCTGGCTCCGCCGGCGCAGGGCAAAAGTGACGTGTACGGATCCTACGGAACCTATGGGGTCTATGGGGTGTACGGGGCTGGAAACTCCTACGGGGGCTACAGCGCCTATCATGCCTCGAACGATCCCGAGGCGAAAGAGGGCGATGCCCCCCATGCGATGGATGCCGGAACCCAGCGCGAACGCTTTTTTACCGGCATTGCCCGCGTGCGCATCGGCGTGTATTTCCTTTTGTTTCTGCTCTTCATGGCGCAGCTCATGATTTTCCAACGCTACGCGATCCGCAGCCGCGTTCAGTATCTGATTGCCCGCAACCGGCAGACTCTGGATGCCTTCCCGGGTGAAGTTGGCCCCTACCGCCGCATTCACTGGGGCGAACTTCCCGAAGACGCGTTGCGCGTGCTTCGTCCCTCGGAAAGTTACGTCGCCTACTACGTCTCCCCCGAAAACAAAATGCTCTACGTGATCATTAATTTCTGGGAGCCTGTCATAGGCTTCAACGGAAATTCCTGGGCCTTCCCCCATTCGCCGGACGTTTGTTTCCGCGGCGCCGGCTGGGAGATCGAAGACCCGGTGCCTCTGCCCGATGACCTCAATGATCCCCACGAAATCATGTTTTCCCGCATGTACGCCAACGACACCAAACGTCAGATGGTGTTGTACTGGTACAACCGAGACCAGATTTCGATTCTCATGAACGAGCAAATTGAGTATCGGGTCACCCATGGAAACGTGGACAGCTACAAAAATCGCATCCAGCACATGCTCCGTTCGTGGAAACATCCGGAGGAATACAGCCGTTTCCAGTATTCGATTGGTGTTTATGCCGAAGTGCAGGGATCGCGCGATGAAACCGTTGCCCTCGCCCAGGATTTTGCCAGACATTTGCGCACACGCACCGGGGCCTTCGGCTTGACCCCCTTGCAGAAAATCAACCTCGACGATTTGGAAGCCTCGATTGCGGATAAATTGTCGACGGTGGCTCCGACAGGCACTCCGACGCTTGCTCCGACGGGCACGCCGACGGTTGATCCTACGGTTGCCCCTACGGAGGCTCCGACGGTTGCACCTGAGGAGGCTCCGACGGGCGCTCCTGCGCTGGCTCCCTGACATTCACAGTTTTCCATTGCCTTTCGCTGTGAATCTGACAGGGAAAGGCCCCTATGAAACTCAAATTTGTTGTCTTTTTGATCCCAATTTTGGTGATCGCTTCTTCCCTGCAAGCACAACTTCAAATTGAAGGGCTTGTTGACCCCAACGAGTCCACGCCCGGCGAAGAGGGTAGCGTTGTCAATCAACCCCACACCAGCAGCCATGGAGCAGGGGGCAGTGGCCCAGCGCTGGATGTACTCGATTTCCTGATGGGGGACCGCATGAGTGGCGACCTGCTTGGAATTGAGGAACAAAAGCTGCGCTGGAAACACCCCGACGCGGTGGATTCCATGTCCTTTGTGATGGACAACCTGCAGGGCGCCGTCCTCAAGGGGCGGCGTGACGTGGGGGGGCTTCTGAAACTGGCCCGCGTGGAAATGACCAACGGCGACATCTACCGGGGCAAGATTGTCTCGATGAGCGGTAACAATCTGGTGATCGAAACCCCCTACGCTGGAAACGTCACGCTGGTGGTTGCGCATGTGAAGTCGATTCGTCCGGCGACGGAGTCCAAAATTGTGTACGAAGGCCCCAACAGCCTGGAGGAGTGGAAAACAAATCAGAACAGCTGGGCTTTCAGCAAAGGCACCCTCACCAGCCGCTCGGGAAACCAGTCGATTGGCCGCGTAATCGATGATCTGCCGGACATGGCTTCGATTGAAATGGATCTCGCCTGGCGTGGGAATGCTCAGATCAACATAGGATTCTGGGGCGAGAATCCGGAGTCGATTCACCAGAACAGCCACACCCTGATGATTCAGGGCAGTTATGTCCGTCTCTTCCGCTATTCCAATACACACGGGGGCAATGATCTGGGAGCTATTAATTTCGAAGCCTTTCAGACGTCCACCCGGGCCACCTTGAGCCTGAAACTGGATCGCAAAGGTCAAAATATCGCCCTTCTTGTGGATGGGGTCTTGGCCAAGCAGTGGAAGGACACTTCCCCGGGCCCCCTCACTGGCTCCGCCCTGATCCTGCAAAGTACCTCCGGAAACGCCTTGCGCGTTTCGAATATCCGCGTCACCCAGTGGGATGGAAAATTTGGCGGTGCCGGCAGCGAAGAGGGCCAGGGCGAAACCGACATGGCGGAATTCAGCAATGGCGACAAATTCAGCGGAAAATTGGAGCAGATTGCCAATGGTCAAATGAAGTTTGTCACTGATTTTGCCACCTTTGATGTGCCCGTCCAGCGCGTGGCCCGCGTGGAATTGGCCAGCAAAACCCGGGAGCAGGCCCGACGTCATCCCGGCGATGTGGAAGTATTTTTCCCCACCGAGGAGCGGATAACGCTGCGCTTGAATACCCTTGGAACCGAATTTTTGAAAGGCAGCTCGCAAAATTCCGGCGATTTGAATCTGCGCCGTTCCATGATCACAAAACTGCGCTTCAACATTTACGATCCCCGCCAGCAGAAAACCGAAGAGGAGTGGTGATGATGGCCGCGATGTTCCCGTTTGCATTGATTCTCCTGCTTCTGGGCGGCGGAAACTCCCTGCTCGATCAGGTGGACTCCGGCGCATTTTGGGCCGCCGAAGGCGTGACCGTGAGCGCGGAGGCTTTCCGCCAGGAGTTGCAGTCCGCACCCCTGCAAGCGCCTCCCGATGTGGAGGCCCTGATCCGCCAGTTGGGTGCGGATCGTTTTCAGGATCGCGAAGACGCCACCCGCGAATTGCGGAAGATGGGAGCTTCGGTTGAGACGGCCCTGCGCGGGGCGCAACAGAACAAAGACCCGGAAATCGCGATGCGGTCGGCCGAGCTGCTCAAAGCGTTGCAGCCCCGGAAAAAACCCTCCGCGATCCGCCGGGCAATGGCCTTGCGGGGATTGGCGGACCTGGCCGAACAACAAGACGAGGCTCTTTTCCTGAGCCTGGTCGAGGATGCGGATCGCGATGTGGCCCGCGAGGCCAAACGCGGCCTGCGCCGTCTGCGCAACGAGGCCGATGCGCCGCTGCCTGCCTTGTCTTCCGCTGAAGTGTTTTTGCCCGCGGAAACAGCCAATCTGCTCGAATTGACCTTGAAACCTTTCCCCAAAGAAGGCCCTCCCAACCGTGTCCGCCCCTTGCATCAAGGCGTGTTGCCGATGTTGGAGGCCATCGGCGATGTCCGCGTGGATCAGATCACCCTCGCCAGCTCCGCCGTGATGAACGGCAATATAGGATGGGCCTTGGTGGTTCTGGATGGGGAATACAATCCCGCCCGACTTTCCGCGTGGCTTCTGGAGGAAAAACGCACAGAGAAGGTGACCCGAGGGCAGTTGGAACTGCTGCGCATCGATGATGAAATCGTCATCATCCCCCTGAACGAACGCCGACTGGTGGTCATGCTGGCCGGAAACGAAAAGGCCATGCCTCTGGACGCCTTGTTGGCTTCCTTGAGCAGCCCCCCCGCCGACAGCAAACTCCCGGAGGCCCTGACGGCCCTGCGGAAAGACGTGCCCGAGGCCTCTGTGCTGCGTCTTTTTGTGACGGCCCCGCAAACCCTTCCCATTCCACTCGAAGAATGTAAACACCTGAAAAACTTCCGCATTCTGGGGGAACCGAATGAGAAGGGACTTCGGCTTGTGGGCAGCGGAGAACCCGTCGGCCCCAACCTGCTGGATCCCCTGGTCGCGAAACGAAAACAAAGTCTCCAGGAAATCCGACCCATGATTCAGCAGAACGCTGAGGGGATGAACGCAAAACCCTTGCTCGACATGATCGACAGCCTCCGCATGACGGTCAGCGAAAAAGTCTACACGATGGAACTGCTGATCCCCGCCAATGTCTATGAAGTGATTGTCCCGTTCCTCGGTTTTCATCATCACGTCCAACCGGTCGTCATCGAAGACATGAACATGCCCGAACACATGGAACAGATTGATTTTTAACACCTGACCCCTTTATGCAAACCTACCCCCACGGATTCTTCAGCGACAGCGAAAACGCTTACATCATCACCGACCGCCACACGCCGCGCCACTGGCACAATTACCTTTGCAACAGCACCTGGATGGTGAACATGACGCAGTTCGGAACCTGCGCCGCGTTCTACCAGCCCCGCGAAGAGGGCTACCGGATGAACCTCACCGAGGACGCCGACGGACGCGGCGGTCCGCGCCACATCTATCTGCGCGACGAGGAAAGCCGTGACTGGTGGACCTCCACCGGCGCCGTCGGTCCGGATGATTTCGACGAATGGGAATGCCGCGTGTCCTCCAACCGGCAAGTCATGACCAGCCTGCGCAAGGGCATCCGCGCCGTGTGGGAAGTCATGGTCCCCCGCGAAAACATTCCCGCAGAAGTGTGGACCTTCCGCGTGATCAACGAGAGTTCCCGGCCCCGCCGCATCCGTGTGGTCCCCTTCATGGAAATGCACCTCACCGGCGGCAGCACGCTCATGGACTTCATTGCCGTGCTGGCCGGTCATTATGTCGAGGACGGCAACTTCATTCTCGGCGAAAACCGCTGCGTGAAGTTCCCCAAATACTTCAACGCCTTTTTTGCCTGCGACCAGAAACCCGAGCGCGTGACCCTTTCCCGCGAGGCCTTCTACGGCAAATACGGCAACGCCGAAAAACCCCGCGCGATGCTTGAAGATGCCCCGCACAATCCCGTCGCCGGCACCGACTGGCTCGGCGCCTCGCAGCATTTTGTGCTGAACCTCGCCCCCGGCGAAAGCGTGACCCTCTCCTTTGCCGTCGGCATGTGCCACCACGAAGCGGAAGGCCGCGAACGCGTGGGCCTCCTTCTCGCGCCGGGCAAGATCGACGCCATCCGCGCCGACCTGCTCGCCCACGCCGAAAAACGGGCCGCGAGATGGACCGTGCAGACTCCCGAGCCCGACTTCAACCGCTGGCCGAACATCTGGCTGAAACACCAGCTCGAATTTGTCGGCACCTGGGGCCGCGTCATCGGCCGCGGTTTCCGCGACGTCCTGCAGGACACCTTCGCCCTCTGCCATACCCATCCCGACCTGGCCCGCGCCTCCCTCAAGGAAGTTTTTTCCAAACAATACCCCAGCGGCCGCTGCATCCGCGCCTGGCGCCTGCCCAACGGCATTCTCGATGTGCAGCACTACGCCGACAGCCCCTGCTGGATGATCATGGCCCTCACCCGCTACCTCAAGGAAAGCGGCGATTTCGGGCTGCTCTCGGAAACCGTGCCCTGGCTGCCCACGGAGCAACATCCGAATCCCGGCAGCGCCTCCATGTGGGAACACGTGCTGCGCGCCCAGCGCCATCTGCTCGAAGACCGCGGCCAGCTCGGCCTCGTCCGCATCCGCTACGGCGACTGGTGCGACACGATGAACGGCGTCGGCGCGGCCGGCGAAGGCGTCAGCGTCATGCTCTCCATGCAGGTCAAACAGGGCTGCGATCTTTTTGCCGAACTCGCCGATGAAGTGGGCGAGGGGAGTGTGGCCGCCGAAATGCGCGAGGCCTCCCGCGAATTGCATGATGTCATCCAGGCGCACTGCTGGGACGGCGAATGGTTCATCCGCGCCTTCGACGACGAAGGCCGCGCGGTGGGCTCTTCCCGCACGCAGCCCGAGGACGACGGCTGCGGCCGCATTTTCCTCAACGCCCAGAGCTGGGCGATGATGGCCGGCATCGCCACGCCGGAACAACAGGTCCAGATGATTGCCTCCGTCAAGGCCAACCTGTACACCGGCTACGGCTGCGTGCTGCATCATCCGCCCTTCCGCAAACTCGTTCCGCGTATCGGCCAGATGACCGCCATGACCCCTGGCTTCTACGAAAACGGCAGTGTCTATGTGCACGGCAACGGCTTCTGGATGATGGCCCTTGCCGAGGCCGGACACGCCGACGACGCGCTCGACGCATGGAAAACCGTCCTGCCCGATCCCTTCAACAAGCCCAACGTCGACAGCGAACCCTACGTCATTCCCAACTACTACATCGGCCCCGCCGGCGGCGAGCGCGCCCAGCGCAACCTCTTCCTCTCCGGATGGCGCACCGGTTCCGCCGCGTGGATGTGGATCAGCCTCTGGGAAGGCCTGCTCGGCTTCAAACCCGGCTACCGTGGCCTCGAGGTTTCCCCCTGCCTGCCCACCGCCTGGAACGCCGTCAGCGGCACCCGCCTCTGGCGCGGTCAACCCCTGTCCTTCGACATCCGTCGCGGCGCAGGACGTCCCACCACCGCCCAGCTTCCCGTTACCCTGACCCGCCCGGACCTTTCCCTGGGCAGCCGCTGAGAATTTCCCATGTTCACCGCCCAGCTTTCCCAGCCTGACACCTACGCCTGCCTGCTCCAGCATCCGGTCTGGCAGCGCGCCCTCCAGCGCCTCGCCCTCGTCCGTCCCGACGATCCCGACGCCAACATTCCCTGGGAAGGCGAGGACATGTACGTCATGATCCAGGGCTACAGCACCCAGTCCCGCGACCTCTGCCGTTTCGAAGCCCACCGCCGTTACATCGACATCCAATACCTGATGCGCGGCGAGGAAATCATCGAAGTCTCGCCCCTCGACACGCTCGCGGTTGACGTTCCGTACCTCGGAAGCAAGGATGTAGCCTTCTTCCGACCTTCGGAAACGCCCGGTGCCGACCTGCGGATGCGTCCCGGCGACTTCGCGATCTTCCTGCCACACGACGCCCACCGCCCCAAAATCCAAGTCTCAACTCCGAGCGCCCTGCGCAAAGCCGTTGTAAAAATCGATCTCAAACTCTTCGCGACCTGACGTTTTTGGGATGCCCTGTTCTGAAGGTTCAAGCGACCAGGTTGTCGAGAAAACGTGCGAAGATGGCGGCGGCTTGATCGAGTTGTTCGAGGGTGATGTATTCGTTGGCGGTGTGGGCCTGGGCGATGTCGCCCGGTCCGAAGACGAGGGTTTCGCCGCAGACCTGGGCGAAGGGCGAGGCATCGCTGACCCAGGAGGTTCCCTCGGGGGCGGGGCGCTCGCCGGTGACGTCGTGGATGGCGTCCTGAAGCTGCCGGACGAGGGAACTGTCGGCGGGAGTGGCAAAGGCGGGGGTGCGGCTGCTCAGGCGGCAGTCGGCGGAGAGCAGTTTTCCGTCGCGCACGAGTTCCTGGAGGATGTGGCGGAGTGCGTTTTCGAAGAGTTCCGGGGCCTCGTTGGGCACGACGCGCCGGTCGAGCTGCAGCAGGGTGCGGTCGGGGATGATGTTGTAGGTGTGCCCGCCCTCGATGCGTCCAAAATTAAGGCTGGAGCAGCCGAGGACCGGGTGGATGAACATGTCCTGGAGGGCTTTGTGGGCGCGCAGGATTTCGGGAAGCAGGCGGGCGAGGGCTTCGTTGGTGCTGACGCCGGACTGGGGCTGGCTGCCGTGCCCGGCGCGTCCGTGGAGAATGACCTCGTACCAATAGGCGCCCTTGTGGGCGATCACGGGACGGCAGCGGGTGGGTTCGAGAATCAGGGCGCGGTCGGCGCGAATGCCCTGCGCGGCGAGGGTGGTGGCCCCGAGGGTTCCGCATTCTTCGTCGGGAGCGCCCACCACGAGAAGTCGGATGCCGCGGGCGGCGATGGCGCGGACGCGTTCGGGGCTGAGGGCGTGGAGCAGGGCGGCGGTGGCGCCTTTCATGTCGCAGGCACCGCGTCCGTAGAGTCGCCCCTCCTCGATGCGGGCCTGGAAGGGATCGATGCTCATGTGGTCGACGCCAACCGTGTCCAGATGGACTTCGAACATCAGGCTCGGGCCGTCGGCCGGGCCGGCGTGGGCGATGACGGAGGGGCGCTCGGGTTGGTAGTTGTCGAGGATGTCCACCGAAAAGCCGCGTTCGGCGAGAAGGCGGGCGAAGGTTTCGGCCATGCGGAGTTCGCCGCAGATGGAGGGATCGCGGGAGTGGGCGGGGTTGACCGAGGGGACGGCGATGAGTTCGCGGAGGAGCTGTGTTGGGGAAGGGGTCGTCATGGGAGGGTCTTAGGTGTTGTTTTCGGTGGCATCGACGAGGCTTCCGAAACGGCGGAGCCGGGGGAACAGGCCCATCCAGAGGACGACCACGACGAGGGTGGCGATGCCCCCGCTGACGACGGAGACGACCGGTCCGAAAAAGCGGGCGACGGTGCCGGATTCGAAGCCGCCCAGTTCGTTGCTGGAGCCGATAAAGATGGAGTTGACGGCGGTCACGCGCCCCCGCATGGGATCCGGGGTGATCAGATTGACGAGAGTGTGGCGGACGACGACCGACAGGTTGTCGAAGGCACCCGTGAGGAAGAGCAGGAAGGCGCTGAGCCAGAAATTCCGGCTGAAGCCGAAGAGGATGGTGGCGATGCCGAAGCCGGTGACGCCGAGAAACATGGTGCGTCCGGCGTGGCGGAAGGGTGGGCGGTGGGCGATGAGAAAGCCCATGCTGAGGGCCCCGGCGAAGGGGGCGGCGTTGAGGAGTCCGAGCATTTTTTCGGGACTGAGGCCCAGCACCGGCGGCAACAGATCGCGGGCAAAAATCGGGAGCAGGTAGGTGGCCCCGCCGAAGAGTACGGCAAACAGATCGAGGGACACTGCCCCCAGCAGGATTTTTTTAGACCAGACAAAACGGAGACCTTCGGCGGCCTCGAGCAGCCAGTGTGCGCGCAGTTTAGGAGGCGTCGCGGGAATGCGGATGCGCAGGAGCATCGCGATGAAAATCAGGGAGGTGCAGGCGCAGACGATGTACACCGCTTGCAGGTTCCACGCGAGCAGGATGCCTCCGAGGGTGGGGCCGGCCAGGGAGGTGAACTGAAAGGTGTTGCTCTGCCACTTGACCCCGTTTTCGAAGAGGTGGCGCGGCAGGAGCAGGGGCATCAGCGACTGGCCGGAGGGTGTGGTCATCCGCATGAAGCAGGAGTCGAGAAACAGAAGGGCATAGATCACCCACAGCGCACTGGAATGATGGGAGGCAAGCGCCAGCAGGACGGAGGTGAGGGTGGCACCGCTCAAACACGTGACCATGATGTTGCGACGGTTAAAGCGGTCGGCCATCACTCCGGCGGGCAGGGTCAGCAGGAGCATGGGAAGACCTTTGACCAGGGCGACCAAGCCGAGGGCAAAGGGGTCGTTGGTGCGCGTGTAGACTTCCCAGCCAAGCGCCATGGCCTGGGCCTGGGTGCCCGTGATAAAAAAGAGGCGTCCCAAAAGGAGACGCCGGAAGTCGGGGATGCGCCAGGCTGCGTATGGATCCATGGAAAACTGTGGTGGGGTGACAAAGGGCATTTTGTATTAGCCTGCCTGTCCTTGCGTGTCAACACGGGCGACAGGACGGGTTCGAAACGGGGCGATTTTGAACCTCCAGCTCGGCGATGTGGAATACACCGCAGCCAGCTCAGCGCATCCCGTCTGGGAACCACATCCCACCACTCCGGCAACCGCTCTGGCTCTGGTAGCCTGAGGGGTGGGCCAAAGGTCAGCCTCGTGCTGGCCTTTTTTTAGGTGTGAGGGAAACCTGCCTCGCAAATCACTTTTTCCCTTGATTAGCCCCGAAGCAATTGAATAGGGTTGGCGAGTTGGAGGAATACGAGTGAAAACGCTTTTGCGAAACGCTTTGTGGACTGTGAGTCTGTTGATCATTGCTGGGTGCGCGACCTATCCGATGGGCTTGAGCAAGTCGGATTGGGAGGCCCTGCCGCCTGAACGTCGCGCGGAACTGCGGATTGAGGAGAACCGACGTCAGGAGGAGGCTCGTATTCGCCGCGAGGAAGCGGCTCAACGACAGCGGGAAGAACGTGAAGCGGCGGAACGGGAACGTCGGCAAGCCTTGGCCGAACGACGGGCCGCAGCACGCTACCGGGATATCGTGGTGGTGACATTGCAGGGGGGGGCGCTGCTGCACGACGGACGCCGCTACGAGCTGGAGCCCCGCGTGTTCGAGCTGCTGCGCGGTGAGCGGAT